>JBEGVK010000106.1:0-5807 GCA_041178405.1 Actinomycetota bacterium | reverse complement strand
CAACTGTCGCCAGTGATTTCGGATCGTCGCTTGCGGCGAGTCCCGACGGCGAGGCGAGCAGTTCGATCGAGTCGACGGTGTCGGCCGCTGCTGCCGTGATGCAGCGCCAGGCAGCACTGCTCGCTCCAGCCGGCTCGATGCTCGACGTGCACGCTGCGTGCAGTGCCGGGGCGGACGAGGCTGCCTGTCGGGCCCTCCAGCGGGCACTCGACGTCGATCTGCTGCTCGAGCATGGTGTCGACCCCAGTGAGTGGGGGGCTGGCTCGCTGGGCGAGGGCGGTGTGGGTGTCGGCGATCGATGGCTGCGCGACGGGTATGCGCCGGTGCTCGCAACGATCGCCGGTGGTGTCGATGCGCAGTGCGGCCGGGCAGTGCGCGCCGTGACGTGGGATGCCGGCGGGGTGCACGTGACGCATGAGCCGGTCGATGCCGGCGGCGCGGTGGTGGGCGAGCGCGCAACAGACTGGGCAGATGTCGCGATCTGCACGATCCCGGTGTGGCTGCTCGGCAGCATCGATCTCGCGCCGGGACTCCCAGCGGCACACCGCCGAGCGCTGTCGATGCTGCGCCCCGCCCGCGTCGAGAAGGTCGTGATGAGGTTCGCCGAGCGGTGGTGGCCGGCACCGGCGAACGGCGCAGTGTTGCGGTGGTACGACGAGCCTGCAGGGTGGGGCGAGTGGTTCGACCTGACCGATGGACTCGGCGAGCCCGTGGTCGTTGCGTTCTGCGCAGGTGAGGCGGTCGGGCGACTCGTCGATGGCCGCACGGATGATGACGTGGTGGCGGGTGCCGTGCAGGCGCTGCGACGCTTCACCGACCTGTACCGCTGAGCGGCCGCCATGCGGCGGTGATCGGCCGCAGCGCGGGCGCTGGTTGGTGCATCGTCGGGGCATCTGCAGCGACGGCGAGATGCACCGGCACGATCGAGCCGTGGTCCACCAGCCAGGCGCGGTGCGGATGCGATCGTGTCGGAAACCCGCGCGGCAGGACGACGCCGAGCAGCTCGCCATCGGCGGGGGCATCGGGGCCGTCGAGGACAACGCCGACCCGAGCGCGTCGCACGAACTCTGTCCACCAGCCCTCGCGTCGGCGCAGGTCGTGCCCCGTGCCCGATATGACGATCAGTTCAGCGGCCGAGGCGGGTGCGGCGACGTGATCATCTCGCTCGCACCGTCCCGTACCAGTGCCCGATATCTCGACGTGCAGCACGCGTTGCGACAGGCGTGACTGCCCGATGGCGGCGCAGAGCGACTGGGCGATGACGGCACGAGCACCGGCGCGAGAACCGACGACGAGCACCGCGCCCCGCCCGACCACGGAGAGTCCAGTGATGAGGCCTGTCTCGAGATCGATGCCCACCGGGATGTCGTCGGCTGACACGGCCAGTCGTCTGGCGTGAAGCGCCGTCGCAGCGAGATCCGCTACATCGGGTCTCGGCAGGGGCCGAGTGCGACGTTGAGACGACGCTGCGCCTCGACGGCCATCCGAGGCTGGTGCCAGGACCTGGGCATCGAGGCCGGCGACGAGCAGGCGACCGGGTACCGGCGGTGGCACGGCACGGGGCGGCACGCCGAGCGCGGCGGCCGATGCCGCATCGGTGAGGTGCAGCACCCACCGCTCGTCGCATCTCGCCAGCACGGGTGACGGAATGCTGGCCGGATCAGCGGTGCCCACTGCGAGGTCGACATGGGCGTCGGGATGCAGCAGCGCGCCGAGCAACTGGTCGAACCTCGTGTCGTGCCGATGGTCGACGCGGTGGTCGTACGCCGGCCCGGCGAGAGCCCTCCGCAGCGAGTCGAGACCGTCGAGGATCACGAGCGTTCGCTGCTGTGCCGCTGTGCGACTGCGATCGAGTTGGTGACGCATGATCGGCAGCAGGCGGTCGTCGTCGGTGCCGAGGTGCTCGACGACGCCGTCGTCGTCGAGCGCGCTCCATGCACTCCCGCCGATGGACGACTCGATGGCGATGATCCGCTCGTAGCGAGAGGTTGCTGCGGCGGCAGCAGCAACGGCGGCGAGCGTCGACGACACCCCCATCCCGTGGCTGCCGGCGACGATCAGGCCGAGCGGGCCGCCGGGAATGACGAGCGGGAGGAGTCTCTGATGGTCGGGGTCGTCGACGATGCCGATGACCGGCGTTGCATCGGGGATGGACACGTCGCTGATGCCCCACCCGGTGCGGGCAACGTCGGGCAGTGCATCGAGGCGCTCTGGCAACGGAGGCATCCACGGCGGTTGCGCCGGGCTGCACCCGGCCATTGCGGCAGCGGCGAGGATTGCATCGACGGCATCTCCCAGCCGGACGCAGCGGGCAGTCTGCACCACGATGCGCCGGTCGCCATCGCGCAGCATGGCGCGGCCGGCCGTGCGACGCGGGAACGAGATCGGCGCCTCGTCGCCGACGACATCGACCGCGTCACTCCGGTCGTGCAGGCGGAGCGCGATGCGCACGGCGGTGTTCGCCCGGATGTCGTCGCTGATGACGCCGGTCGGTCGCTGCGTGGCGAGCACGAGGTGCAGGCCGAGACTGCGCCCGCGCTGGGCGATCCCCACGAGTGCGTGGAGGAAGCTCGGCCGCTCGCCGACGAGTGCAGCGAACTCGTCGACGAGTACGACGAGCCGTGGGGGCACTGCATCCCCGTGGCGTTCGCGCGCCGCGTCGATGTCGGCCTCGCCGAGTTGTCGCAGCAGGGATTCGCGCGTGCGCATCTCTGCCCGCAGGCTGCGCAGCATCCGATCGGCACTGCCATCGTCGAGGTCGGTGACCACGGCGGCGACATGTGGCAGCGGTGCGAACTGATCGAACGTTGCACCGCCCTTGTAGTCGACGAGCACCATAGATAGCCGCTGCGGTGGTGACGAGCGTGCGAGACCGATGACCATCGAGCGGAGCAACTCGCTCTTTCCCGAGCCGGTCGTGCCGGCGATGAGTGCATGCGGCCCGTCGGCGACGAGGTCGAGCCACGCTGTTGACGACGACCCGTGCTCGCAGGTGATGCCAAGCGGCAGTGACAGCCCCCTATCGGATTGCGACCAGTCATCGACGATCGCTGTCGGCTCGAGGTAGCGCGACCCGACGAGCTCTTCGAGGTGCACCGCCGCCGGCAGGTGATGGGCGCCGTCATGGGCGACCTCGGGATCGCGGAGCGGCTGGAGTGCGGTGGCGCACTCGGTGGCTGCGCCAACACCGATCCCGGCGAGCGTGACGGGGATGGTGATCGCTCCACGGCGGATGTCGGGTGTGAAGACCGCCGGTGTGCCGCTGGCATCGAGCAGCGCGGTGGCACATGCCGGCACCGTGCTGTCGCAACTGATCGCAATGAGCGAGGCGGGCGTGTAATCGAGCAGGCGGCGGAGTGCGCTTGCAGGGTCGCCGAGCGCGGTCATTCGAGTGGTGACGACCACGAGATGCGCCGACGAGGCGGTGCCAGCGAGCGCCGCAATGTCGTCGGCATCTGCCGGACCACCACAGGCGACCACGTCGGCGAACAGGGTGTGCGGTAGGAGGCCGGCCCACTGCCAGTCGTCGGCGTCGATGACGAGGCGCAGATCGGCGGGGCCGCATCGTGCTGCGAGTTGCACGACAATCGACCGTGCGATCGTGTCGGCACCCGGCCCGAGTACCGCGAGCCGCGTGCCGGGCCCGAGCCATGCCGGCACCGGTACGTCGACGAGCAACTCATCACCATGCGGCGCTGCACTGCCTGCGCCGCGGCAGAGATCGCCGGTGCCGAGCCCGACGAGGAAGGCATCGGAGTCGCCCGATCGACACGCCCACAGCAGCGGCGACTGCGTGGCGATGGCCACTTTGGCCGAATGGATCGATGGTGTGATCCGCTCGATCGTCGCCCGGTCGCTGAGCCGCGCTGCGGCGCGATCAGCGGCCTGAGTGGAGATCAGTGCTCGGTGCTCGTCGACAGCGCGTCGGTGGCGCCGTCGGAATGCGATCCACTGCCCGATCCAGCTGGAGAGCGCAACGAGGCCGCCCAGTGCGCCGAAGAGCAGGAACATCGGCCGCCCGGTGACGGTGGCCACGATGGCGGAGCCGGCGAGTCCGACAAGTGTTGGTGTCAGGCCGCCCGGTCGCTCACGTTCGGGTACGGGGGCAGCCTGGCCGTCGGTGTTCCCCCGGCGCATGGGCAGTGAGGCGGTGTCCCCGGTGACGTGCTCGAGATGCTGCGCGACAGCGAGCTCGTCGGGAGTTGGGACACGACGTGCCACGCGCACCACCGGCCGAACCTGAGTGCGCTGGCTGGCACCGACCTGGCGGGGCATCGACATGGTCTGAGTGATCTCGATTCGGCAGGTCGATGCGGCGACGGAGAGGTGGAGGCTTCCGGCCGCAGCGGTCCGGCCGCGGAGCGCGCCATCCTGGCTGTGCACGGCATCGGTGCCGGCGAGCTGTGTTGCCCAGAGGTGCGCCACGGTGGGTGCGGTGCCGTCGGGTTCGAGCAGTGCGCGAGCCTCGATCGCCACGTGGTGCGGCTGCAGCAGCGGGTCGTCGCAGTGGAAGTGCCCGGCGCTGCCGACGACGGCGGTCAGCGTGGTGCCGTCTGGCCCCGGGTGCCAGGTGATGCGCTGCTCGGCACCGCTGTCGGGGCCGGTGAGCCACGTGCAGACGAGATCCATCGCACGGCTGTGCGCAGTGACGGGGGTGGCTCCGCAGCCGCGCCGACCGCTGACCAGGCGGTGAGCACCTCGGTGAGTCGGGCGGTGAGTCGGCTGCGGAGGTGCTGGGCGGACTGTTGGCCCATGACCACTACCGCAGTACGCAGACGTCCTCTTCCCTCCTCCCGCCCGAGCGGCATGATGCGCCGTCTTGTCGACGACTGGTCGTCGATCGCCCGTCGACCGGCAGCGGTGCGTCGGGCACGCACCTGGCCGCTCGGCGTCGACTTCTCCGATCTCGATCATCTGCTCCGTCTCGCCGGATTCCGCGAATGGCCACCGGCGGCACCCGCATCGGCGGTGCCGACAGTCGCCGACCCGGTCGACACCGACGCTGACACAGCGCACGCCGCCGAGGACTCGCTGCTCGGCCGGCTGCTGGTGGTGGCCCGCAGCGATGAGCTGGCAGCGCGCATCGTGCTGCAGCGCTTGCTGCCCGGGTTGAGTGCCGCTGCCCGGCGATGGTCGGGCGACAGGCCGGGCGGCTCGACTGATGCGTTCGACGAGATCGTGTCGGCGGCGTGGCTGGTGATCAGGGTGTTCCCCGTCGAGCGCCGACCGGGACACCTCGCCGCAAAGCTGCTCCGCGATGCCGAGCACCAGGCCTTCGTGAAGGCAACCCGTCGCCGCTGGACATGCGAGGCGTCGGAGCCGTCGTCCTTCGAGCGCCACGTTGCCGTCGAACAGCGGGTCGAGCCGTCGGAAGAGCTCGCCGAGGCGGTCGACGCTGCCCGCCATTCGCTCACCGCACACGACCTGCGACTGCTCGAACTGCTCACCAGCGGCCGCTCGATCCCAGAAGTGGCCGATGCGCTGTCGGTGAGCGTGCGCACGGTGGGCTACCACCGCGAGGCGCTCGTGCACCGACTGCGCGCCGCCGTGGCGTGATGTGCGTCGGCGTGCGTCGGTCGGTCAGGGCCGCACGGCGGGCGCGAACCGTCGCAGGCGAAGGCTGTTGCTGACGACGAACACGCTGCTGAACGCCATCGCTGCGCTGGCGATCACCGGCGAGAGGAGCCATGCCATCGCCAAGGGAATCGCAGCGACGTTGTAGGCGAACGCCCAGAAGAGGTTGCCCTTGATCACCGCAAGCGTGCGGCGGCTCAGCAGCAGGGCGTCTGCAGCAGCATCGAGGTCGG
>JBEGVK010000105.1:0-14549 GCA_041178405.1 Actinomycetota bacterium | reverse complement strand
CCGACCCCCACCGACTCGCCGGTGCCGTGAACACCCGGCGAGGGTGTCGACCGCGAAGAACTGCGCGGACATTGCGAACCACCACCCGGTGCCCCCAGTTGCGGGCCGAGCTCCGAAGCGGATCTGACGCTGCAACATCGCCGACAGCGAACACTCGCGGATGACTGGGCACCTGCAGGTGCCGATCGACGCGGACGAATCCGTCGTCGTCGAGCACGTCGCCCGGCAGGAAGTCTGTGTGCGGGCGCACTGCGCCAACAGCCCACACCACTGCATCAGCCTCAAATGGCGTCTGCCCGCTCAGCCATTGGATCGACCCAGAGGTGATGTGGTCGGGTACGGCACCGCCCGGCAGCACGGCACGATGCCCGGCATGCACGACAACTCCGTGGCGCAGTAGTGCGCTCGTGATCCACCGCCGCACTGCCGGATGGTGGCTGGGCAGCGGTTCGGCACCCGCCATGAACAGGTGCACCTCCGCGCGAGTCGACCGAGCCAGGTTGACAGCCACGCTTACGCCACTGGCACCGCCACCGACGACAGCGACCACGCCCGCTGTCTCCAGCAACTGCGCGTCATCGGCAACCCGACGCGCAAGCGCATCGACTCCCTCCACCCGATCGCTGCGCCAGAATCCGTTCGAAACCCCTGTCGCAATCACCAGTGCCGAGTACGGGACATCACTCATCGAACCATCTGCCGACTCGATGCTCACTGTCGACGCTCCGAGATCGATCCCCGACACTCGACCATGACGAAGGTCGACCCCGTCGAGCCTGCGGAACCGAGACAGCGGCACGAAGTAGTGGCGCGCCCACGCCGCCGGACTCGACAGTCGCATGCCGAGTTCCTGACCGCTCACCAGCGCCGGCCGCGTCGTCACGGCGATGACACGACACGACCTCGCAAGCCGCGTCGCCACCAGCACGCCAGTGTCCCCAAGACCAGCAACAACAACGGTGGGCTTCGACATCGCACGCTCCACGGCTCGCCGACGGCCTGCCGGCATCCGCCGTTCTACCCCCTGGACCATTCGGTTCGCTCCACCCAGCTCCGAGCACGCCACCAATGCGAACGGCCGGCCTCTTCGGGCCGGCCGTTCAACTTGGTGGCGGGGGCAGGATTTGAACCTGCGACCTTCGGGTTATGAGCCCGACGAGCTACCGGGCTGCTCCACCCCGCGTCGGTAGTGAAGAACCTATCGGCCGGAGAAGTCCTCGGCAACCGGCTGGCCAGCGCCGAACAGCATCCGACGCCAGCCGACGCGCACCGACTCTGCGTTCAGCGTCTCGTCGGTCGGCGGCGGCATCTCGCCGTCTGCCGCCTTGCGCCAATGACCCGTGCGCACGTTCACGACCACGAATCCCAGCAGCATCGCCCAGGCACCCACGATGAAGGCCACTCGGATCGAGGTGAGATCGGCGAGGCCGCCAACGGCGACCAGACCGATGCCGTATGTCGTGCCCCCAGCGCCCTGCTGCAGCGAGAGCACTCGGCCACGCCTCGAGGCTGGCGCGTCTCGCTGCACGAACGCGGTCGTGCTGAGAAACATCGCTGTGGCGCAGCCACCGAGGATGAAGATAGTGATCATTGCCGCCAGCCGCGTCGGGGCGAGGGCGAACAGTGTCAGCCACACCGTCAGGGCGATGATCACACCGACCAGCACCGACGACCGCCTGAACCGGGCGAACAACGCAGTCACCACCACACCGCCGAGAATTGCGCCGATTCCCTGCGCCGAGGCAAGCGCACCGGCGAGTCCGGTGCTCCCGTCGAACACGTCGGTGGCATAAAAGGGAACAAGCCCCATGAAGCCGACCGCAGTGACGTTGTAGAGCACCAGCAGTCGGATGCCGTACCAGCACCCCGGTGTGCTCCGCATTGCCCGCCAGCCGTCGCGCAGTCGCTCGACGATGCCGCCATCGCTGCCGAGGGGCGCAAAGGGTCGCCGCACCATCGACACGGCTCCCGCCATCACGAGAAATGTGAGCGCGTTGAAGGCCACCGTCCAGGCTGGTCCGACCGCAAAGGCCAGCACAGATGCCAGCAGGGGGCCGACGATGCGGCCGCCATTCCACGAGAAGATGCCCAGCGACAGGATCGCCATCAGCTCTTCGGCCGGGACAAGGTCGGGCAGCATCGCCGAATAGGCAGGCTGGCCCATCGCTCCCATCACGCTCGAGAGCAGGATCAGCGCCGTGAGCACCATCGGCATCCGCACACCCGCCGCCAGCACCACCGCAAGCGAGGCAGTGGCCGCTGCCTGCGCAGTGAGCGCCCAGCCGAACACCTTTCGCCGGTCGTAGCGATCGGCCAGCAGGCCGCCGATCGGGGAGGCGATGCCCTGGGGCATGAAGGTGGCCAGGGCCACGAGACCCGTCTGCAGCGCCGATCCGGTATCGCGTGCGACGAGTGTGCCCACCACGATCAACTGCACCCACGTGCCGACGTCGCTGATCACCGCCGCCGACCACAGCAACCGCACCGATCGGTGGCGGAGGGGGACGAACGGATGATTGCGCACAGCAACTATGAGGCTAGTGCGGCACCCTCTGTGCGGCAGAGCCGAATACGTCACACCGCATCGACTCGCAACGAACCAGTCGCATCACTCCATCGACTCGACAATCTGACGCAGGTGCGGCCACGCCACTGCGAATCCGGGGTGCTGCGGCAGTTCGTCGACGACGTCGAGTGGCACCCACTCCACGGCATCGGTCTCGAAGTTGATCGACCCACCGAACCGCTCCGGCACCTCCACGACGACAGTCGTGTACTGCCAGTCGACGGCCGGGGCGAACACGTACTCTCCCACCAGTCGACACCCTTCCGGTGCGGGTCCGACCTCCTCAGAGGCCTCGCGTAGCGCAGCCTCGAATGGCGACTCGCCGGCGTCGATGGCCCCTCCGGCCACCGACCACGTCCCGCCCTCGTGCGCCCACTCGGATCGCCGCTGCACCATCACCAGTGGGCCGAGATCGCTGGTCGAGCGCCAGACGAACAGCACGCCAGCGGCGCCGAAGATCCCCCACCGCACGCGCCCGTCCGCGCAGCGGATCCACCCGTCGCCCGACCCACGTTGCACGGGCCGACACTACGGGCAGCGTCCCGGACACAGGCGCCGGCTGCGTCCTGGCCCCGCCACGGTTGGCGGAACCTGCCGCGCCACGACATTTCAATCTTGAAACATCTGGGCGCGAGCGCGACACTCGTGCCGGACCGAGAGTCGGATCCGGCAAGGGGAACGCAATGAGGGTGCTGTGCCTCGGTGGAGGCCCGGCGGGGCTGTACTTCGCCATCTCGATGAAGGTGCGCGACCCTCGCCACGAGGTCGTCGTGCTCGAGCGCAACCGCAGCGACGACACGTTCGGCTGGGGTGTCGTGCTGAGCGACGATGCGCTCGGCCGAATGCAGCGCAACGACCCGCCGAGCACCGACGCCATCCGCTCGAACTTCGCCTACTGGGATGACATCGCCGTCGTACGAGATGGCGTGCGCACCGTGTCGGGCGGCCACGGCTTTGCGGGCATCGGACGGATGAAGATGCTGCTGATCCTGCAACAGCGGGCACGGGAGCTCGGCGTCGAGCTTCAGTTCCAGAACGAGTTCGACAGCGCCGAGCACTACCGCCGCGACTACGACCTCGTCGTCGCCTGCGACGGCATCAACTCATTGGTGCGACGCGAGTACGAGGATGTCTTCAAGCCCGACATCGACCTCCGGCTCTGCAAGTTCATCTGGCTCGGAACCCACCAGAAGTTCGACGACGCCTTCACCTTCATCTTCGAGAGCACCCAGCACGGCTGGATGTGGGCCCACGCCTACCAGTTCGACGAGAGCACGGCCACCGTCATCGTCGAGTGCACCAAGGACACGTGGGACGCATGGGGCTTCGAGCAGATGAGCAAGGAAGAGACCATCGCCACGTGCGAGCAGGTGTTCTCCGACCATCTCGGTGGTCACGCCCTCATGTCGAATGCCAACCACCTCCGCGGCTCGGCCGTGTGGATGAACTTCCCCCGGGTTATCTGCGAGCGGTGGTATCACGAGAACGTCGTGTTGATGGGCGACGCCGCGGCAACCGGGCACTTCTCGATCGGCTCGGGCACCCGGCTCGCGTTCGACAGCGCCATCGCCCTCGCCGAGTACCTGCACACCGAGCCCACGATGGAGCGAGCCTTCGAGCGCTACCAGGAGGAGCGGCGCACGGAGGTGCTGCGGCTGCAGTCGGCTGCGCGAAACAGCCTTGAGTGGTTCGAGCAGTGCGAGCGCTATCTGCACCTCGACCCAGTGCAGTTCAGCTACTCGCTGCTCACCCGCTCGCAGCGCATCTCGCACGAGAACCTCCGCCTGCGCGATCCCGACTGGGTGCGCAGCGCCGAGGACTGGTTCCAGCACGAGGCCGGTGGACAACCCGGTCGGGCACCGATGTTCGCTCCATTCCGCTTGCGCAGCATGGAACTCGTCAACCGCATCGTCGTGTCGCCGATGGCGCAGTACCGGGCCGTCGATGGATGCCCCACCGACTGGCATCTCGTCCACTACGGCGAACGCGCCAAGGGTGGCGCCGGCCTCGTCACCGTCGAGATGACGTGCGTGTCGCCGGAGGGACGCATCACCCCCGGCTGCACAGGCCTCTACGACGCCGAGCACGAGTCGGCGTGGCGGCGCATCACCGAATTCGTCCACCGAGAGACCTCGGCGAAGATCAGCTGCCAGATCGGCCACGCAGGCAGGAAGGCGAGCACCCAGGTCGGCTGGGACGACGCCGATGCTCCACTCGCTGACGGCAACTGGCCGCTGCTGTCGGCATCGTCAATCCCCTGGTCGCCCCGAAACGCGATCCCGAAGCCGATGGACCGCTCCGACATGGACATGGTGACGGCGCAGTTCGTCGCCAGCACTCAGATGGCCCTGCGCGCCGGCTTCGACATGGTCGAGCTTCACGCTGCGCACGGCTACCTGCTCTCGAGCTTCATCTCCCCTGTCTCGAACGACCGCACCGACGAGTACGGCGGATCACTCGAGAACCGGATGCGATATCCGCTCGAAGTGTTCGGTGCAATGCGCGCCGTGTGGCCGTCGGATCGGCCGATGTCGGTGCGCATCAGCGCCAACGACTGGATCGGCGATCACGGCATCACACCCGACGAGGCGGTGCACATCGCGCAGACGTTCCACGATGCAGGTGCCGACATCATCGACGTATCGGCTGGGCAGACATCCATCGACGCCCGGCCCGTGTACGGCCGGATGTTCCAGACACCCTTCGCCGACCGAATCCGCAACGAAGCCGGCATCGCCACGATGGCGGTCGGCAATATCTACGAGCCAGACCACGTGAACGGCATTCTCATGGCGGGGAGAGCCGACCTCGTGTGCCTCGCCAGGCCGCACCTTGCCGATCCCTACTGGACGCTGCACGCGGCGGTGCAACTCGGCGATACCGGAGTGGCATGGCCGCTGCCCTATCTGCCAGGCCGCGACCAGGCCTACCGGCTTGCGCAGCGAACGCAGGAAACGATCCGCGCATGAGCCTCGCCGGACGTCGGGCGCTCGTCACCGGAGGCGGCACCGGACTGGGCGCGTCTCTGGCCCGCTGCTTCGCCGCCGCCGGCGCCGAGGTCGTCGTCTGCGGACGCCGTCCCGAGCCGCTGCAGGCGATCGCTGCGTCGACATCCGGCGTGCGCGCCATCGTCGCCGACGTCACCGACGAGGCGCAGGTGGCGGCGCTGTACCGGGATGCGGGACACGTCGACATCATCGTGGCGAATGCCGGTGCGGCACGCAGCGCCCCCCTGCACCGAACCACGCTCGAGTTGTGGAACGAGATGCTCGCCGCGAACCTCTCCGGAGCGTTCCTCACACTGCGCGACGGCTACGCGCAGCTCAGGAACTCCGACTGGGGCAGGCTGATCACCGTCGCCTCTACTGCCGGGCTCCGCGGCTACGCATATGTCGCCGCGTACACCGCTGCGAAGCACGGTGCCGTCGGACTCACCCGTGCCATCGCGGCCGAGGTGCAGGGCTCTGGCATCACTGCCAACGCCCTGTGCCCCGGCTATCTCGACACCGAGATGACCGACCGCACGGTCGACAACATCGTCGCCACCACGGGCCGCACGCGCGAGCAGGCGGTGGCTGCGCTCGCCGCCGACAATCCGCAGGGCCGGCTCATCGACCCGGGCGAAGTCGCACGGGTTGCCCTTGCCCTCTGCCTGCCCGGCCGCGAGCAGATCAATGGAGCCGCACTCGAGATCGACGGGACCGACTGGTGAGCGAGAGCCTCTCCAAGCGTCGACTCCGACTCTGGATCCGACTCCTGCTCGTCACACGGAGCGCCGAGAAAGAGCTCGGCGAGTTCATCCGCGCCGAGCACGGCACCACGCTGCCGCGCTTCGATGTGCTGGCAGCGCTGCACCGCGCCGACAGGCCTCTTAGCATGACCGAGCTCTCGCGCCAGCTCCTTGTGTCGAACGGCAACACCACTGCGGTCGTCAGCCGACTCGACGCCGACGGCCTCGTGCGACGGACTGCGGCGCAGGGCGACCGCCGAGTCGTCATGGTCGAGCTCACCTCGCGCGGGCGCCAGCAGTTCCAGCAGCTCGCCTCCGACCACGAACAGCGGGTCGACTCGCTGTTCGCCGGCATCACCGATGCCGAGCTGCGCCAGCTCGACGACATCCTCCAGCGACTGTCACCACGAAAGGCCCGCACATGACCTCGATGGCCACGCACCGACCGCAGCACTTCCTCTGGGAGGTGACAGATGGCATCGCCACCATCAGGCTCGACCGACCCGACAGGAAGAACCCCCTCACCTTCGACAGCTACGCCGAACTCCGCGACACCTTCCGCGACCTGGTCTATGCCGACGACGTCGACGTCGTTGTCTTCGCCTCGAATGGCGGCAATTTCTGCTCGGGTGGCGACGTGCACGACATCATCGGACCGCTCGTCCAGATGGACATGAAGCGCCTGCTCCAGTTCACTCGCATGACCGGCGATCTCGTCAAGGCAATCATCGGATGCGGCAAGCCGGTCATTGCCGCCGTCGACGGCGTGTGCGTCGGCGCTGGCGCCATCATCGCCATGGCCGCCGACCTGCGCCTCGCCACCCCGGAGGCCAGCACGGCATTCCTCTTCACCAGGGTCGGCCTCGCGGGCTGCGACATGGGGGCCTGCGCAATCCTCCCGCGCCTCATCGGACAGGGCCGTGCAGCAGAACTGCTCTACACCGGTCGGACGATGTCGGCCGACGAGGGCGAGCGCTGGGGCTTCTTCAACTCGCTGCACCCTGCGGCCGAGCTCGACGAGGCAGCGATGCGACTCGCCCGCCGTCTTGCAGCCGGGCCGACCTTTGCCCACGGCATCACCAAGACGCAACTGCACCAAGAGTGGAGCATGAGCCTCGAGCAGGCAATCGAGGCCGAGGCGCAGGCGCAGGCGATCTGCATGCAGACCGCCGACTTCGACATCGCCTACCGGGCATTCGTCGCCAAGGAGAAGCCCGTCTTCACGGGTGAGTGAGCGCCGCACGATGAACCAATCGCCTCACCACTTCCTCAATCCCGCTCACTGGAAGCCTGCACGCGGCTACGCCAATGGCGTTGCCGCCAGCGGGCGCACGCTGTTCCTCGGCGGCATGATCGGCTGGAACGCGCAGCAGGAGTTCGAGTCCGACGACTTCGTCGACCAAGTTCGCCAGGCCCTTCGCAACATCGTCGAGGTGCTCGCCGAGGCCGGCGCCAGTCCAGAGCACCTTGTTCGTCTCACCTGGTATGTCACGTCACGCGACGAGTACCTCGCCAGCCTCGAGGGGCTGGGCGCCGCATACCGCGAGGTGATCGGACGCAACTTCCCCGCCATGACGCTCGTCCAAGTGGTCGCGCTCGTCGAGCAGCGGGCCAAGGTCGAGATCGAAGCCACCGCCGTCATGCCAGAGCCTGCACGATGACAGAGGGAGCACCGCGATGACACTCGGACCGACCGGCCACGTCGACACGTTCGCCCGCGACAACCTGCCGCCCCCTGGCGAGTGGCCCGACCTGCTCCTTGACGGCTTCGACTACCCCGACTACCTCAATTGCGCTGTCGAGCTCACCGACCGAATGGTCGAGCGCGGCTTCGGCGATCACACCGCCCTCATCGGCAATGGCAGGCGCCGCACCTACAAGGAGCTCGCGGACTGGACGAACCGGCTTGCCCACGCACTCGTCGACGACTACGGCGTGAAGCCCGGCAACCGTGTGCTCATCCGGTCGGCTAACAATCCGGCGATGGTGGCGTGCTGGCTGGCAGCCACGAAAGCGGGCGCCGTGGTGGTGAACACGATGCCGATGCTCCGCGCCGGAGAGCTGTCGAAGATCGTCGACAAGGCCCAGATCACGCTGGCCCTGTGCGACACCCGGCTGATGGACGAGCTGGTGGCGTGCGCGAAGGACAGTGCCCATCTCTCGAAGGTGGTCGGATTCGACGGCACCGCCAACCACGATGCCGAGCTCGACCGCATCGCGCTGCACAAGCCGGTCAGGTACAGCGCCGTGCAAACGGGTCGCGACGACGTCGCCCTGCTCGGGTTCACGTCAGGCACCACGGGAGAGCCGAAAGCCACCATGCACTTCCACCGAGACGTGCTCATCATCGCCGACGGTTACGCGAAGGAAGTGCTGGGCGTCACCCCCGACGACGTGTTCATCGGCTCACCTCCACTGGCATTCACCTTCGGCCTCGGCGGACTCGCTGTCTTCCCGCTCCGCTTCGGCGCCGCTGCGACGCTGCTCGAGAATGCCACGCCGCCGAACCTCGTCGAGCACATCCAGCACTACCGCGCCACGGTGTGCTTCACGGCACCGACCGCGTATCGGGCGATGCTCGCTGCAATGGCCGAGGGTGCCGACCTCAGCACCCTCCGCGTCGCTGTCTCGGCAGGCGAGACACTTCCCGGGCCGGTCTACGAGGCATGGACGTCGCAGACCGGCATTCCGATGCTCGACGGAATCGGCGCCACCGAACTGCTGCACATCTTCATCACGAATCGCTTCGACGACGCCCGTCCCGCATGCACCGGCCGGCCGGTCTCCGGCTACGAGGCGCGCATCGTCGACGACGAGATGAACGAACTGCCACGCGGCGAGGTCGGGCGCCTGGCTGTCCGCGGTCCCACCGGGTGCCGGTATCTCGCCGACCAACGCCAGCGCAACTACGTGCGCGATGGGTGGAACCTCACCGGGGACTCCTTTACCCAGGATGACCACGGCTTCTTCCACTTCGCCGCACGCAGCGACGACATGATCATCTCGTCCGGCTACAACATCGCCGGGCCAGAAGTTGAAGCGGCGCTGCTGAGTCACCCCGACGTGCGCGAGTGTGCCGTCGTCGGAGCGGCCGACGAGGCGCGCGGCCAGATCGTGCAGGCCCACGTCGTGCTGGCCGACGGCGTCGCTGCCGACGACGACACCGTCGCACGGCTGCAGGATCATGTGAAGAGCACCATTGCCCCCTTCAAGTATCCGCGGTCGGTGGTGTTCGTCACCGAGCTGCCCAAGACCGCCACGGGAAAGGTGCAGCGCTTCCGCCTGCGCGGGGGCTGAGAGGCCGGACGGCGAGTTCCCGGTCGGATACCGTGTCCCGTCGGGACGGCTCACCCTGTGCCGTCGACACCGACACCGTCGATGCACGGGTCGGGCACCATACGAGCACGAGATTGCAAGGACCCTGTGGGACTCTTCACCAAGACCGCCAAGCAGCAGGACCTCGTCACCCTGCAGGCTGAGCTTGCCGCCCTCAGCGAACGCCTCGAGGCTGCCGAGACGGCAAAGCGGGCACTCGAGGAACGCCTTGCTGCACTTGACACCGCCACCCGCCAACTCGCCGAGAAGCCTGCGCCGCCGCCCGACCCCGCCCTCGTCGCCAGAGTCGACTCGCTCACCGGAAAGGTGATGATGGTCGAGCAGTCCGCCGCTCAGGCCGCAGCCGGCCTCGCCGACATCGCCCAACTCGCCGAGCGACTCGCCGCAAACGATGCAGCGGTCAGGGCGACCACCGAGCAACTCAGCACACTCGAGCAGCGCATCACCTCGGTCAGCGTCGAGCTCGCAAACCAGATCAACGAGCTCGGCAGCGACATTGATGCGCTTGCTGCTCTGCCCGCCGGCGCGTCGACGGGCGGCACCGAACCGGGCTCCCTCAGCACTCTGAGCGACGAGGTACTCGACGCACTTCGCTCGGCTCAGGTGAGGCTCGCCAGCGAGCAGGCCCGCTACGAGATCGCGTTCCGCGAAGATCTCGCTGCGCTGGCCGAGCAGATTCGACGCGCCGCTCGCTCCTGACGGCTGACCGCTGACCAACGCCGAAGCCGCTCAGTCGCCGAGCAACTCCAGCGCCCGCGCGACCAGGTCGCGAGCCTCCTCGACCTTGGCCGCATAGGTGGCCAGGTCGCTGTCGCGCAGCGCCGCATCGGCCTCGGCGAACAGTGACTCAGCCTCGGCCAGGAGCTCGGCGGCAGTGGCGTCGGTCGATGGCGGTGGCGTTGGATCTGTCGGGTCATCGGGCTCGGCATCCGAGTCGCCAACAACATCGGTCAACTCGCCGGTGAGGCCTGGGAAGATCTCACCGACAGCCTCCGACAGCGAGTCGCCGTAGCCCACCGTTCCGTCGTGATAGGCGATCACCCGCCGGATCTGCGGCACGCCCGTCTGCTCCGACTCGACATACATGGGAATCGTCCACAGCACGCCACCGGCGACCGGCACCATCTGCAGGTCGCCGAAGCTCACGACCGACCGCTGCTGGTTGAACACCGTGATATCGGCCGACACCTCGGGATCGGCGAACATCTGGGCGCCCACCGTGAACGGGCCTTCCTCGGTGCCGGAGGTCTCGTAGACAACCAGGCGGCCGTTCCCGTCGCCGGGCTCGCGCAGTGCGAGCATGTAGCCGGAGAGTTCCTTTCGCTCGTTCGAGGCGCTGAACGGCTGGAAGGGACGGAACAGCGCGAACTGCGACTCTGCTCCGCCGTCGGGATGGAACATCGCGTAGTAGGGCTCGAATCGCGGTGCGCCGGCTTCGACGGCGAAGTCACTGACGCTGGCGGTGGCCGTAGTGGGATCCACTGTTGCCGAGGTAGACGCGGCGACCGCGCCCCGCGTGTTGGGCGGGGCGAGGCCAACGCTCCACGCGCCCTCGCGGTCGAAGAACTGCGTCGCCTCGAGCCGGTACTTCGAGTAGGCCGCAGTCTGCACGCGGAACAGCTCTTCCGGATACCGGAGGTTGTCGCGCAGGTCGTCGGGCATCTGGCTCTGGATCGTGAACATGTCGGGGAAGACCGACTCCCACACCCGGAGGATCGGATCTGTCTCATCGACCGCATACAGCGAGACGCTGCCGTCATAGGCATCGACCGTGACCTTCACGCTGTTGCGGACGTAGTTGAACGGCCGTGCAAGGCCGGCCCCTGCATCAAGTTGCGTGACATCGCCGAACTCGCCGTAGGGGAAGCGATCGCTGGTCGTGTAGGCATCGATCACCCACATCACCCGCCCGTCGACGGCCACCGGGTAGGGGTCGGCATCGAAGACGAGGAACGGCGCCACCTTCCGCACCCGCTCCTCGACATCGCGAACCATCAGGATTCTCGAATCGCTGTTGATGGCGCTCGAGCCCAGCAGGTTGTAGTCCCACAGTTGCAGCGCGTGCGCCACGCGGCGGGCGACTCCGGACAGTTCGACTCCAGCCGTGCCTGCGTACGGCTCGTTCGAGCCCTCGCATCCCTGCTCGGCAACACCCGTGCGGACCACCGCATACCCGCCGAGCGACGGGCTGAAGTACAGCTGAGGTGTCGACAGATCGATGACGTCGTCTCGGTACACCGGGTTGCCCGTGGCCGTCATCTGCCCGGCAACTGCCACCTGCAACCCGCATCCATGGGTATTGATGAGGTGGACGCCCTGCCACGACTTGTTGCCGACCTGTTCGAGATCGAGTTCGCGGGCACCGATGATTACCTGGCGGGCGACGCCGTCGACCTCGTATCGATCGGGATCGAGGTCGACGATCGTGCGACCCGGATCACCCTGCTGGTTGCGGAAGAGGTCCTCCATCTCCAGATCGGGCTTCACCAGCCTGATGTCGCGCAGCGCATCAAGGTTGTCGTCGACACCTCCGCTGTCGAGCGATCCGAACTCGACCGAACGCACCTCGACCGAGTCGATTCCCAGTGCGAACCTAGTGGCCTCAAGGTTGTAGTCGATGTACTCGGCCTCCTTGTCGCGCTGATTCGGCTTCACGATGAGACTCTGGACAACAGCTGGATACACCACGCCGCCCACGATCGCGACGACAGCCCACAGCGCAGATGCCACGATCGCGGGCCGCCACCTGTCGGTCTTCAGGGTGCTGAGATAGAGCAAGCCAGTGAGCACCGAGATGAGGGCCAGCAGCAGCACTGCGGGCAGCTGCGCATTGTCGACGGCGTAGGTGATGCCTCGGACCGCTCCACGGTTGGCAGTCGTGAGCTCGTAGCGAAGTAGCCAGTAGTCGCCGGCCTTCAGGAACGCCAGCACTCCGAGCAACACGGCGATGTGTGCCTTGGTGGCGCGCCGGAACTTCGGGCGCGGGGGCTGCAGCACGATTCCCCCGGAGAGCACATGTGTGAACACCACGAGGACGAGCACGAAGACCATCGCCGCAAACAGCCAGTCAATGACGAAGGCGATGAATGGCAGCCGGAACACGTAGAACCCCACGTCGTTGCCGAACTGTGCGTCGTCAATGCCGAAGGGGGTGCTATTGCGGAACTGCAGCCAGTTCTGCCACTGGGCGATCGCCGGAAGGGCGAAGAGCACCCCGAAGACAAGCGCCAGCCCGATTCGAAGTGATCGCAGGCGGGTACCGAAGAACTCGTGGAACTGTTCGACGACCGGGTGCGTGTTTGCGGCAAATGTCGTGGGTGCGAGCCGATCGGCGATGACCAGGTTGAGCACGGCCAGCAGGGCGAACGCCACGCCGAACATGAAGAACAGCGACAGCTTCGAGGTGAGCTCGGTCCAGAACACGTCGGTGCGACCCACCGAGTCGAACCAGAGATAGTCGACCCAGTAGCCGGAGACGAACCGGACTCCGATGAGAAGAACCGCCAGGATGGCGATGACTGCGATGAGAGCAATACGGCCGCGTTGGCCGACTGCTCGCTCAGAGACGTTGCGGGGGGCCACCGCGCCGAGGCTAGCGGTCGGCCTTTGTCAACATGCAGCGGCAGCCGGCATGAGCCGGCGCGCAGAGGTGGTCGGTGGGAAACGGCTGGCCCGCCGACACGGGCCCTCCGAGGGCATTGTCGTCGGCGTCGGCACATGCCGGACCGTTGGGATCGACAAGCCAGCAGATCTTCGTGCCGGGCTCCACACCCGACAGGGCACCGTGGCCGAATGCCACTCGTACCGCCTCATCCACCTGACGGTCGATGTGCCGGGTCTTCCACTCGCGGTAGAGCTCGCGGAGCGACGCTGCAAGATCGGCATTGGCGCCACCCGCATCAGCGACGAGGCGGTCGATCCGCTCGCGCAGCGGATCGATGAGCTGGTTGGCAAGCATCTCGGCAGCACGCCGCACTGCGCCTCCGGCCGCCACTGACCTCTCGAGCACAGGACGCTTCGCGCTCGCGATGCTCGCCGCACCCGCAACGGCAGCCTCGAGCAGTTCGGCGGCCACTGCGTCGGAGTAACGGGCGATGTGCTCGGCCGATGCAGGCACGAGCGCATCGAGCGTCCGCACCGGCTCGCGCCTGCGCAGCACGGCGAGCACATCGTTCTGTTCGTCGGCGAGGACGCGCTTGAGCGAGCGAGACGCGGTGGCGATGAGCGGCGCAATCGCCTCCTCGCGGCGGCTGAAGACGGAGTCGTCGACGGGTGCGGCGTCGGCCCGTTCGGCCGGAGCCGGCTCGGGTGGAGAGGCCTGGAAGATGGCCGGAACCCGGGGTGCCTTCCGCCCAGGTCGACTTCCCGGCGCCGCCTGCGGCTGCTCGGCCGGCTGGCTGGTCGGGTCGGCTGCATCTCCGTGCGAGGGGTGCGTCGGGTCCGTCGCGACGACAACCGACTCGGCCACGCTGTCGGTCCGTGCGGCCCGCAGTTTGGCGAAGAGATCGTCGACACTGGACTTCGGCGGCGCTGGCGCCACTGGCGGGGGCGGCGCCTCGTCAGCAGCCGGTGTCGTCGCCGCCGAACCCGTTGCGGTGGTCGAGGCCGAACCGCTGAACAGCGACACCACCGGTGCAAGAGGGCGGTCGTCGATCGGCTCAGTCGACGCAGGTGCGACAACCTCGGGCGTGGGGCGTGACGTCGCGCGACCGGTCGGCCGCTCGACCACGGTCTCACCGGGAAGCGGCGCCGACTTCTTGCTCCTCGCCGGCCGCGACGCCCGTTCTGGCACGGCACTCTCAACCGGCACGGCGCTCTCTACCGGCTCGGTGCTTGGAACTGGCCCGGTGCTCGACACTGGCTCGGTGCTCGAAGCTCGGTCTGCGCGTGTGCGAGGCGAGTCCGCATCCGGCACCG
>JBEGVK010000104.1:0-4145 GCA_041178405.1 Actinomycetota bacterium | reverse complement strand
TATCCCGAGGGCGGGCACGGCATCGTGTTCCGGCGCACGTGATCGTTGCCTGCCTGAAGTGGGTGTCGCATCCCGGCGAACCCGACGACGAGCGCTTCGCCGGGATGAGCCCGGCCGACCGTGCTGCGCTCGAGATGGCGCTGCAGCAGGCGGCGTCGATGGGCGACACGGTCACTGCCATCACGGTGGGCCCAGCGGGCGCCGACAGTGTCCTGCGCGAGGCGCATGCCACCGGCGCTCGCCGGCTGGTGCGCATCGATACAGCCGAGGAATCGCTGGCGCTGCTCGGCAGCGATGTCGTCGCCACCGCCATCGGCGCCGTCGTGCGCCAGTTCGCCGGTGCCGGTGCCGGTGGCCACGCCGGCGACTCGAACGGTTCCCAACCCGCATCGAGTTCCGACGCGTTGTGGATGTGGTGCGGCGACTACTCGCTCGACCGCGGCTCGGGAAGCGTGCCAGCGTTCCTCGCCGGAGCAATCGGCGCCCGCCAGGCGCTCGGCTGCATCGCCATCGAGCCGCATGGGCACGGCACGCTGCATGCGGTGCGCCGACTCGACGGCGGACGACGCGAGCTCCTCGAAGTGCGGGCGCCGGCAGTGATCAGCGTCGAGGGCTTGGTGGCGCAACTGCGGCGGTCGAGCCTTGGCGCTGTGCGCGCCGCGATGTCGGCAGCAATCGAGGTGCACCCGTTAGTCCGTGCCGACGACGGTTCGCACGACCTGCTCGCACCGGTGGTGCGCCCGTACCGGCCTCGCGCCAGGGCTCTTGCTGCACCGGGTGGCGACTCCACGCTCGACCGCCTCCGCGTGCTCACCGATGCTGCAGCGGCTGGCGCAGCGCGGGGCGAGACAGTCGAACTGGCACCCGCCGACGCTGCGGCGCGCATCGTGCGCGCGCTCGACGAGTGGGGCTATCTCGGCGCAGCGCGCCAGTAGCGTGACGGCCGTGCGCCGACCGTCGTCACACCACCTCCGCCTCGTCGTAACGACGCTCATCGGCCTGCTCGGTCTCGGCATGGTGGTGGGCAGCCTCGTGTACCTCACTGGCGGCTGGTCGACGACCAGCACCGATGCGAGCCCGTCGGCGACCACCGACGCTGCCGCCACCACCGCTGCACCGACGACGCTCCCGCCGGCCACCAGCGCGGCGCCGTCCACGACATCCACGAGCACCACGGTTCCCGAGCCTGATGCGCTCGTTGCGCCGTCGTCGTTCCGCCAACCGTGGGGCGATGCCGTGCAGGGTGTGCTCACCTTCCGCGGCAATCCCACGCGCTCGTACTACGGCACGGGGCCGGTGCCGCGTCGCCAGCCCGAGCGGCTGTGGCGCTACCCGGATCTGCGGATGTGCGGCACGAGCACCGAGTACGACGAGGTCCGCACCTGGTGCGGCACCGGATGGACCGGTCAGCCGGCGGTCTTCGAGCGCGAGGGCCGCACATGGCTGGTGTTCGGTGCCTACGACTACAAGATCCACTTCGTCGATGCGCTCACCGGCGACGAGATCATCCCGCCCTTCGAGACCGGCGATCTCGCCAAGGGCAACGTCACCATCGATCCCGACGGCTACCCCATCGTGTACGCCGGATCACGCGACAACGAAATGCGCGCCATTGCCTTCGACGGCGACGCGCCGCGAGAGCTGTGGAGCGAGGATGCCAACACCCCCGACAGGGTGCACAACAACGACTGGGACGGTGCACCCCTGGTCGTCGCCGGCCATCTCATCGCCGGCAGCGAGAACAGCTGGTTCTACGGCTGGAAGCTCGACCGCGGCTACGACAGCTCCGGCCAGGTGACCCTCGCTGTCGACGACGTCTTCCGCGTGAAGGGCTGGGACAATCGACTCGTCGAGGATCTCGGCTCTGCTTCGCCTCGCCGCCTCAGCATCGAGAGTTCCGTTGCGATCAGCGGCGACACGGCCTACTTCCAGACCTCGGGCGGGCTCGTGCAGGGCTGGAACCTGGCACCGCTGCGCACCGGCATCGGCGAGGTGAGGCGCAACTTCCGCTTCTGGACCGGCGACGACGGCGACGCATCGATCGTCGTCGACGACGAGGGCTTCATCTACGTCGGTGTCGAGGTCGACCGAAACACGACCCGCGCGCAGGAGGTCGGCCAGTTGCTGAAGCTCGATCCGCGCAAGCCGCTCGACCCGGTGGTCTGGGCGATCGACGTCAACGCCGGTGTCGACAGCGGCACGTGGGCGACGCCGATCGTGCTCGACGATGTCGTCATCTGGACCACGAAGCCGGGCGGCGTGCGCGGCGTGGATCGTGCGACCGGCGAGGAACTCTGGGAGGTGCGGGTGGGCGGTCTCACGCTCAGTTCACCGCTCTACGTCGACGGGGTACTGCTGCAGGGCGACGGCAACGGCCGGCTGCACGCATGGGACCTCACCGATCCACGCGTCGAGCCGACCGAACTGTGGACCATCCGGCTGCCGGCGAACGTCGAGGCCACACCGGTGGTGTGGAACGGCCGCATCTACGTGGGCACGCGCGATGGCTACATGTACTGCTACGGGCTCGAGTGATGGCCTCACCGCTCGGCGAGTACACCTGGACCGAGTGCGACCGCATCGAGCGTCGACCATTGCTGGTGGTGCCGGTCGGCTCGTGCGAGCAGCACGGCCCGCATCTGCCGCTCGACACCGACACCCGCATCGCCGTGGCACTCGCCGAGCGGCTCGTCGACTCGTTCGGACCGGGTGAGCTACTGCTTGCGCCGGCGCTCAGCATCACGGCAAGCGGCGAGCATGCGAAGTTCCCGGGAACGCTCTCGATCGGCAACGAGGTGTTCCAGCAGGTGGTGGTCGAACTCGTGCGCAGCGCCGACTGGACGGGTGGCGTGGTGCTGGTGAACGGCCACGCCGGCAACCGCGCTGCGGTCGATTCGGCGGTACGTCAGCTCGACCGCGAGTACAAGCGGGTGCTGTCGTGGTGGCCGCGCGTCGATGGTGGCGACTCGCATGCCGGCCACACGGAGACGTCGCTGATGCTGGCAATCGCGCCGCAGATGGTGCGCATGCGCGACGCCGAGCAGGGCAACACGGCGCCGCTCTCCGAGCTGATCGGAACGATGCGACGGCTGGGTGTACAGGCCGTGAGTCCGAACGGTGTGCTGGGCGACCCGCGGCGGGCCACTGCAAAGGCCGGTCGCACGCTCCTGACGAAGCTGACCTTCGACCTGTGCGCCGCTGTCGACGAGTGGTGGCGCTGACTCGCACGGCTCTGCAGAGCGCCGCCGCTGCGGCGAGACTGCCGACATGGCTGCCGTCCGCTACCGACTCGACCGCACCTGGCGACGGCCGGGCGACGGGTCTGTGGTGATCGCCGGGTCGCCGCTGCGACTGTTCCGCCTCTCGGCCGGAGGCGCTCATGTCGCCGCCCAGATCGAAGCGGGCACGCAGCCCGACACCGCAGCGGTGCGCCAGTTCATCGACCGCTTCGTCGATGCCGGTGCGCTGCACCCGATTCCGGATGCCAGTGAGTTCACGCTTGCCGATGTCACGGTGGTGATGCCGCACTGGTCGCCAGAGAGCGGGCGGCTCACTGCTGCGGTGCCTGCGGGCGTCGATGTGGTCGTCGTCGACGACGCCTCGCCGGGATGGTCGGCGCCATCACCTGAGGGGCCTGCGCTGCGTGTGATTCGACGCGAGTCGAATGGCGGGCCTGCGGCGGCACGCAACACCGGCCTCGCCGAGGTGCGCACACCGCTCGTTGCGTTTGTCGACACTGATGTCGTGCTGCCTGTCGGCGCTGACGAGTGGCTTGCGCCGCTGCTC
Source organism: Actinomycetota bacterium (assembly GCA_041178405.1). GTDB lineage: Bacteria > Actinomycetota > Acidimicrobiia > Acidimicrobiales > Ilumatobacteraceae > UBA668. Next base: position 359 of record JBEGVK010000104.1, on the reverse strand, counting down.
GCCCACTTTGCCGATCCGAGGGTGGCCATCGTCGCACCCCGTGTGGCGTCGCGGGCCGACATCGGCAGCGTCGCTGCATACGAGCAGCTCCACAGTCCGATCGACATGGGCGGTGAGCCGGCACGCGTTGCGCCGGGTACGCGTGTCGGGTATCTGCCTTCTGCGGTGATGGTGTGCCGCACCGAGGCCGTGCGCGACCTCGGCGGCTTCGACGAGGGGCTGCGCTTCGGCGAGGACGTCGACCTGGTGTGGCGCGCTGTCGCAGCAGGCCACCGAGTCCGCTACGAACCCGATGTCGTGGTGCACCATCGACCGCGCAGTCGCTGGGCCGATCTCTTGCGCCAGCGCGTTGGCTACGG
>JBEGVK010000103.1:0-7947 GCA_041178405.1 Actinomycetota bacterium | reverse complement strand
ATGTTGACGCCGATGAAGGTGCTGCCCCTGCTCGATCTCACGCAGCGGCTCGACCGGGCGACGTACGAGCAGCGCCTCGTCCGCGGTCAGAACCGCCTCTACCAGTTGCGGCTGACGCTCGGCGGGCTGATGGACCGGTCGGCGCTCGGACCCGGTGTGCTGGTGGTCATTGAAGGCCCAGATGCATCGGGCAAGGGTGGGGCCATCAAGGCGATGGTCGGGCACCTCGACCCGCGGCACTACGACGTCGTCAACTACGGGGCACCGAGCAGGCAGGAGAAGGATCACCACTTTCTCTGGCGCTTCTACACGCGTCTGCCGGGGCTCGGACAGATGTCGGTGTTCGATCGCAGCTGGTACGGCCGTGTGCTCGTCGAGCGCGTCGAGGGCTTCTGCACCAAGGCCGACTGGAAGCGTGCCTACAAGGCGATCGTCGACTTCGAGGAGTCGCTGTCGCTGGAGAGCCTCATCGTCGTGAAGTTCTACATGCACATCAGCGACGACGAACAGCTCAAGCGCTTCCAGGCGAGAGCGGCCGACCCGCTGAAGCGGTGGAAGCTCACCGACGAGGACTGGCGTAACCGCGACAAGAACGGCGACTACGAGGCTGCAGCCGAGGAGATGTTCCAGCGCACCGACCATGCGCTGGCACCGTGGAACGTCATCGCTGCGGAGCAGAAGCGATACGCGCGGATCGCAGTTCTCGAGACGCTGATCGAGCGGATCGAAGACGGAATGCGGCGATGGGGCATCGACGTGCCCGATGTCGAGCAGTTCGTCGAGGTCGAGTGACCTGAGTCGTTGCGGCGGCTCAGAGAGGCGGACGCCGACTGGCCCACGGCATCGCCTGCTCGAGCTGGGAGGCGATCCGGATGAGCACGTCCTCGCGGCCGTAGGCGGCAACGAACTGCACGCCGACGGGCAGGCCATCCGGTGTCCAGTGCAGTGGGAGGCTGATGGCCGGCTGGCCACTGGTGTTGAACGCCGGCGTGAACGGAACGAACTGTGCCGAGCGTGCCAGCGGTGCCATTGGCTGGCCGGCATCGTTGGCGAAGTCGCCGAGCATCGTGGGCGGCTCGGCGGTGGTCGGCGTCACGAGCAGGTCCCATCCGTCGGCCCACCACTGCTGGATGGCGCGTCGATGGGCGGCGCTGGCAGACAGCGCAAGGGCATAGTCCACGGCGCTGACCCGGCGGGCGTAGCCGGCCTGCGCCCAGTTCATCGGCTCGACATCGACCTCGGTGACCGGACGGCCGAGCGTGTCCTCTATCCGGGCGATGGCCGCCGCCATGTTGGTGCTCCAGAGCGCGCCGAATCGCCGCCCCGCCTCGGCGTCGGCGAGGGCGGGCGGGAATGCCTCGTCGACGTGGTGCCCGAGCTCGTCGAGTCGACGTGCAGCGGCACGGACGGCGGCTGCGCACTCGGGGTGCACCGCATCGCCGCTCGGTCGCCGGTCGAGGATGCCGATTCGCAGGCGCCCGGGATCTGCGCCGAGCTCGTCGGCGTACGGCCGCGCTGGCGACGGTGCGATGACGGTGTCGCCGACGCCCGGTCCGCGCACGGCATCGAGGAAGCGCGCCGTATCGCGCACGCTGCGGCTGACGCACAGTTCGACACCGAGGTTGCTCTCGTCGCGCAGCGGACCGAGCGAGATGCGTCCCTGTGAGGGCTTCAGGCCGACGAGACCGCATGAGGATGCCGGGATCCGGATGCTGCCGCCTCCGTCGCTCGCATGGGCGATGGGGACCATTCCCGAGGCGACCGCCGCCGCCGCCCCGCCGCTGCTGCCCCCAGGCGAGCGAGCGGTGTCCCACGGATTGCGCGTCGGGCCCCACGCGAGCGGCTCGGTCGTCGGCACGCTGCCGAACTCGGGACTGTTGGTGCGGCCGGCGATGACAAAGCCCGCCGCACGCATCCTTCCGACGAGCACCGTGTCGAGTGCAGAGCGGGGAGCGGCGTCCCTGAGCGCAGCGTTGCCGTTCGACAGCGTCTGACCCTCGTAGTGGGCCCACAGGTCCTTCAGCAGGGTCGGCACTCCGGCGAATGGGACGCCGGCTGGCACTGCGGCAGCAACCGTGCGCGCGTGGTCGAACCACCTGATCACGACCGCATTGAGTACCGGGTCGATCGACTCGATGCGCGTGAGGGCAGCCTCGAGCAGTTCGAGCGGCGTCACCTCGCCCGACGCAACGAGCGCCGCCTGTGCCGTTGCGTCGAGCCAGCGGGTGTCGGCAGCGAGTGAGTCCACGGCGTCTCTCTAGCACCTGGCACTAGGGTCTCGGATCCTGTGACTGACAACGGATCGCCGACGCTGCCCGCCGCTCAGCCGGGGTCGGCGCTCACGACATCGGCGGTGCTCCGCTACCAGGGCGTCCGCACGCTCATGACGTCGAGCGCCCTGCTCTACGGCGGCGTGGCGCTGCAGGCAGCGGCGCTCTTCAAGCAGGCATACGACATCAGCGGCAATGAGGCCGATCTCGGGTGGATCGGACTCTGCGAGTTCCTGCCGGCCGCTGCGTTCGTGCTCATCACCGGCCAGCTCGCCGACCGGGTGAACCGCCGGGTGATGGCGCTGGTCGCCATCGGGATCGAGCTGCTGGCCACGGTGGCGCTCGTGCTGTACGCCCTCAGCGAGCCCACGAAGGTGTGGCCGCTCTTCGTGATCGCGTTCGCCTACGGCGTGGGACGCGCCTTCGCTGCGCCTGCGCTTCGGTCGATGCCGCCGATGGTGGCGCCAGAGGGTGCGCTGCCGAAGGTGATCGCCCTCTACTCGGCCACGTGGACGGGAGCATCGATCATCGGGCCTGCGGTGTCCGGACTGCTGTACGCAGTGCATCCTGCCGCGGCGTATGGAACGTCGGGACTGCTCGTGGCGGTCGCGATGGTGACCCTCGGCCGCGTGCAGTTCCTGCGTCAGCCGGACCGCGTGCCGGCCAGCCAGCGTCCGACATTTCGCAGCGCAATCGAAGGACTCGTGTTCATCCGCCGCACTCCGGTGCTGCTCGCTGCCATCTCTCTCGACCTGTTCGCGGTGCTCTTCGGCGGCGCCGTCGCGCTGTTGCCGGCGATCGCCGAGGAACGTCTCGGCACCGGCGACATCGGCTACGGCTTCCTTCGCTCAGCACCCGGCATCGGCGCGGCAATCATGGCAGTGGCCCTCGCTGCGCGGCCGGTGTCGAGACGCGTCGGGCGCACACTGCTGTGGGCCGTCGCCGTGTTCGGCCTCGGCACCGTGGTGCTCGGCCTCACCCGCTCGTACGCGGTGGCGTTCGCCGCACTCGTGGTGCTGTCGGCTGCCGACATGGTGAGCGTGTTCATCCGCGGCTCGATCGTGCCGCTCGTGACACCCGACGACAAGCGAGGCCGGGTGCTTGCGGTCGAGAACGTCTTCATCGGTGCCTCGAACGAACTCGGGGCCTTCGAGAGCGGCATGGTGGCTCAGGCAGTCGGCACCCCTGCGACAGTCGTCGGGGGAGGCATTGCGACCGTGGTGATCGTCGGCGTCTTCTGGGTAGCGTTCCCCCCACTGCGGAACGTCGACCGGTTCGACGACCTCGGCACCTGACCTCATGTACCGCCGCCTCACCCTGATCGCTGCCGTGCTGGCCTCGGCGGCCACCGCTGCGTGCGGCTCCACGGTGTCGAACGTCGAGCCCACTGCGGCGACGATCGGCGTCGGCGAGCTGCCCGACGGGAGCGGCAGTCCCTCAGCGACGATCGAACAGGGGTCGTCGCGCACCACTGTGCCGCTGGCGCCGGAGGAGCGGCTCGGAAACTTCGTCAACGGCAATCGCGTGATCATGCTCGGCGACTCGGTCATGGCGGCCACTGCGCAGCGCTACAGCAACGACATGTGCTCGACGCTCGTGCCGCTGGGCTGGCAGGTCGAGATGAATGCCGAGAGCGGACGCTTCGTGCAGTGGGGCAACTTCGTGCTCGACTTCCGGCTCGACCAGGAATGGGACATTGGCGTCGTGTTGCTCGGCAACAACTTCGGCGGCAATCTCGAGTACTACCGCGAGCAGCTCAGCAGGATCGTCGATCGCCTCGCGCCGGCCAAGGTGGTGCTGCTGACGGTGTCAGAGTTCGACCCGACTCGAGTCGAGGTGAACGAACTGGTCTTCGACGTGGCGGTCGGAAATCCAGACGTCTACGTGCTCGACTGGGCTGCCGTCACGGCATCCGACCCGATGCTCACCGGCAGGGACGGCCTTCACCTCTCCGTCGAGGGTCGTGAGCGACTCGCGCTCGAGATCTCGCTCGTGCTGGGCGATGCGCCAGATGGACCGGGTAAGTGCCTGCCCACCGACTTCACTGATGACTCGATGGGGCCCGTCACCGGCCCGAACGACACGATCGACACCACGCCGATCGGCAGCGACTCGACGCTGCCTCCCGACTCGACAATCGACGGTGGTTCGACGACGACGCCGACTGACTCGACGACCGACAGCAGGGGAACCCGCCCGTAGCCGGCCGCTGGGCCGCCGACATTGCGGCTCGGCGACTCAGGGGGCGAGCGCGTCGAATGGCGCCACCGGTACGTTGCGCGCCACGCCGTAGGCGATCGCTGCGGCCAGCATCATCCAACCCGTTCGGGCGCCCGCCCACGATGGCAGGCGCAGCCATTCGCCGACCCACGCCCGCCTCGTCCACGACCACCAGCCGACGGCCGCCGCAGCGAGGGCGAGCGGCGTGAAGATGTTGTGCCCGAGCGCAACGGCAAGATCGCCGTTCAGCAGCGAGTGCGTCCCCCGCGTCAGGCCGCACCCAGGGCACCAGAGACCAGTGGCTGCACGGAACTGACAGGCAGGAAACCTGCTGCCGGGCGCAGAGGGATCGCTGATGGCAAGAACGGTGGCGGCAGCAGCGGCGGCGCACCCGCCGACAACCGGCGCAGCGCGATGAAGCAGCCACGGACGCCGAGATGTCGCAGCCGAGGCCGGGATCTGATCCACGTGCAGATCGTACGCCGGTGGGCATGCGACCACCTGTCCGTGCGAGGGTGCGTTGGAACCGGGACGCGACGACGACACGATGGGTGCCCGTGCTCCAGGTGCAGGGAATCTCGGTCGAGGTGGGCGGCAGGCTCATCGTCGAGCACCTGTCGTTCACGGTGATGCCCCGCGACAAGGTTGGCATCGTCGGCCGCAATGGTGCGGGCAAGACGAGTCTGTTCAAGGTGCTGGGTGGCGCCGCCGAGCCGACCGCTGGGGCGATTGTCCGCAAGGGCGGCTGCGGCTACCTGCCGCAGGATCCGCGCATCCAGGGAGTGCCCGACTCGCGGCCGGCCGTCACGCACGTGCTGAGCGGACGCGGTATCGACGAGCAGATGGAGCGCATCGAGAAGCTCCGAATCGGCATGGAGGAGGATGCGAGCGAGCGCAACGTCGCCCGCTATAGCCGCGCCGTCGAAGTGTTCGAGTCGATGGGCGGCTACGCCGCCGAGAGCGAGGCGCGCAGCATCATGGCCGGCCTCGGCCTCCCGCCCGACCGGATGGACCTGCCGATCAGCGTGCTGAGCGGTGGCGAGCGCCGCCGTGTCGAACTCTCACGGATCCTCTTTGCCGGCAGCGACCTGCTGCTGCTCGACGAGCCGACCAACCACCTCGACATCGACGCCAAGACCTGGTTGCTGCAGTTCATGCGCAACTACCGCGGGGCGCTCGTGGTGATCAGTCACGACCTCGAACTGCTCGACGAGGCAATCACCCGAGTGCTGCACCTCGACCGTCCGGGAGAAGCAGACACGGGCGCCGTGGTCGAGTACCGGGGCACCTACTCGCAGTATCGGACGGCGAGAGCCAAAGACGAAGAACGCCTGCAGCGACTCGCCGGCCAGCAGGAGCGCGAGATCGCCCGCCTGCAGGCAGTGGTCGACCGCTTCGGAGCGAAGGCGACCAAGGCGGCGATGGCCCATAGCAAGGAGAAGCAGATCGCACGCCTCGAGGCGCAGCGTGTACAGGTGGGGGCCGGCGACCGTCGACTCACCGTGCGGTTCCCCGACCCGCCGCCGTGCGGCACCACGGTCGTCACGGTCGACGAACTCGCCAAGTCGTATGGCGGGCCGGAGATCTTCCACGACGTCTCGTTCGACCTCGGGCGCGGCGAACGGTTGCTGGTGCTCGGCCTCAACGGTGCCGGCAAGACCAGCCTGCTGCGCATCCTCGCCAGCGAGACGAAGGCCGACCGCGGCGACGTGTCGTTCGGCCACCAGGTGCAGACCGGGTACTACGCGCAGGAGCATGACAACCTTCGCACCGATCGCACGCTGCTCGACAACATCCGAACCGAGGCGCCGCCGCAGCTCGCCTACACCGAGACGCAGCTCAGAGGCCTGCTCGGGATGATGGGACTCACCGGCGACAAGGTGCACCAGGAGAGCGGCACGCTGTCGGGCGGCGAGAAGACAAAGCTGGCCCTGGCGATGATGATGGTCGGCCGCAACAACCTGCTGCTGCTCGACGAGCCCACCAACAACCTCGATCCGCCCAGCCGCGATGCCGTCGCCGCGGCGCTTGCGTCGTGGAAGGGCGCGATCATCTTCGTCAGCCACGACACCGAGTTCGTCGAGCGGCTGTCGCCCACCAAGGTGCTGTTGATGCCCGACGGCCAGGTCGACTACTTCAGCGACGACTGGCTCGAACTGGTCGCCCTCGCATAGCACGCCGGGGTGCGGAGAGGTCTAGGGTGCCGCCCATGAAGATCGGCACCATGAGCAGCGCCATCAATGGCGGCACCGTCGACGATGTCATCGCCGAGGCCCGATGGGCCAAGGACTTCGGCATGCACACCTTCTGGTCATCGCAGATCTTCGGCCACGACGCGCTCACTGCACTCGCCGTGGTCGGCCGCGAGGTGCCGGGCATGGAACTCGGCACTGCCGTGGTGCCCACCTACCCGCGCCATCCCTGGGTGATGGCCCAGCAGGCGCTCACCGTGCAGGCTGCAATCAGCGCCGGAGGCCGCGGCGGATCGCTGTGCCTGGGCATCGGACTGTCGCACAAGATCGTCGTCGAGTCGATGTGGGGCCTGTCGTACGACAAGCCGGTGCGTCACCTGCGCGAGTACCTCAGCGTGATGATGCCGCTGCTCGAGGGCAACCCGGTGAAGTTCGAGGGCGACGAATACCGCGTGCAGGGCGGCCTCGCCGCGGCGGGCAGCAGTCGGCCCTCGGTGGTGGTCGCCGCCCTCGGACCGCAGATGCTGCGCATCACCGGCGCGATGGCTGACGGCACCAGCACATGGTGCGTCGGCCCGAAGACGCTGAAGGACCTCACCATCCCGACGCTGCGCCAAGCGGCTGCCGACGCCGGGCGCCCGGAGCCCCGGGTGGTATGCGCTCTGCCGGTGGCCGTCACCGACGACGTCGACGCGTCGCGCAGCCGCGCCGCACAGGTCTTCGCCGTGTACGACACCCTGCCCAGCTACAAGACGATGATGGACCGCGAGGGCGTCGACGGGCCCGGAGGCCTTGCGATCTGCGGCTCCGAGGCCGAGGTGCGCGACCAGGTCGCCGAGCTGCGCTCGATCGGTGTCACCGACTTCAACGCCGGCGTCTACACGAGCGATCCGGAGGAAGTCGCCCGCACCCACGCGGTGCTGCGCGAGTTCCTCTAGTCGGGCGAGCGCCGGGCGATCACTGCTTCAGCGACACTGCCGTGCCGCCGAGCGGGCGGTCGACGAGTTCGAAGAAGTCGTTGCCCTTGTCGTCGACGACGATGAACGCGGGGAAGTCCTCGACCTCGATCTTCCACACTGCCTCCATGCCCAGTTCTGGCATCTCGAGCACCTCGACCTTGGTGATGCAGTCCTGCGCCAGGCGTGCCGCCGGGCCGCCGATGCTGCCGAGGTAGAAGCCGCCGTGCCGCTTGCACGCATCGGTGACCTGGCGGCTGCGGTTGCCCTTGGCGAGCATCACGAGACTGCCCCCGGCTGCCTGGAACT
>JBEGVK010000102.1:0-4373 GCA_041178405.1 Actinomycetota bacterium | reverse complement strand
CGTCGAGCAGCACCACGAGGTCGGGCCACAGCCCATCGACAGCCCAGTCGTTGAGCTGGCGCACCTCGTCGAGAGGAAGCTGTCGGCCGTAGCCCTGGTAGGCGAGGCTCGAGTAGACGCTGCGGTCGCTCACCACATGGCGGCCCGCAGCAAGCGCAGGGCGCACCACCTGGTGGAGGTGCTGGGCTCGGTCGGCGGCGGCCAGCAGTGCCTCGGCCCGATATGACAGGTCGCCCACCTCGGTGTCGTGGAGGATGCCGCGGATGCGCTGGCCGATGGCGGTGCCGCCGGTCTCGCGCGTCAGCACGGCGCCGAGCGTGTCGGCAAGCCGGGCCGCGACGCTGCTCTTGCCGCAGCCCTCCGACCCCTCCAGTGCGATGTAGCGACCCATATCCGGAGCACGAACCCTACCCAGCCGGTGTGCGGCGGGCCGGGTGGCGGGTCAGGCGGCGCTGTCGGGTCCGCCGTCGGCCGACGGAGGCGAGTCGGCGGTCGACTTCGCCCTCGCAGATGACGACTTCTTGGCGGCGGCGCCAGTGGCAGTCTTCTTGGCCGCACTCTTCGGTGCCTTCTTCGCCGGGCTCTTCTTCGCGGCCTTCTTCGCAGGGCTCTTCTTCGCCGCCTTCTTCGCGGTGCCAGCCCGCTTCGCTGCCGCCTTCTTCGTGGCGGCCGCGCGCTTGCCCGCCACACCGCCCTTCTCAATGAGGGCATCGCGGCGCAGTGACAGCAGCTCGTAGGCGCGCTCGGGCAGCATCGCCTCGAGGCGGTCGCCCTTGCTGAGCGATGCGTTGGTCTCGCCGTCGGTGACGTAGACGCCGAACTTCCCTTCCTTGGCGAGCACCGGCTTGCCGCTGACCGGATCAACGCCGAACTCGCGCAGCGGGGGCTTCGCAGCGGGGCTGCCGCCTCGGCGGAACACCTTCGGCTGGGCGAAGATCGCCAGCGCCTCGTCGAGCGTGATGGTGAGCAGCTGCTCCTCGCTCGAGATCGTGCGGTAGTCCTTGCCCTTCTGGATGTACGGGCCATAGCGGCCGTTGTTGGCGAGGATCGGCTCGCCGTCGGCCGGATCGATGCCCACCGTGCGCGGCAGCTGCAGCAGTTCGATCGCCTCGGCGAGCGAGGTGCGCTCGAGCACCATTGTCTTGAACAGGCTCGACATCTTCGGCTTGTCGAGCCCGGGCGGCAGCTGATCGGGTGTGCCCCACTGCACGTAGGGCCCGTAGCGACCGTTCTTCGCGAAGACCGGCAGGCCCTCGTACTCGCCGATCGGGGTATCGCCCTTCGGAGCAGCGAGCAGCGCGAGCGCGACATCGAGCGTGAGCTCGTCGGGGCTCATGTCGTCGGGCACGCCGGCGGTGTCGTCGCCGCGCTTCACATACGGCCCGTACTTGCCGGGCTTCACCACCACGAGGATGCCGTCGGGGTCGAGGCCGATCGGGAAGGTGTTCACCTCGGCGGCGTCGATCGAGTCGAGGTTCTCCTCTACGAGGCGCTTCAGGCCGGGAAGGCCCTCGTCGTCGTCGCCGAAGTAGAAGTCCTGCAGCCAGTCCTGCTTCTGGCGCTCGTTGCGGGCGATGGCATCGAGGTCTTCCTCGATCCGTGCCGTGAAGGCGTAGTCGACGAGTTCGTCGAAGTGGCGCTCCATCAACCCGATCACGGCGAATGCGGTCCAGGTGGGCACGAGTGCCTGTCCCTTCTTCCACACGTAGCCGCGGTCCTGCACCGTCTGGATGATCGACGCCCACGTGCTGGGCCGGCCGATGCCCAGCTCTTCGAGCTTCTTCACCAGCGACGCCTCGGTGTAGCGGGCGGGCGGCGTGGTGGTGTGGCCCTGCGGCTCGAGCGATGCCACGGCGACGCTGTCGCCGGCGGCGAGCGGGGGCAGCAGGGCCTCCTTGTCGTCGTCGCTCGTGTCGTCGGTGCTCTCGACGTAGACCTGGCGATAGCCGGCGAAGGTGATGGTGGTGCCGCTGGCGGCGAACACGGCATCGGTGCGGCGGCCGTCCTCGTCGACCTCGGCACCGAGGCGCACCGACACGGTGGTGCCGGTGGCATCGGCCATCTGCGAGGCAAGGGTGCGCTGCCACACGAGCCGATAGAGCGCCAGCTCCTGCGAGTTCATCTCGCCGGCCACGGAGTCGGGCGAGCGCAGCGGAGTGGTGGGGCGGATCGCCTCGTGTGCCTCCTGGGCGTTCTTCACCTTGGTGCTGTACTGGCGTGGCTGGGCCGACAGGTAATTGGCCCCGTAGGCCTGCTGCACCTCGCGGCGCACTGCGGCGAGCGCCTCGTCGCTCAGCACCACGTTGTCGGTACGCATGTAGGTGATGAAGCCGCGCTCGTAGAGGCCCTGCGCGAGGCGCATCACCTGTGCCGCGCCGAGGCGCAGCTTGCGACCGCCCTCCTGCTGCAGCGTGCTGGTCATGAAGGGCGCCTTCGGGCTGCTGCGGTACGGCTTCTCCTCGACCGAGCGAACGCTGAACTCGGCGTCGGCGAGGCGTGCCGTGAGTGCGAGGGCACGGGCCTCGCCCACCACGACGACCGTGTCCTTCGGTCGGCCGTCGCTGTCGAAGTCCTTGCCGGTGGCCACCTTCACGCCATCGAGGGCGACGAGCGTGGCCGAGAACGACGGCGCAGTGGCGGTCTGCAGGGCGATGTCCCAGTAGTCGGCGGTGACGAAGGCAATGCGCTCGCGTTCGCGTTCGACGATGAGGCGCACGCTCGGGCTCTGCACGCGGCCGGCGGAGAGCCCGCGGTTCACCCGCCGCCACAGCACCGGCGAGATCTCGTAGCCGTAGAGGCGGTCGAGCACCCGGCGGGTCTCGGCGGCGTCGACGAGCCCGTAGTCGATGCCGCGGGGGTTGCTGACGGCGTGGTCGATGGCGGCCTTGGTGATCTCGTGGAACACCATCCGCTTCATCGGGATCTTGGGCTTCAGGTACTCGAGCAGGTGCCAGCTGATGGCCTCGCCCTCGCGGTCCTCGTCGGTGGCGAGGTACAGCTCGCTGGCGTCCTTCATCGCAGCGCGCAGTTCGCGGACCACCTCGCGCCCCCGCTCGGTGAGCTCCCAGTTGGGCTTGAAGCCATTGTCGACGTCGATCTGCAGGCCGTTGCTGGGCAGGTCGGCGACGTGCCCCACCGAGGCGCGCACGTCGTACGCATTGCCGAGGAACTTGGCAATGGTCTTCGCCTTGGCGGGCGATTCGACGATTACGAGCGGACGGGACATCGGCGTATCGCTAGGGGATGGAGTGCGGCGTTGTCAAGCAGCCCTGTGGCTGTGGACAACTGCTGAACGGCCCGTGGCCCTTGTGACGCAAGGGTTTGCTGGAGGGGGTCAGGCTCGCACCAGGCGGTCGTCGGGGTCGGGGTCGCCGTCGTCATCGGCGTCACTGATGGCATCGGAACCCTGTGCGGCGGCAACGGCGCCACCGCCGACCGGGGCACCGGCGGCCATGTCGGCGAGTTCGCGGTCGATGGCGTGCGAGCCCTCGATGTTCACGCGCGGCAGCCAGCGGTCGATCCACGCAGGAAGCCACCAGTTGCGGGCGCCGAGCAGCGACATCGTGGCCGGCACCAGCACCATTCGCACGACGGTGGCGTCGACGAACACGGCTACCGCCATGCCGAGGCCGAACAGCTTCAGCTGGCGGTCGTAGCCGAGCACGAAGGCCGAGAACACGGCCACCATGATGAGTGCAGCGGCAGTGATCACCCGCGCAGTGACGGCGAGGCCGTCGGCGACAGCGCTGTCGTTGTCGCCGGTGCGGTCGAACTCCTCTTTCATGCGCGAGAGCAGGAAGACCTCGTAGTCCATCGAGAGCCCGAACACGATGGCGAACAGCATCATCGGCGCCCACGCCTCGACCGGACCGGCCTTGCCGACGCCGATCAGTTCACGGCCCCAGCCCCACTGGAAGATGGCGACGATGACGCCGTAGGCGGCGCCGACCGACAGCAGGTTCATCACGACGGCCTTCAGCGGCACCAGCACGCTGCGGAACACGAGCATGAGGATGAGGAAGCTGAGCACGAGCACGCCGCCGATGAGGTACGGCAGGCGGCCGGCGAGATAGCCGGAGAAGTCGACCGAGGCAGCGTTGAAGCCGCCCACCTTCACGTCGAGCCCGGTGGTGGGCAGCACCTCGCTGCGCAGTCGGTTGACGAGATCGGTGGTCGCCTCGTCCTGGGCGCTCGATGTGGGGAAGACCGTCCAGATGGTGATGGTGTCGCTCAGTGCCTGCGGAGCGGGCGGCAGTGCAACGCCGGGGTCGGCGGCGATGGCCTCGGTGACGGCTGCGATGCCGGCCTCGTCGGCGGCCGGGTCGTCGGTGACGAGGAGGAGCGGTGCATTGAAGCCGGGACCGAAGCCGTCG
>JBEGVK010000101.1:0-2513 GCA_041178405.1 Actinomycetota bacterium | reverse complement strand
AGTGCGACAAGGGCCTCGTGCTTTCCCGGCACCCAGTCGGTGCCGTACTCGTTGATCCACAGCTCGGCAGTGGGATCGATGCTGCGCGCCAGCCTGAAGGCATCGCCGATCCACTCCGGTCCCAGGGTCCAGAACACGCTGTCTGACGGGCCGGTGCCGAAGGTGTCGAGCGGTTCGTTCACCACGTCCCATCGCCTCACGCTGTCCGAGTAGCGGCGCATCACTTCGCCGAGATGCTCCTCGATAACCGTCCGAAGCTCTGCTGGATCGCCGATCGATGTCACCCACGCAGGCGTGAACTCGTCTTTCGCCCACACGAGTGTGTGCCCGCGCAGCTCAAGTGCCTCGTCGACGGCGAAACCGACCACGGCATCGCCAGCACCGAACTGCCACGCGCCGCGCTCTGGCTGCGTCGAGTACATCTTGAGTGCGTTCTCAGGTGTGAGCGAGGTGAACTCGCGGCGCAGGGTGGATGTGTAGTCGGCATTTCCCAGCTCGAAGTCCTCGAGAGTCGAGCCGATCCGGATTCCGAGCCGCTGCGCCAGGTCGCCGAGCGTGCACGTCGCCGGTACCGCCGGATTGCACCCTGTCTCCGGGGTACTCGCCCACACCGCTGTACCTGACGCCGGCAGCAGCACGGCGACCGTCGCGATGCCCACCGCCGTGAACCGCGTCAGCCGCTGCCTGCGTGCACTCGACATCTCCCTATCATCTCGCAGGCAGCAGGGGCGCCGGAGCCACCGCATCACGAGTATTCGCTGCCCGATGCCGCTAGTCTCAATCCGCTGCGCCGATTCGGGCGCTGCACCGCTGGCCACATCCCCTCTGGGTCGATGTCCGCTCGGCGGACTTCACAGAGAGAATCCCCCCACGTGGCCACTGCCCGTACAACCTCCCCTGCACTCGGCTTCGCCGACCTCGGCGTGCCCGCCGAACTGTGCGACGTGCTCGCCGCCGGCGGCATCGACACACCCTTTCCCATCCAGTCCGCAACGCTGCCCGACACGCTCGCAGGCCGCGACGTGCTCGGTCGGGGCCGCACCGGCTCGGGCAAGACGCTCGCCTTCGGCCTCGCCATTGTCAGCCGTCTCGCCGCCAACCCGCAGCGTCCCGCACAGGGACGCCCGCGGGCGATCATCCTCGCCCCCACCCGCGAGCTCGTCCTGCAGATCGACCGCACAATTGCCCCGCTGGCGAAGGCGATGCAGATGCGCACCACCACCGTGTTCGGCGGAGTCGGACAGGGACCGCAGGTCGATGCGCTGCGACGCGGCGTCGACATCGTGATCGCCTGCCCCGGCCGTCTCGAGGACCTCATCAACCAGCGCCACTGCTCGCTCGATCGCATCCAGGTGAGCGTGCTCGACGAGGCCGACCACATGGCCGACCTCGGCTTCCTGCCCGGCGTGAAGCGCCTGCTCGACAAGGTGCCCACCAACGCACAGCACATGCTGTTCTCCGCCACGCTCGACAACGGCGTCTCCGTGCTGGTGCAGCGGTACCTCCACGATCCGATCACGCATTCGGTCGACTCCGAGCAGTCGCCCGTGGCCACGATGGCTCACCACGTGCTGCACATGGCCGACGCAGAGCGCCTGCCGGTGATCCTCGACCTCGCCTCGGCACCGGGTCGCACGATCCTGTTCACCAGAACCAAGCACCGCGCCAAGCAGCTCACCAGAGTGCTCAACTCGAACGGCGTCGCAGCGGTCGAGATGCACGGCAACCTCTCGCAGGCTGCGCGCACCCGAAACCTCAGTGCCTTCTCCGACGGCAGCGTCACCGCGCTCGTCGCCACCGACATCGCCGCACGCGGCATCCACGTCGATGATGTCGCACTGGTGATCCACGCCGATCCGCCGGTCGAGCACAAGGCATACCTGCACCGCAGTGGACGCACCGCGCGTGCCGGCAACGACGGCGTCGTCGTGACTCTCGCCCTGCCCAGCCAGCGCGGCGAGGTGATGACGCTCATGCGCAAGGCCGGCATTCGGCCGACCATCACCACCGCCGGGCCGGGATCGCCCGTCCTTCGCGAGATCGCCCCCGGCGACCGCCGGCGCAGCGCCCATCCCGTGCAGTTGCCCAGTTCGTCGCCGGAGCGCCCCGGTGGTGCCCGTCGTCAGGGGCAGCACGCAGGGCGGCAGTCGACGCCGCGTCCCGGCGGCAGGCCGGCAGCGAAGTCGTCCGCAGCACCCGGCGGCGCCGGTCGTCCCGGCCGCCGCCGCGCCCGCGGTGGCGCCGGTGGCGCGAAATCCCAGCAGCGATCGCACTGACGACTCGGCATCGACGTCGACTGCGGCGCACTCGTCGCTAGCCGAGCAACTCCCGCATCTCGGCGATCTCTGCTTGCTGGGCGGCGATGATGACTGCCGCCAGTGCACGCACCTCGGCATTTGCGCCGCGCTCGGCTGCGTCCTCGGCCATCTCGATGGCTCCCTCGTGATGGGCGATCATCGCCTCGAGCCACGCTTGGTCGAACTCGGCTCCCGTCAACGCTCCGAGCGCCTCGA
>JBEGVK010000100.1:0-40142 GCA_041178405.1 Actinomycetota bacterium | reverse complement strand
CGGCCGACTGGCCGCCGAACAGCACGATGAGGTGGAGCCGGGTGTCGGGTCCCATGACGCCGCCGACGGTACCGTGTGGGCCGATGCGATTCGGGGCAGGGGAGGCCGCAGCGATGGCGGGCGGCTCGCTGAGCGGGCCCGACGTCACCATCGACGGTGTCAGCTTCGACTCGAGATCGATCGAGCCGGGGCAGCTGTTCGTGCCCATCGTCGCCGGCCGCGACGGCCACGAGTTCATCGCCGACGCCATGCGCCGTGGGGCCGCCGCCTATCTGACGTCCCGGCCGCCGGAGGGTGGGACTGCCATTGAGGTCGTCGACACCATGGCCGCGCTCGCACGACTCGCTGCAGCCATGCGACAGCGCTTCCACGGCTCGGTCGTCGGCATCACGGGGTCGGTCGGCAAGACCAGCACCAAGGACCTCACGAGGGCGGCGGTGGGAGCGGGCCGTCGCACCTGGGCGAGTGAGCGCAGCTTCAACAACGAGCAGGGGCTGCCCACCACCGTGCTGAACACGCCGACGGATGCCGAGGTGATGGTGCTCGAGATGGGCATGCGCGGCCATGGCGAGATCACGGCGCTCTGCGACATCGCAGCGCCGGGCGTCGGCGTGGTGACGCGGGTGGCCGAGGCGCACAGCGACAGGGTCGGGGGCATCGAGGGCGTGGCACGCGCGAAGTCCGAGTTGGTGCGTGCCCTGCCTGCGACGGGTACCGCCGTGCTCAACGCCGACGACCACCGGGTGGCGGCAATGGCCGGGCTCACGTCGGCGCAGGTCGTGACGTTCGGCACGCAGTCCTCGGCCGATGTGTGCGTGTCTGGCATCGTCGTCGACGTCGAGGCGCGGCCGTCGTTCACCGTGCGCACACCGTGGGGAACCGCCGAGGTGAGGCTTGCGCTCAGAGGTGCGCACATGGCACTCAACGCTGCGGCAGCCCTCGCCGTGGCGGGTGTCATCGGTGTCGATCTCGTCGAGGCCGCAACTGCTCTCTCCGACGTGGCGCCCGGCGAGATGCGCATGAACGTTCGCCGTGCCGGCAGTGGTGCAGTGGTGCTCGACGACAGCTACAACGCCAACCCCACCAGCATGCGGGCTGCACTCGATGCGCTCGTCGCCCTGCCGGCCACTCGCCGGATCGCCGTGGTGGGAGTGATGGCAGAGATCGCCGATGCCGAGCGCGAGCATCGCCAGGTGGCCGCGTATGCAGCTGAGCGCGGTGTGGTGGTGATGCCGGTGGGCACCGACCTCTACGGAATCAGTCCGGTGGTCGACGCTGACTCGGTGGCCGAGGCGCTCGCAGCGGCGTTCGGCTCACTCGCCGCCGGAGATGCCGTGCTCGTCAAGGGGAGCCGCGTGGCGGGACTCGACCGTGTTGCGGCTGTGCTCTGCCGCTGATGCGGCGTGCTCGATCCGCGCAATGTCGCACCACCATGCCAGTACCACTGCCCATGCGGCGCCGAGCAGCAGCACCCACCTGCTGCCGACGGCGTCGATGACCGGGCCGAAGACGATGTTGCCGATCGGCACGGTGCCGCCGAACGACATGAACCACAGGCTCATCACGCGCCCGCGCTCGTGGTCGGCGAGGTTCATCTGCAGCACGGTGTTCATGGCGGTGGTGGTGCCGAAGTAGGCCGCGCCGAGGAACGGTGCTGCGAGGAATGCGCCGAGGGGGCTGCGCGAGACAGCGAACGCCGCCATGAACACGGCGAAGGCGGCGAAGCCGAGCCTGATGAGGCGGCGCTTGTCGACTCGCACGAACACGGTGCCGACGGCGAGTCCGCCTGCAGCTGCGCCGAGTCCCCACACCGCGTAGAGCCACTCGTAGGCGGTCGAGCCCTTGGCGATGCCGAAGTTGAGGCGGGCGACAGCGGGGAAGAGCCCCACGTAGGGCAGCGACAGCAGCGAGAACGTGAAGAGCGAGACGAGGAGTCGACCGATCACGGGCCGGCTGCGGGCGATCCGCAGGCCGGTCATCAGCTCCTCGACGGGTCGGGTCGACGGACGTCGTGGCGGGGTCGATACCGGCGTCCGCCAGAGGGCGACGATGACGAAGAGATATGTGGCGGCGTTCACCAGGAACATCTGGGGCGTCGTGACGCCGAACTCGCGGAGCACTGCCACGAACACCGGGCCGAGCACCCGCGAGCCGTTGATCATCGCCGAGTTCAGGGCCACCGACCCGGCGATGTCCTCCTTGCGAACGAGACCGGGCAGCATCGCCGACCACGCCGGTGCATTGAGGGCATTGCCGACTCCCACACCGAGCGAGACGAGGAATATCAGCGCAATCGAAGCGTCGCCTGCCGCGAGGGGTGCGAGCAGCGCCGAGAACCCGAGTTGCACCATCTGCATCGAGATGAGCCACCGCCTCCTGTCGAAGCGGTCGGCGATGACGCCGGCGGGAATCGACAGGACGAGCAATGGGCCGAGCTGGGCCACCACCATGAGTGCCACGACGGAGGCCTTGCCGGTGCGGTCGAGCACGTAGAGCGGCAGCACGACGTTCTGCATCCAGGTGCCGACGTTCGAGCTGAACGAGGCAGCCCACAGACGGCGAAATCGCGGGTACGACAGCGCCGCCCTGGCGCTGCCGGGCGTGTGGCGGTGGACGTGGTGGGAGGGGTCGCCAGTGTTGGCAGCGGTCAGCATGGGGCGGGCTCAGACTACGGCGGAGGGGTTTCGGCTGCCGTGTCGGCAGGCGTGCGGCGAGAGTCCGCGAGCGCCGCGCCGGTGCTTGGCAGACTCGCGCAGTGACGAATCAGCAGGACAACGCGATGGAGACGCCTGCTGGAAGCGCCGTGATGGGCGCCACGGGCACGGCGGGCTCGATGAGCGCCGACCGCTGTCATCGCTTCGGCACCTACGCCGACTGTCCGATGTGCGGTGGGGCACTGCACCCCGAGCACGCCCATTTCAAGTGCGGGTCGTGCGGATGGCGCGACTCGTGCTGCGACTGATCTGCGGGCGGGGCCGTCGTCTCAGGCGCTGAGCGTCGAGGCCGGCGCGTCGAGCCGGCGCCTGACCGCAGTGCGGATCTCGTCGTCGAAGCGACGCATGTGGGCGGCAATCAGCTCGGCAGCCCGGTCGGCATCTCGGTCGCGTAGCGCATCGAGGATGTCGCGGTGCTCGTCGATGGTGCGGCGGGCGTCTGCGACCTCGCCGAGATACAGGTGCCAGAGCCGGTCGCTCTGGGTGTAGAGCATGTCGAGCGTGTCGGTGAGGAAGCGGTTGCCGGCTGCCCGCCAGACCAGCTCGCGGCACCGGCGGTCGATCTCGAGCACGGTGTCGGGATCGTCGGCGCCCGGCTGGTCGGCGCCGCCGGCACCATCGAGCACGGACTCCATCTCGTCCCAGTCGGCATCGGTGCCACGAGCGCATGCCAGGCGCATTGCGTACGGCTCGAGCATGGCGCGGGTCTCGTAGAGCAGGGTGAGGTCGCCGATGTCGACGGTGCTGACGAACATGCCCCGCCGGGGGAGCACGGTGACGAACTGGTCGCGAACCAGTCGCTGGAGGGCCTCGCGGATGGGTGTCCGCCCGAGTCCGAGGGCGCGCTGCAGTTCCTCGTCTCGCAGCACGGCTCCCGGGGCGAGTTCGAGGCGGACGATCATCCGGCGGATCTCGCGGTAGGCGCGCTCGCTGAGTGACAGGTGCTCGCTGATATGGTAAAGATATATCAGTCAGGGGGCGAGGGCAACGTGCTCGTCGCCACACGGTCACCGCACTGCGTCGTCCGCCGTGGACGTCGCGTCACACAGGGGAAGAGAACACATGAGCGAAGTCCCGTCGTCAGCGAAGGTCGTCATCATCGGCGCCGGCATCGTCGGCAACTGCCTCGTCGGACACCTCAGCCGGCTCGGCTGGACCGACATGGTGCTGCTCGACAAGGGGCCGCTCCCGAATCCCGGTGGCTCGACGGGCCACGCGTCGAACTTCATCTTCCCGACCGACCACAACAAGGAGATGGCGTTCCTCACGGTGAACAGCCAGAACCAGTACATCGACCACGGTCTCAACAACACCTGCGGTGGCATCGAGGTGGCGCGCGAACCGCAGCGGCTCGAGGAGTTCAAGCGTCGCATGACGTCGGCGAAGTCGTGGGGCATCGACGCCCGGCTCGTCACGCCCGCCGAGATCAAGGAGATGGTGCCGTTCATCAACGAGGAGATCCTCCTCGGCGGCTACTACACCCCGAGCGTGTCGGTGGTCGACTCACTCGCCACCGGCACGCGCATGCGCGAGGAGGCGGTGAGCAAGGGCGTGCTCAAGGTGTTCGCCAACACCGAGGTGCTCGACGTCGAGACCGAGGACGTGCCGGGCGGCCTGCCCAGGGTGAAGGCGGTCGTCACCGACCGCGGCCGGATCGAGGCCGACCATGTCGTGATTGCCTGCGGTGTGTGGAGCCCGCGCGTGGCTGCCATGGCCGGCGCGAGCATCCCGCTGACACCCGCCGTCCACCAGATGGCCGATGTCGGGCCGATCGAGATCCTCGTCGAGTCGAACAAGGAGCTCGCGTATCCGATCATCCGCGACATGGACACGTTCTGCTACGAGCGCCAGACCGCAGGGTCGATGGAGGTCGGCAGCTATGCCCACCGCGCCATCCTCATGCGCCCGGACGACATTCCCAGCAACGAGGCGTCGGCGCTCAGCCCGACCGAGCTGCCGCTCACCTATGAGGACTTCGATCCGCAGATGGAGCAGGCAATCGAGCTGATGGAGATGCTCGGTGACGCCGAGATCAAGTACGCCATCAACGGCCTGCTGAGCCTCACGCCCGATGCCAACCCAGTGCTCGGCGAATGTGTCGAGGTGCGCAATCTCTGGAGCGCGGCAGCGGTCTGGATCAAGGAGGGTCCCGGCATCGCCCAGCTCGTCGCCGAGTGGATGACGTACGGCTACCCGCACATGTGCGACCCGCACGGCAGCGACATCGCCCGCTTCTACCCCCACGAGAAGACCGAGTGGCACATCAACGCCCGCTGCAACGAGCACTTCAACAAGACGTACGGCATCGTCCACCCGCGCGAGCAGTGGGCGAGCCAGCGCGGCATGCGCCGCAGCCCGTTCTATGCCCGCGAGGAGGCGCTCGGCGCAACATTCTTCGACGCTCGCGGCTGGGAGCGTCCGCAGTGGTACTCGAGCAACGAGAAGCTGATGGCGAAGTTCCCCGAGGCGTGCGCGCAGCGCACGCACGAGTGGGACGCGCGCTGGTGGCACCCGGTGATCAACGCCGAGCACCTGCAGATGCGCGAGAGCGTCGGCATGGTCGACCTCACCGCCTTCAACGAGTTCGACTTCGAAGGCCCCAAGGCGATGGAGTTCCTGCAGTGGGTGTGCGTCAACAACGTCGATGTGCCGGTCGGCCGCAGCGTCTACACGCCACTGCTCACCGAGCACGGCGGATTCCGCGGTGACCTCACCATCCAGCGACTCGGCCAGCACCACTACCGGGTCATCACGGGTGCCTTCGACGGCGGCCGCGACAACTACTGGTTCAACAAGTGCCTCGAGACGTTCAACGCCGCACACGGCCTCGGATCGTGCACCTTCACCGACCGGTCGCAGGGCCTCTGCACCATCGGCGTGTGGGGTCCCAACGCCGCCGCCACGATGGCCAAGATCACCACCGACCACACCACTGCGTCCTACGACGTCAGCCAGGAAGGCTTCCCCTATGGCGCAGTTCGCGAGGTCTACATCGACGGTGTGCCGTGCTGGATGTTCCGCATCAGCTACGTCGGCGAGAACGGCTGGGAGATCTACACACGCATGGAGCACGGCCTCAAGCTCTGGGATGCAATCTGGGCGGCTGGCCAGGAGTTCGGCATCATCCCAGTGGGCATCGGCGTGTACGCGGTCACGGGGCGCATCGAGAAGGGATACCGGCTCATGGGCGCCGAGCTCGAGAGCGAGTACGACCCCGTCGAAGCCGGTCTCGCCCGCCCGAAGGTGAAGTCGGCCGACTTCATCGGCAAGGCCGCCTACCTGAAGTCGCGCGAGCAGGCGCCGGTCGCGGTGATGTGCACCCTGTCGATGGACAGCCAGCGCTGCGCCGACGGCTACGACCGTTTCCCGACCGGCGGCAACGAGCCGATCCTCGACCTGCAGGGCAATCGCCTCGTCGACGCCAAGGGTCGTGTCTCGAGGGTGACCACTGCGGGATCCGCCCCGTCGCTCGGCAAGTACCTGCTGCTGGCCTACCTCCCGGCCGAGCACGCCAAGGAGGGCAACACGCTGCAGGTGATGTACATGAACGAGCTCTACCCCGTCACCGTCGAGCGCGCCGGAGCGACGCCGCTGTTCGATCCCACCGACAGCCGGATGAAGAGCTGAGCCGGCGATGCGAGTGCTCGTCTGCGTGAAGCGGGTGCCTGCACCCGGCGCGAAGATCAACCTCACTGCCGATGGCCAGGCGATCGACACCGCATACCTCGCCTTCACGACCAGTCCGCACGAGGAGTGCGCGGTGGAGGAAGCGGTGCGCCTCGTCGAGCAGCACGGCGGCGAGAGCACGGTGCTCACGCTGGGACCAGTCGACGCCGACGAGCAGCTGCGCTACGCAGCCAGCATCGGCGTCAATCGCTGCGTGCTGCTGCCCATCGACACGGGCGACTGGGATCCCATCCGGACCGCTGAGGCGATCGCCGCTGCGATCCGCGACATCGAGGGTCGCGAGGGGGCCTTCGACCTCGTGCTCTTCGGTAACGAGAGCGCCGATTCCGGCAACTTCCAGATCGGCATCCGGGTGGCGCATGCCCTCGGGCGTCCGATGGTGAACGGCATCAAGGGCATCGACATCGACGGTGCCACGGCGCGTGCCCGGCGTGAGGCCGAAGCCGGTGTCGAGGTGTACACGGTGCCGCTGCCGGCTGTGCTCGGCGTGAAGGAAGGCATCAACCTGCCTCGGTATCCGACGCTGAAGGGCCGTCTCGCGTCGAAGAAGGCCGACGTTGCGCACGTCCTCCCGGCAGGGTCGGCGGGCGGGCAGCAGATGGTCGCCATGCTGCAGGCCGCCGAGAAGGCGTCGCAGACCGTGGTGCTGGGTCATGGGCCCGAGGCGGCGCCTGCCGTCGTCGACCTCCTCGAGGAACTGGGGTTGCTGAAGTGATTCTCGTCGTCATCGAACACGATCGCGGCGCCCTTGCGACGGCGTCGCTCGAGGCACTCGCAGCGGCACGCGGACTCGGCTCGCCTGTCGCCGCGCTCACGATCGGCGCCAGTGCCGACGCACTCGCCAGCACGCTCGCTGCACACGGTGCGACATCGGTGCACCAGGCGCACCATGCGCTGCTATCCGACTACGGGCCCGAGGCGTGGGGCGAGGTCGTGGCCCAAGCAGTGGGCGCCCTTGCGCCGACGACTGTCCTGGCCTGCGGCACTGACCGCGGCAACGAGGTCATGGCGCAGGCAGCGGCCCGACTCGGCCTGCCGATGGTGGCGAACTGCGTGGGTTTCGACGACGTCGCGACCGGTACGTGGACGCTGACGCGCGTGCGCTGGGGCGGCTCGCTGCTCGAGCGCTGCACGCTCGAGGCGACGCTGAAGATGGTGACCGTCACGCATCATGCGTTCGAGTCGGCCGAGTCTCCTGCAGCGGGAACCGTCGCCGAGCTGCCCGTCTCGCTCGACGCCTCGCTGGCGCGCACCGTGGTGGTCGAGCGCGTCGAGCGCGCCGCAGGCGTCACACTCGCCACGTCGCCTCTCGTGGTGGGCGGCGGGCGAGCGGTCGGCTCAGCCGAGGCATTCGCCCCGCTCGAGGAGCTCGCCGGCCTGCTGGGCGGCGTCGTCGGCTGCTCGCGAGCCGTCACCAACAACGGCTGGCGCAGCCACACCGACCAGGTCGGCCAGACCGGCACCCGCATTGCCCCCGATCTCTACATGGCGTGCGGGATCTCCGGTGCCATCCAGCACTGGGTGGGGGCAATGGCATCCAAGAAGATCCTCGCCATCAACACCGACCCTGAAGCGAACATGGTGGTGAAGGCCGACTATGCCGTGATCGGCGACCTGCACAAGGTGGTACCGGCGATCTCTGCTGAGATCCGCCGACGTCGGGGTGGATGACGCGCAGTGCTCCACGGCTGCGACCACGTCCGGCCGTAGCCTCAGCCCGTGAGCACTCGACGGGACGACGACGGCCCGGCCGTCTCGGCGAGCATCGCACTTGCCACGTGGGGACTCTTCGCCGGACTCGCGCTGCTGATGTTCGCCGGTGGGCTCTTCGCCACCCTGATCGGCGTCCGCGCCGAACGGTCTGGTGTCGCCACGGCGGTCAGCAGTTCGATCGCCGCTGCGTACTACGTCGGATTCCTCGTCGGATCGTGGCTTGCGCTCAGGGCGCTGGGCAAGGTGGGCCACATCCGCGTCTACACGGCACTGGCGTCGATGCTGGCTGCGGCGATCGCAGCAGTGGGCATCACCGACTCGCCGATCGCATGGATAGCGCTGCGACTCGTGACAGGACTCTGCACGGCAGGCGTGTACGTGGTGGCGGAGTCCTGGCTCAACGATCTTGCCTCCAACGAGAACAGGGGTCGCCTCCTGGCGGTGTACAGCGTGCTGACGATGCTCTTCTACGGTCTCGGTCAGTTTGCTCTCACGGCGTTCGACGCTCGGCTGCTGGCAGGCATCGCCGTGGCGGCCATCGTCACGTCGGTTGCCGTGGTGCCCGTCGCCCTGTCGGAGGAAGCGGTGGCACCGACCGTCGACCGCCACGACCACGTGTCGTTGCGCGAACTCGCCAAGGTAGTCCCCACCGGCATCGTGTCGTGCCTGCTCATCGGCATCGCCCACGGCGCGATTGCCGGCATGTCGGCGGTGTATGCCACCCGCGTCGGCATGTCGGCGGCGATGATCGGGCTGTTCGTGGCGCTGCCCAGTCTCGGCGGCGTGATCCTGTCGTGGCCCGTCTCGGCGGCGAGTGACGACATCGACCGCCGGGCGGTGGGCGTCGCTGCCGCCGGCGGTGCGATGGCGGTGGCGCTGCTGCTGCTGCTCGGCCCTCCGACGCACCCAGTCGCACTGATCCTCATCACCCTCCTCGGCGGCCTGAGCTACCCGCTCTACTCGATTGCCGCCGCCTACACCAACGACTGGGTCGAGCCCGAGCACGTCAACGCGGCCGCGTCTCAGCTCGTGAAGCTCTACGGCATCGGGGCAGTGATCGGCCCGTTCGTCGCCGCCGGGGCGATGATCGCCTTCGAGCCGGTGGGCTTCCTGTGGTCGCTCGCCGGCATGCACCTGGTGATCGCGCTCTTCTTCCTGTACCGGATCTTCGCCTGGCGCTCGCCGCTCGCAAAGCGTCCGTGGGACGAGGTGTCACTGCCGGCTCGGGCCTTCTTCGTGCCGGCAACCATCATCTCGATGGGGCGTCGGGCGCGTCGCCGACTCGGCTGAGCCGACCGACAACGGCCCTTCGTACAGTGCGGATCAGGAGAGCCTGGCGAGCATCTTGCGCTGCCAGTCGGCGGTGTCCTTGATGTTGTTGAACGTGAAGAGGTGCACGCCTTCGATGTTGAGCTCGTCGGCCACCTTGCCGAGCGGCGTGAGCAGCTTCATTGGGTCGTAGCCGCCGGGCTTGAGGAACTTGCCCAGCACGCCGCGATTCTTCTGGACGTAGCGCATCGAGGATCCGATGCCGAGCCGCATGCCCATCGTGAAGAGCTTGGCGCGGTCGATCACACCCGGCACGCCGATGTGCAGCGGCAAGTCGAACCCGGCGGCGCGCTCTCCTGCAGCCCACTTCTTCCAGGCCGGCACGTCGAAATGCATCTGGGTGCTCGCAAAGCCGGGCACCCCCGCCTCTTTGAGCAGCGCCTGCTTGGCGTGCAGCGCCTCGTGGACGACCGCGGCAGGAATCAGGGCGTGCCCGTCGGGGTACGACGTCACGCCGATCCGCTGCAGGCCGTGGTCGCAGCCGAGGAAGTCGCGCAGGAAGGCCACAGCGCCGTCGTACTTGCCGGCGGGCACCTCGGGGTCGCCGCCGACCAGGAACATCTCCTTGATGCCGTTGTCGCGGCAGAACGCGGCGAGTTCGCGCACCTTCTGCTCGTCCTCGGTGAGGCGGGCCGAGAAGTGCGGAACCGCCATGTAGCCGAGGTCGAGGATCCGCCGGGTGAGGTCGAGCGTGACCTGCTGGCCCTTGGCGGCGCTGCAGGTGACGCTGACCGACGATCCCGTCGGAATGTGCTCGAGCTGGCCCTCGAGGTTCTTCAGCGGAATCACCTCGTAGCGGGCGTCGGCGATGAGCGACCGGGTGGTGGCGGGCTTCCGGCCCGTGCTCGGAGCTGAGTGGGTCTGGGCATTCGTCGTGTCCATCGGTGTGGTGTCCATTCCTCGTGATGCGGTGGTGGTGATGAGCGTGAGTTCAGGCGAACTCGTCGGGCAGTGCGGCCTTGCGACGGGCGACGAACTCGCGCATCTCCTCGTCGACGGCCTCGTCGAGTGCCGGCGGCTCGTACTCGGCGAGGCGGCGCTTCCAGAGGGCATTCGCCCGCTGGGCTGCGTCGAGGCCGCCCTCCTCCGACCACTGCTCGAAGCTCGAGTTGTCGGCGGTGTCGCTGCGGTAGAAGGCCGTCTCGAAGTTGCGAAGCGTGTGCTCGGTGCCGAGGAAGTGGGTGCCGGGCGGGTTGGTGCGCAGGGCATCCATCGCCAGGCCGTTGTCGGTGGTGTCGAGACCACGCGCGAAGGTATGCATCATTCCGAGCTGGTCGCAGTCGAGGATGAACTTCTCGTAGCCGATGGCGAGGCCGCCCTCGAGCCAGCCGGCGGCGTGGAGCACGAAGTTGACGCCGCCGAGGATGGTCGGCTGCAGGGTGTTGGCGCTCTCGTAGGCGGCCTGGGCGTCAGGGAGCTTTGACGAGGTGAGCGAGCCACCCGAGCGGAACGGCACGCCCAGGCGGCGGGCGAGTGCCGCCACGGTGTAGAGCACAAGTGCGGGCTCTGGAGTGCCGAACGTGGGGGCCCCGGTCTGCATGCTCATGCTGCTGGCGAATGAGCCGAAGACCACGGGTGCGCCGGGGCGGCAGAGCTGCACGAACGTCATCCCAGCGAGTGCCTCGGCAAGGGTCTGCACCGCCACGCCGGCGCTCGTCGACGGCGCCATGGCGCCAGCGAGGATGAACGGGGTGATGATGGTCGCCTGGTTGTTCTCGGCGTAGCACTGCGCAGCGGCGAGCATCGTGCCGTCCCACACCAGTGGCGACGAGGCGTTGATGAGGCTCGTCATCACGGTGCGGTCGTTGAGATTGCCGCCGAAGCCGATACGGGCCAGTTCGACGCTGTCAGCGGCGCGGGATCCAGCGGTGACCGACCCCATGAATGGCTTGTCGCTGTACTTCAGGTGCGAGTACACCATGTCGAGGTGGCGCTTGCTCACCGGGATGTCGACCGGCTCGCACACCGTGCCGCCTGAATGGTGCAGCCACGGCGACATATACGCCAGCTTCACGAAGTTCTGGAAGTCGGTGATGGTCGCATAGCGGCGTCCGCTGTCGAGGTCGTGCACGAACGGAGAGCCGTAGTTGGGTGCGAACACGGTGCTGTCGCCGCCGATGACGACGTTGTGCTCGGGATTGCGGGCGTGCTGCACGTACGACGAGGGCGCATTCTTCGAGACGATCTCGCGGCACATCCCTCGCGGAAACCGCACGCGCGTGCCATCGACAATTGCCCCGGCACGCTGGAAGACGGGCAGCGCCTCGGGGTAGTCGCGGATCTCCACGCCGACTTCCTCGAGCACGCTGTCGGCTGCGTACTCGATGGCTGCAAGAGCCTCCTCGGAGAGGATCTCGAACGGCTTCATCGTGCGAGTGATGAAGGGCACCCGCTCGACGACACTTGCCGCGCGCATGGCGGCGCGTCCTGCACGGCCCCCGGATCGACGGCCTGACAGCTGGTCGGTCATGACTCCTCCTTCTCGGCCCGGGCACGACGGCGCCGGCCGCCGCGCTCGGTGCTGCCCGACGACGGGGTCCGCTCGGGGAGCGAGACCGCCGCCGACAGGTGGGTGGATGGTGCTGAGGCATGGGGGAACGCCATGGCGGCCACGAACTGCGACTGGAATTCGGGCTCCGTCGCCGTCTCGATCTTGGTGACGCTGCGCACGGCGGCCTCCATCTCGCGACGGGCGGTCATCGACAGCAGGGCGCGCACGGCGCCGGCGCCCGCTGCGTTGCCGACTGAGCGCACCCGGTCGACCGGGCAGTCGGGGACGAGTCCCAGCACCAGCGCATACACGGGATCGATGTGGCTTCCGAAGGCCCCTGCAAGGCGGATGTCGTGCACCTCGGTGACGCCCGCGTGCGCGTAGAGCAGCTCGATGCCAGCGCGCAGCGCGGCCTTGGCGAGCTGAATGGCGCGGACGTCGTTCTGGGTGATGGCGAGACGTACGCCACCGGCCTCGTGCAGCACGTACGAGAAGGTGCGCCCGTCAGCGACGATTCGACTCGTTCGCTCGACGAGCGAGCCCTGGATGACGCCATCGGTGTCGAGGATGCCGGCGAGGTACATCTCGGCGATGACCTCGATGATGCCCGAGCCGCAGACACCGGAGATGTCGAGCTCGGCGACCGACTCGGCGAACTCGGGCTCATTGCTCCAGTGGTCGGAGCCGATCACCTTGAACCGCGGCTCCAGCGTGTCGCGGTCGATGCGCACGCGCTCGATCGCTCCGGCGGTGGCGCGCTGGCCACAGCTCAGCTGGGCCCCCTCGAATGCAGGACCGGTGGGCGAGCTGGCGGCGAACTGCCGGTCGGCGCTGCCGAGCACGATCTCGGCGTTGGTGCCGACATCGACGACCAGCTGCATGTCGGCCGAGCGATGCGGCCCCTCGTTCAGGATTACGGCTGCAGTGTCGGCGCCAACGTGGCCGGCGATGCACGGCGCCAGGTAGACGAGCGCATTGGGGCATCGAAGGTCGAACTCATGGGCGCGCACCGAGATCGCGTCGGCAGTGGCCAGCGTGAAGGGCGCCTGGCCCAGCGGCGTCGGATCGATTCCCGCCACGACGTGGTGCATGATCGGATTTCCGACGAGCACGATGTCGAGCACGTCGTCGTGGTCGGCGCCGGCCTCGTCACAGAGTTCGTCGATCAGGTCGTTCAGCGCGCTGCGCACCGACTCGGTGAGCTGCCGGTCGCCGCCCGGGTTCATCATCACGTACGAGACGCGGCTCATCAGGTCGTCGCCGAAGCGGATCTGCGGGTTCATCCGACCTGCCGACGACAGGACCTCGCCGGTGGTGAGGTCGCAGAGGTGGCCGGCGATGGTGGTGCTCCCGATGTCGACGGCAACACCGACAGCTCGCTCGGCGTATCCCGGCCACACGGCGACCACGGCGTCGCCGCGGACCGCGACGGTGGCGGCGCGGTGCTCGCCCGCGAAGGCGTGATGCACTCGCTGCAGGACCCCGAGGTCGAGATGGGTGACGGTGCGACCGAACTCGACGCGCAGGGCGTCGATGAGGAGATCGCTCATCGACGCCGCGTCGCCGAGCACGCTCTTGGGCAGTTCGAGGTAGCAGAGTGCGATAGCCGGATCGAGCACGACATCGGCGATGTCGAGGCGCTTTCGGACAACGGGCCGGTGCACCTGGCTCTCGGGCGGCACGTCGAGCACCACGTCGCGGTCGATCGCCGCGCAGCAGCCGAGTCGGCGGTCGGGCTTCATCCCGCGCCTTGCGTCGTAGGCACGTTCAGTGTCGCCGAACGGACTCAGCGACTCGGCGTCGTTGTCGATGGCCCACTTCGGGAACGAGCCGTCGCTGAACGCCACCTGGCAGCGGCCGCAGATGCCGCGTCCGCCGCACACCGAGTCGAGGTCGACGCCGAGGTCGCGCGCCGCCTGCAGCACCGTGGTGCCGGGGGCGACCTCTCCGTTGAGGCCCGACGGGGTGAAGACGACTCGGGGCATGTCGGCGCTACTGGGCCCTGCGGCGGCCGCCGGTGCGGCGGTCGCGTGCACCGCCGTCGGCCTCGGGATCGCGGTTGGCGCGGATCCAGGCCATGCAGTCCTGGTCGTTGCCCGACAGCACGTCGGCGGCCATCACCATGTTCTTCACCTCGGCGTGCAGCGGGTTCATGATCGCCGAGGTCATGCCGTTCGAGATCGCCATGGCAAGGAACGTGCCGGTGATGTGGTTGCGGTTGGGGAGGCCGAAGCTGACGTTGCTGGCCCCGCAGGTGGTGTTCACCTTCAGTTCCGAGCGAAGTCGGCGCAGCAGGCTGAACACCTGCCTGCCCGCGGTTCCCATCGCTCCGATCGGCATGACGAGGGGATCGACGACGACGTCGCTCGCGGGGATTCCGTGATCGGCAGCACGGTTGACGATCTTCCGTGCAACCTCGAAGCGCACGTCGGGGTCTTCACTGATGCCCGTCTCGTCATTGCTGATGGCGACGACAGCGGCGCCGTACTTGGCGACGAGCGGCAGCACGCGCTCCATCACCTCGTCTTCTCCGGTGACCGAGTTCACGAGTGCCTTGCCCTTGTACACCGACAGCCCCGCTTCGAGGGCGGCGATGATGGACGAGTCGATCGACAGCGGCACGTCGGTGATCGACTGCACGAGCTGCACGGCGCGAGCAAGCAGCGCTGGCTCGTCGGCGAGCGGGATGCCGGCGTTGACATCGAGCATGTGCGCTCCGGCGGCGACCTGCGCGAGTGCATCGGACTCGACGCGGCTGAAGTCGCCGTTCTTCATCTCCTCGGCGAGCATCTTGCGGCCGGTCGGGTTGATCCGCTCGCCGATCATCACGAATGGGCGCTCGAAGCCGATGACCACCTCCCTGGTGGCCGAGCTGATGACGGTGTCGGTCATAGTGACTTCTCCTGTTCGGGTGAGGCGGGGTCCCAGCCCCCGTTGTCGACGAGCACGTGCAGGCGCTCATTGGTGAACTCGCGCTCGATGCTCGCCGCCGTCGATTCGACGCATTCGACGAGCGCGCCGCTGACCGGGTGGCTGGCACGCCGCCACTCGCCCACGTATTCCTGGGCGGTCTTCTTTCCGGCCACCATTGCTGCCCGGTCGATCGCCTTCTGGAAGCGGTGGGGCAGCATCACCTGATGCTTGGCCTCGCCGTCGCGTCCGTTGATCTGGGCTGGGATGTCGCGCCACATGATGACGACGATCTCGCTGGAGGGCCGACGGGGCATCAGGCAACCTTTCCGATGACGGCGCGGAACTGGTGGAGGCCGACCGGGTGGTGCTCGAAGCGAAGGCCCAGCAGTTGAGCGGCGCGTTCGCCGGCGGCGATGACGGTGTCGAGCGATGGCCCATCGGTCTGCGAGAGCAGCACGACGCGCGTGTAGTGGCCGAAGTAGGCATCGC
Source organism: Actinomycetota bacterium (assembly GCA_041178405.1). GTDB lineage: Bacteria > Actinomycetota > Acidimicrobiia > Acidimicrobiales > Ilumatobacteraceae > UBA668. The sequence goes on along the minus strand of JBEGVK010000100.1, from coordinate 24,806 downwards.
GCAGCTGCGGATGCCGATCGAGCCCGAGGCCTTGCCACACCAGCGCGTCGAAGTGCTTGGCCAGGAAGTCCGTGAGATAGAAGGTGCCGGGCTGCTCGTCGTGAAGGCGGGCGAAGGTCGCCGAGCCAGCGAAGAACTCGTAGCAGTGCGCTCCCGGCAGTCGGCGCAGGTTGGGCCTGCGCTCGACGAGGTGGTCGAGGCCGCCGCCGGTGCCGCAGTCGGCGTAGGCCACGAGCACCGGTCGGATTCCGTCGGGGTCGTGCTGCGCGAGCATCTCCTCGAGGGCCGGGACGATGCCGTCGGGACGGTTGTGCAGGTTGGCCGGCAGGTAGTGCACGTCGACGGTGCCGGCGAGTCCGTCGGCAGCGAGAACGGCGCGCAGTTCAGCGACGAGCGCGCCGCACGCAAGCACCAGTGGCCGGTTCATTGCCGTCGCTCAGGCGACAGAGGGTCCCGGCGGCTCGGCCATGCCACGGCGGGCCGACACGAGCTGCTTGGCCGTCTCAGCGGCGATCGCTGCGTCGCGGCAGTAGGCGTCGGCGCCGATTGCCTGGCCGAACTCCTCATTGAGCGGCGCGCCACCCACCATGACGACGTACTTGTCGCGGAGTCCGCGCTCCTGGAGGGTGTCGATGACCACCTTCATGTACGGCATGGTGGTGGTGAGCAGCGCTGACATCCCGAGGATGTCGGGCTTGTGCTCGTCGAGCGCAGCGAGGAACTTGTCGGCATCGGTGTTGATGCCGAGGTCGATCACCTCGAAGCCGGCACCCTCGAGCATCATCGCAACGAGGTTCTTGCCGATGTCGTGGATGTCGCCCTTCACGGTGCCGATGACGACCTTGCCGATCGGCTCGGCGCCCGTCTCGGCGAGCAGGGGGCGGAGGATCTCCATCCCGGCCTTCATCGCGTTGGCCGACAGCAGCACCTCGGGCACGAAGAGGATCCCGTCGCGGAAGTCGATGCCCACGATGCGCATTCCCTCGACGAGGGCGTCGTTGAGCACCTTGTCGGGGCCCCAGCCGCGGTCGAGCAGGATCAGCGTGCCCTCGGCGATCTCGGGGGCCAGGCCGTCGTAGAGGTCCTCGTGCATCTGCGTGACGAGCTCGTCGTCGGGCAGCGAAGCCAGGTCCAGATCGTCGTCACTCATGGGCACCCCTTTTCCACGATGTGGAACTAGTCCGTATGGTGGAATCGTAGCAGTGCGATGTGCCCGCTGTCATGCTCCGGCGCACATCCCCGGTCGGCCGGCGAGCCGGTCAGCCGGCGATGGCGGCGATGCGCGCCCCGTAGCCAGCTGACGACATCAGCGATGCGCAGCGCTCGAAGCGGCCCACTGCGTAGGCCCAGAAATCGTCGACCGGGTTGCCGTTCGCATGCTGCAGCACGCCCCACAGCGTCCAGAGCAGGTCGCACATCGCCTTGTAGGCGACCATCCGCCCGTACTCGTCGGGCGGTGGCGTGCCCCCGAAGTAGGCCTCGAGCAGGGCGTCGTCCTGGGCCGCATCGAAGCCGCCCTCCACCGAGAGGTCGCCGAGGTCCCACATCGGGTCGTTGTTGCCCGAGTACTCGTAGTCGATCACGTACATCCGCTCCCCGGTGTCGAGGAAGTTCTCGCAGAGCGGATCGCAGTGCGATGGCACGAGGGGTCGCCGACGCGCCTCGAGTGCAGCTCGGGTGGCGTCAGCACTGCGCTGCAACTGGTCGTACCCGTCCGGCAGGGCGGCACCCTTCTCGGCGAGCAGGCGCCGATAGTCGTCGATCATGCCGAAGAGGTCGAAGTCGGTGGCGAACGGTGCCGACGTGGTGTGCAGGGCACGGAACGCCCGGCCGGCGCGACGCACTGCCTCGATGTCGCGGAACCGCTCTGCACTCATCGTGGCGGCACCATCGACGAACCGAGTGACCATCAGCCCGTCGGACGCGTCGAAGAAGAGCACCTCGGCATTCACGCCGGCAGCGGCTGCGGCGCGGGCTGCGTGCTCCTCGGTGCTTCGGTTGATGTACTCGCTCGTGCCAGCACCCGGGATCCGCAGTACCACCCGACCGGCGGGGCCGTCGACGAGGTAATTGACGTTCGTGAGTCCGGCGAGGCGCGAGGTCGGCGCGTCAGCGGGCAGTCCGGCCCGAGCCAGCGCGCCGGCGAGGTTGGGATCGCTCATGACCTCATTCTTGCCGCTGCCCACTGCGGGACGCGCCGCCGCCTACGACTTGAGCCGTGAGTTCGACGGGTCGTGGAGGGGGCGCCGGTGGCGGACAGCGGGAATCGCCTCGCCGTAGACCTCGATCACCCAGCCGTCGTCGGGCACCGTGTCGAGCAGGCCGGTGGGGATGTAGCCGTACGCAACCGGCTTGCCGACCGTGTGTCCGAAGTTGGCGCTGGTGGTGAATCCCACGACCGAGCCGTCGCCGCCGGCGACCATGATCGCCTCGCCGCTCACGGGGTATGCCATCCGCTCGAGCGTGAACGTGCACAGGCGCCGCGCCGGGCCCTTCTCGCGCAGGGCTGCGAGTGCATCTCGGCCGATGAACTCGCGCTTGGCGAGGTCGACTCGCCATCCGAGGCCCGCCTCCCACGGCGAGGTGTCCGGCGTGATGTCGGTGCTCCAGTAGAGATAGCCCTTCTCCATCCGCAGCGTGTCGATGGCGCGGTAGCCGGCATTGACGATGCCGAGGTCGCTCCCGGCATCGAGCAGCACGTCGTACACGTGCGCCGCGTACTCGGTGGGGATGTGCAGTTCCCAGCCGAGCTCGCCGTGGTAGCCGATCCGCAGCGCCAGCACGGGTGCCGACCCGATGGTGAGCATCCGCCCAGTGGCATGGGGGAATGCCTCGCTGCCGATGTCGTCCTCGGCGACGCGGCCGAGCACGGCACGGCTGAGCGGGCCGCAGAGGTTGATGACGGCCCTCGCTGACGTGACATCGCGCACCACCACGCCCTCGGCCGGCGCATGCGACTCGACCCAGCCCATGTCGTGAGCGCCGAAGGCGGCACCGGTGACCACATACCAGGCATTCCGTGCCGTGCGGGTGAGCGTGAGGTCGCACTCGATACCGCCGCGCTCGTTGCAGAACTGGGTGTACACGGCTGCGCCGACCGGGGTGTCCATGTCGCACACGCTGAGCCGCTGGACGGTCTCGAGTGCCCGCGGGCCGGTGATCTCGAACTTGGCGAACGAGGTCTGGTCGACGAGCGCGACGCCGTTGCGGACGGCGCGCGCCTCGGCGCCCACGTACGGGAACCAGTTCGGCTCATCGAACGACGGACGGTCGACAGGGTCGACTCCCTCGGGGGCGAACCAGTTCGGACGCTCCCAGCCGCCGCGCGAGCCGAAGACAGCCCGCTGCGCGGCGAGACGGCCGTGGAGCGGGCTGGTGCGAATGCCGCGGGCCGTCATCTTCTCCGAGCCCGGCGCAGCGAGCTTGTAGTGATGTGCGTAGAGCTCGACCATCCGTGTGCCCATGTAGTGGCGCGTCGTGTGATGAAACGAGAAGCGCCGAACGTCGAGTGGCCACAGGTCGAGCGATGGACGCCCCTCGAGCATCCATTCGGCCATCATCTTTCCGGCGCCGCCGCCGGCAGCGATGCCGTACAGGAATCCGGTGGCGACGAAGTAGTTGTCGAGCTCGGGCACGCGGCCCATCACGAAGTCGGCGTCAGCCGAGTAGGGGATCGGCCCGTTGACGAGCTTGCGGATGCCGGCCTGCTCGAGGCACGGCGTCCGCTTCGTGGCGAGTTCGCCGAGCTGCGCGAAGCGGTCGAAGTTCTCGTCGAAGAGCTGCCGTCGGAAGGGCCACTGGATGCCGTCGGTGCCGAACGGGATCGTGTCGGGCTCGTAGCCGCCCACGAGCAGCCCGGGTCCGTCGGGCTTGTAGTAGACGAGATGATCGGGGTCGCGCATCGTCGGCATGCGACCCAGTTCGACGGGCGTGTAGCCCTCGATGGGCCCGCTCAGCAGATACTGGTGCTCGACGGCGAGTGCCGGCACTCGGGCGCCTGCGATGCGGCCGACCTCGAGGCCCCACATGCCGGCCGCATTGACCACCATGTCACACTCGATGGTGCCCGCCTCACCTGCGCGCTCGTGTGTGCCCTCCCAGTGGATCGTGGTGCAGCGCCGGCCGTCGACGGCGATCTGCGCGGCGCGTGTGAACTCGACGATGCGAGCCCCCCGGTTGCGGGCGCCGCGGGCGATCGCCATCGTGACGGATGCCGGGTCGATGTACCCGTCGGTGGGGAGGAACGCCGCTGCGAGCACGTCAGTCGTGCTCATCAGCGGGAAGAGTTCTTGGGCCCGGTCGGGGGAGATGACCTCCATCGGCAGACCGAAGCTCTTCGCCATCGTGGCGAGGCGGCGGAGTTCCTTCACGCGCTCGGGTGAGCATGCGAGGCGCAGGCTCCCGGTCTCGTGCCAGTCGACGGCCTGGCCAGTCTCGGCTTCGAGGCCGCGGTACATCTCGACCGACTGCTCGAGCATTCGCGTGGTGTTGCGCGACGAGCGCAGCTGGCCGACAAGGCCGGCCGCGTGCCATGTCGCGCCGTCGGTGAGCTGGTGCTGCTCGAGCAGCACCACGTCGGTCTCGCCCATCTTGGTGAGCCAATAGGCGATGCTGCAGCCGAGGATGCCGCCGCCGATGATGACGATTCGGGCCCGGTCGGGCCGGCTGCCTGTCGCTGCGGGGCTGCTGGACGTTGCGCTCATGTCAGGACTTCACCCTCGAGTTGGTCGGATCGTGGAACGGGCGCAGCGACACCTCAGCAGGCACGCGTTCGCCGGCGACCTCGAGTTCGTAGGTGCCGGCGAGCACCCATGCCGGGTCGACTCCGCCCTGGTCGATCGGGCGGCGGATGTAGCCGTAGCCGAGCGAGCGCTGCACGGTGTAGCCGAAGCCGCCGCTGGTGAGCCAGCCGACGCGTTCGCCGTCGCGGAAGATCGTCTCGCGGCCGAGCAGCACCACACTGGGATCGACGGAGAACCCTGCGAGCAGCTTGCGGAGCCCCGTTGCTGACTGCTGCACGAGTGCGGAGCGACCCCTGAAGTCGATGTCCGACGTCAGCTTCACCGCCCAGCGCAGGCCAGCCTCGAGGGGGGTGTGGTCGGGTCCGATGTCGCTGCCCCACGCGCGGTAGCCCTTCTCGAGTCGCGTGCTCTCGATGCAGCGGTAGCCGGCGTTGACGAGCCCGAGCGGCTCGCCGGCGGCAACGAGCGCGTCGTAGACGCGGGGCGCGTACTCGACGGGGAAGTGGAGTTCCCAGCCGAGCTCGCCCATGTAGGTGATCCGAAGTGCGCGCACCGGGCACCCGGCGATACCGACGGTGCGCCACGTGCCGAACGGAAATGCGTCGTTGTCGAACTGCGGCGAGTCGGCACTCGACGCTGCCGAGAGGATGCTGCGCGACTGCGGGCCCATCAGCGACAGCACGGCCCAAGCCGAGGTGACGTCGACGACCTGGGCATTGCTGCCGCTGGGAATGCCTCGCTCGATCCAGTCGAGGTCGTGGGTGGCGAACCCGGTGCCGGTGACCACGTAGAACTCGTCGTCGGCGATGCGCGCCACGGTGAGATCGCACTGGATGCCGCCGCGGTCGTCGAGCATCTGGGTGTACGTGAGCGATCCGACGGGCTTGCGCACGTCGTTGGCACACAGCCAGTCGAGGGCGGCGCCGGCATCGGGGCCTTTGACCGTGTACTTGGCAAAGCTCGACTGGTCGATCACCACGGCCGCCTCGCGGCAGGCCCGATGCTCGCGGCCGACGGCAGCGAACCAGTTCTGGCGTCCGAATGAGTAGGTGTCGCGGGGCTCCTCGCCGAGCGATGCATCGGCGAACCAGTTGGGGCGCTCCCACCCGAGCTTCTCGCCGAAGCAGGCCCCTCGGGTGGTGAGCCGCTCGTAGAGCGGCGAGGTGCGCGCTGGACGTCCGCTGCGGTGCTCCTCGAACGGCCACGCCATCGTGTAGTGCTTGGCGTAGGCCTCGAGGGTGCGTGTGCGAGTCCAGTCGGTGTCGCGGTGAGGACGGCCGAAGCGGCGGATGTCGACCACCCACAGGTCGTAGGGGGGCGCGCCGTCGTGCACCCACTCGGCGAGCGCCTGGCCAGCGCCTCCGCCAGCGGCGATGCCGAACGCGTTGAAGCCGGCGCCGACGAACACATTCCGCACCTCGGGGGCCTCTCCGAGGATGAAGTTGCCGTCGGGTGTGAAACTCTCAGGTCCGTTGATGAGCTGGCGGATACCGGTGCTGGCAAGCGCCGGGACGCGCCCGATGGCGAGCTCCATGGTGGGCGCGAAGTGCTCCCAGTTGCTGTCGAGCAGCTGGAACTGGAACGGACGCGGAATGCCCCGCACTGCCCAGGGGATCGGGTTGGGCTCGTAGCCGCCCATCACGAGGCCGCCGACTTCCTCCTTGTAGTAGGTGAGCCGGTCGGGATCGCGGAGCGTGGGCAGCGTGCGCGGCACCTCTGGGCTGAACGGTTCGGTGATGACGTACTGGTGCTCGACGGAGACGAGCGGCACGCTGACCCCGATGGAGGCAGCGAGTTCGCGCGTCCACTGTCCGCAGCACAGCACCACCTTCTCGCATTCGATGCGGCCTCGGTCGGTGACGACAGCACGAACCGCGCCGTCGGAGACCTCGATCGACAGCACCTCGGTCTGCTCGCTGATCGTGGCGCCCCGCATCCGCGCGCCCTTGGCGAGGGCCATCGTGATGTCGCTCGGACTTGCCTGGCCGTCGGTGGGCAAGAAGGCGGCGCCGACGACGTCGTGCACCTCCATGATCGGCCACAGTTCCTGCGCCTCCCGGGGTGAGAGCAGGTGCATCTCGAGGCCGAAGCTCTTCGCCGTGGTGGCCTGGCGCCTCACCTCGGTCCACCGCTCCTCATTGCATGCGAGGCGCAGGCCGCCGTTCATCTTCCAGCCGGTCGCCTGGCCGGTCTCGGCTTCGAGACGGCGGTAGAGGTCGACCGAGTTGCCGAGCAGCTGGGTGATGTTGGCGCTCGTGCGCAACTGCCCGACGAGGCCCGCCGCGTGGAAGGTGCTGCCCGACGTGAGCATGTGCTTCTCGATGAGCACGGTGTCGGTCCAGCCGAGTGCGGCGAGGTGATACGCGGTGGAGCACCCGACGATGCCGCCGCCGATGACGACAGCGCGGGCTGACGAGGGGAGATCGGTCACCCGGCGATTGTCGCGCACGCGGTGACGGCTGCCGATATGCGTCGCAGGGTCGTCCCCATCCCCTCGAGGGGCCGGTCTACACTCCGCCAGAGCCGGCCGTGGGGGGCGTGGGTGACGACAAGCACTGCAGCGATGATCTCCGTGCGAGATCTGTGGAAGGTGTACGGGCCGCGTGCCGAGCGGCTGGTGGGATCTCCCGACGCCGACCTGCCGCGCGCCGAACTCGAGGCCCGAACCGGGAACGTGGTGGCAATGCGCGATGTCAGCCTCGATGTCGCCCCCGGCGAGGTGTTCGTGGTGATGGGACTGTCGGGCAGCGGCAAGAGCACCCTGATCCGCTGCATCACCCGGCTGATCGAGCCCACGTCCGGCACGGTCGCCATCGGCGGCGTCGACGTCACGGCGGCTGACGACGAGCAACTGCTCGACATTCGCCGCCACAGGGTGTCGATGGTGTTCCAGCACTTCGGGCTGCTGCCGCACCGCACCCTCGCCGACAACGTCGCCTTCGGACTCGAACTGCGCGGCGTCGACCGGGCCGAGCGGCGCGAGCGGGCGGCGCGGACCCTCGAACTGGTCGGGCTCCCGGGCATGGACTCGTATCGCCCCCACCAGCTGAGCGGCGGCCAGCAGCAGCGAGTCGGCCTGGCCCGTGCGCTTGCCACGGGCCCCGACATCATGCTCTTCGACGAGCCGTTCTCGGCACTCGACCCGCTCATCAGGCGCGAGATGCAGGACGAGGTCATCAGGCTGCGCAGCGAGGTGCGCACCACCATGATGTTCATCACCCACGACCTGTCCGAGGCGCTGCGACTTGGTGATCGCATCGCGATCATGCGCGACGGCAGGTTCGTGCAGGTCGGCACGCCGGCCGACGTCGTGATGCAGCCGGCCGACGAGTACGTGGCCAACTTCGTCCGCGATGTGCCGCGGTCGCATGTCGTGCCGGTGAGCGCCGTGATGGGACCGCCGTTCGACGGCAGCGCCGCCGGAGAGGTCGCTCCGACGGCGAAGGTCCGCGACGTGTTGCCGCTCGTCGCTGCCAGCGAGTTGCCGGTCCGTGTGGTGGCCGATGGCCGGGTGGTGGGGAGCATCGACCGGGCCGGGGTGCTGCGCGTGATTGCAGTGGGCGACGAATCGTGACCCTGACGGTGGGCGAGGCGTGACGGCGGTGCTCGACGCATTGCCGTCGGCACTGCCCGACGACATCGAGCGCGCGAGGCGAGCGCGTCGCCTCGCAGGGTTCGGCGTGTTCGCTGCACTGGCCGTGGTGGCAGTGGCGCTGCCAGCCGACGTGCCGTCGTGGTGGGACCTCGGCCTGCAGGAGTGGATGCAGGACCGGTACACGTGGACGGTCTTCAACCGCGAGTCGTCGCCGGTGTTCACCTGGTTCCTCAATCCAGTAAGCAGCGTGCTGACCTGGTCGGTGGAGCGCGTCGAGTCGCTGCTGGCACTGCTCGAGTGGCCAGGGGTCATCGCGCTCGGAGGTGCCATCGGCTGGCGAACGGGGGGCGTGCGGGCCGGCCTCTCGGCTGCAGCAGCCCTCGTCGGGGTGGGGCTCATCGCCGACTGGGATCTCGCCATGCTGACGCTGTCGATCATGCTCGTGGCAGTGGCGATCGCGCTGGTCATCGGCGTGCCGCTCGGCATCCTCACTGCCCGATCCGACCGTGCCGAGCGCATCGTGCGCGTCATCCTCGACACGGCTCAGGTGATGCCGGCCTTCGTCTACTTCAGTCCGCTGCAGGTGGCCTTCGGACTGCAGGTGCCGCCGGCCGTCATGGCCACCGTCGTCTACGCGCTGCCACCGGCAGTCCGGCTCACCAACCTCGGCATCCGTCAGGTGCCGGTGGTGTCGAACGAGGTGGCGCAGTCGTTCGGCGCCACCTCGTGGCAGCAGCTCGTGAAGGTGCAGTTGCCGATGGCGCGGCGCAGCATCCTGCTGGGCCTCAACCAGGTGATCATGATGGCGTTCGCGATCGTGGTGCTGGCGTCGCTGCTCGGCACGGGTGACCTCGGCCAGGACGTGCTGTCGGCGCTGCAGAAGCAGCAGGTTGGCGCAGCGATGGCGGCCGGCCTCGGCATCGTGCTGCTGGCAGTGGCGCTCGACCGCATGTCGACTGGTCAGCGGCGACGCCCGCCGGCGATGGGCGGCCTTCGCGCTGCGGCAGCGATGGCGGGTGCCGCCGTCGCCGCGGCCGTGCTGGCTCGGGTCGTCGGGTGGGGCGAGTGGCCGGCGTGGCTCTCGTGGGACATCGCATCGCCCGTCGACTCTGCGGTCGGCTGGGTGCAATCGAACCTGCGCAGCGGTGTGCCGCTGATCGGCGGGACGCAGTCGATCAGCGACCTGCTCGTGATCCGCGTGCTCGAGCCGCTGAAGGACCTCCTCGTCTGGATGCCGTGGCTGCTGGTCGTCGTGGGGTTCGCCTTCGCCGGATGGCTCAGTGGCGCGTGGCGGCTGGCCGCACTGATGGGTGCGTGTCTGCTGGCGATCGGCGCCATGGGCGGGATCCCCGGTGGCACGGGCGAGGTTGCGATGTGGGACCTGGCGATGGACACGCTCAGCCAGGTGATCGTCGCCATCGCCATCAGCGTGGTGATCGCCATGCCGCTCGGCATCCTGGCCGGCCGGAGCGACCGGGTCGAGCGGCTGCTGAGGCCGCTGCTCGACATCGCCCAGGTGCTGCCGCAGTTCGTCTACCTGCTGCCGGTGGTGTTCCTGTTCTCGGTCGGCCGGGCCGCCGGCGTCGTTGCCTGCGTCATCTACGCCGTGCCGCCCTGCATCCGCCTCACTGCACTCGGCATGCGCGAGGTTGCGTGGGCCCCGCGGGAGGCGGCCGTCTCGTTCGGCGCCACGAGCCGCCAGGAGATGCGGCTCGTGCAGCTGCCGCTCGCCCGTCGGGCGATCCTGCTCGGCATCAACCAGACGCTGCTGATGGTGCTGGCGACAGTGATCATCGCCGCCCTGGTCGGCGCCGGGGCGCTCGGCCTGGTCGCCTACGAGGCCACGGCCAAGCCCAACATCAAGCTTGGCCAAGGCGTGGGCGGCGGAGTGAGTATCGTGCTGCTGGCGATCATGCTCGATCGCCTGACACAGTCGTGGCGCCGTGACAGCACGGCGACACAAGGGGGGAAGAGATGACCAGAACGTCCATCACGCGCCGGGTGTTCCTCGTCGGTGCAGCGCTGGGCCTGGGCCTGTCGGCCTGCGGCAGCGAATCGGGTGAGAGCGGCTCGGACGGCACGTCCGGTGGCGAGGCCTGCGAGACCAGCGGCGATCCGATCGTGATCGCCGTCAACCCGTGGTCCGGATCGATTGCCAACGCCAACGTGGCCAAGATCGTCATCGAGTGCGAACTCGGCACGCCTGTCGAACTGCTCGAGATCGACGAGAATGCCACGTGGGTTGGCCTCGACGACGGCAGCATCGACGTCACGCTCGAGGTGTGGCCGTCGGGCCACGCAGCCGACTACGAGACCTACATCACCGGCAAGCAGTCGGTGGTCGACCTCGGCCTACTGGGACCAGAGGCGAAGATCGGCTGGTATGTGCCGAAGTTCATCGTCGACCAGCACCCCGAGCTCGCCACGTGGGAGGGCTTCAAGGATCCCGAACTGGCGAAGCTGTTCGCCACCGCCGAGACCGGCGACCTCGGCCAGTTCCTCATGGGCGATCCCAGCTACGTCACCTATGACGAGCAGATCATCGCCAACCTCGAACTGCCGCTGAAGTACGTGGTGGCCGGCTCTGAGGCAGCGCTGCTCACCGCCATCGACCAGTCGATCGCCGACCAGAAGCCGGTGCTCATGCAGCTGTGGAAGCCGCACTGGAAGCAGTCGCGAGTCGAGCTGGTCGAGGTGAAGCTGCCCGACGTTACCGACGAGTGCATCGCCTCGGCGGCGGCCGGCGACGGCATGTACAACTGCGACTATCCGGTCGACCTCCTCTACAAGGCGGCCAACGCCGGCCTTGAGGCGAAGAATGCCAAGGTGTTCGCCCTGCTGTCGAAGCTGAGCATCAGCACCGAGCAGCAGGCTGCGATCGCCGCCTACATGGACGGCGATGGCATGACCCCGGCCGATGCTGCCCAGAAGTGGGTCGACGAGAACAGCGCCGTCTGGCAGACCTGGCTCAGCTGACCTCAGCGGGCGCTGCAGCGCCCTGACGCCGTGCGACCGGCGGGCTGCTGTCCCATCACGGGGCATGCAGCCCGCCGGTTGCGTATTCTCAGCCCGTTTGCCCGACCGCTCCCCGAATCGACAGCCCATCGGCGAGACCGCAGCGTTGCGGCCCGCCAACCCTGAAAGGAATCCCATGACCTCGACTTCCGCCCGCGTCGGCTACATCGGCCTCGGCAACCTCGGCTTCCACCTCGCCCACAACCTGCTCAAGGCGGGTCACTCCGTGACGGTGACCGACATCAACAAGGACCTCGCCTCGCAGCTGATCGCAGAGGGGGCGCACTGGGCCGACACCGCCAAGGACGTCGCCGCAGCGAGCGATGTCGTGTTCACCTGCCTTCCGTCTCCTCGCGTCATCGAGGCGGTGCTGTGCGGGCCCGACGGAATCCTCGCCGGTCTCGCCAAGGGCGGCACGTGGATCGACAACAGCACCAACGACCAGGAGGAGACGCTGCGGCTCGCGGAGATCTGCGCAGGGCGCGGCGTTCGTGTACTCGAGTCGCCCGTGACGGGCGGTGTGCACAAGGCCGCTGCCGGCGACATCACGGTGCTCGTCGGTGGTGACGAGGATCTCTACCGCGAGCATGCCGAACTCCTTGGTGTCATCGGCAGTCCCGTGCTGCACATGGGTCCGCTCGGAAGCGCCGCAGTCATCAAGGTGATCACCAACATGCTCGCCTTCATCCATCTCGTCGCTGCGGGTGAGGCGCTGATGCTGGCCAAGCGGGGCGGGCTCGACCTCACGAAGTCGTTCCACGCCATCTTGAACTCGTCGGGCAACAGCTTCGTTCACGAGACCGAGAGCCAGGTCATCTTGAACGGCAGTTACAACATCAACTTCACGATGGACCTCGCGGTGAAGGACCTCGGATTTGCGATGGAGTTCGGGCGTCGCTTCGGGGTGCCGCTCGACCTTGCAAGTCACACACTGCAGACGTTCATCCGTGCTCGCTCGCAGTACGGCGGCAGCGCATGGTCGAGCCAGGTCGTCAAGCTGCTCGAGGATGCACTCGGAACCGACCTGCGCGCCCCAGGCTTCCCCGAAGAGCTGTCGTGACCGGCGCCGAGGCGGCGCTGCGTCGCGAACTTGCCGCTGCGTTCAGGTGGACGGCGCGTTTCAACTGGCACGAGTCGGTGGCGAATCACTTCAGCGCGGTGATTCCGGGCGACGAGCAGCACTTCCTGATGAACCCGATCGGCGCGCACTTCTCTCGCGTGCGCGCCAGTTCGCTCGTGCGACTCGAGAGTGCTGGCGCAGCGGCCGATCGCGTCGACCCGAGGGCGGACCCGACCGCATGGCACCTGCACTCCAATCTCCATCGACTCATGCCGCGGGCGAAGGTTGCCCTCCACACGCACCAGCCGTACACAACAGCGCTCGCCTGCCTCGATGGCTACGAGTTCCAGATGCTCGACCAGAATGCCTGTCGCTTCTACGGCCGTATCGCCTACGACCGCGACTACGGGGGCATGTTCCTCGACGGGGGAGAGGGCGAGCGGGTGGCGCGCATGCTCGGCGACGACAAGGCCGTGCTGATGCTGGGCAACCACGGTGTTCTCGTGATCGGCAACTCGGTGGCCGAGGCATTCGAGGACCTCTACTACCTCGAGCGGGCGTCATACGTGCAGGTGCTGGCACTCTCCACCGGGCAGCGGCTCGCGGTGCTCTCCGACGAGGTCGCCGCGCTGACGTGCAAGCAGTGGTTCGAGTATCCGGCGGCCTGCGATCTGCACCTGCGCGCGCTGATGGAGATCCTCGACGAGGACGAGCCCGGCTACGCCGACTGACAGCGGCTCAGGACGTGGTGGCCCGGTAGAACGGCGCCTGCTCTGGCGCCAGGGGCGTGTTGCCGAGGATGAGGTCAGCGGCCTTCTCGGCCATCATCATGACCGGTGCGTAGATGTTGCCGTTGGTGATGTAGCGCATCGCCGAGGCGTCGACCACGCGGATCCCGTCGAGGCCGTGCACCTTCATCGACAGCGGATCGACCACGCTGTCGTCGTCAGCGGCCCCCATGCGGCACGAGCAGCTCGGGTGCAGTGCGGTCTCGCCGTCTCGGCGCACCCAGTCGAGGATCTGCTCGTCGGTCCGAACGTCCGGACCGGGGGAGATCTCGCCGCCGCTGTATGGGGCGAGCGCCGGCTGGCCCAGGATGGACCGCGCCGTGCGGATGGCCTCGACCCACTCGCGGCGGTCCTGGTCGGTGCTGAGGTAGTTGAAGCGCAGGGCCGGCTTGGCCTTCGGATCGGCGGAGGTGATCTTCACTGAGCCCCGCGAGTCGGAGTACATCGGCCCGATGTGCACCTGGAAGCCGTGCCCGCCGGCGGGGGCGCTGCCGTCGTAGCGGACGGCGATCGGGAGGAAGTGGAACATCAGGTTCGGATAGCGCTCTGAGGGATTGCTGCGAGCGAAGCCGCCTGACTCGAAGTGGTTGCTGGACCCTGGGCCCTTGCGGAACAGCCACTGCAGCCCGATGAACGGGCGGCGCCACATCTGCAGGCTCGGCTGGAGCGACACGGGCTGCGTGCAGGCGTGCTGCACGTACACCTCGAGGTGGTCCTGGAGGTGCTCGCCCACGGCGGGCAGGTGGTGCACCATCCGGATGCCGAGCGGCTCGAGCTCGGCGGCATTGCCCACGCCGCTGAGCTGCAGCAGCTGCGGGGTGTTGAACGCGCCGCCGCACAGCACGACCTCCTTCGCCATTGCCGTGTGCAGGCGGCCGCGGACTTGGTACTGCACGCCGGTGGCGCGCGTGCCGTCGAAGAGCACGCGGTGGGCCTGTGCGAGGGTGCGGACGGTGAGGTTGGGCCGGCGCATCACGGGGTGCAGGTAGGCGCGCGCCGCGCTGAGCCTGCGCCCCCGGTGCACGTTGCGGTCGAAGCGCGTGAACCCCTCCTGCTGGAAGCCGTTGACGTCGGAGGTGAGTGGGTATCCCGCCTGCTGGCAGGAGGCGAGGAAGGCGTCGATGAGCGGATTCTGGGAGGGGCCGCGCTCGAGCACGAGCGGGCCGTCGCCACCACGCCATTCGTCGGCGCCGGCGAGGCACGTCTCCATCTTCTTGAAGTACGGCAGGCAGTGGGCGTAGTCCCACGTGGCCATGCCCCTGTCGGCTCCCCACCGCTCGTAGTCGAGCGGGTTGCCGCGCTGGAAGATCATCCCGTTGATGCTGCTGCTGCCGCCGAGCACCTTGCCCCGGGCGTGGTACACGCGGCGTCCGCCCATGTGGGGCTCGGGCTCGCTCTCGTACTTCCAGTCGTAGAAGCGGCTCCCGATCGGGAACATCAGCGCGGCCGGCATGTGGATGAACACGTCCCACTTCCAGTCCATGCGACCGGCCTCGAGCACCAGCACGCGGTGCGACGGGTCGGCGCTCAGTCGATTGGCGAGGGCAGAGCCTGCCGAGCCGCCGCCCACAATCACATAGTCGTACTGCTCCACGTGTTCCTCTCTCAGTCGATCTGCATCCGGCTGGCTGCCTGTTGTACCAGCCTGCCGATCTCGTCGCCGTCACGCTCGCTCGGCACGCTGCTCGGCAGTCCGTAGACGTGGAGGGCGGCGACGACGCGTCCGGAAGCACTTCGGACTGGCGCTGCCACCGAGTTCAGGCCCTCGGCGAACTCCTCGAGCGCCATCGAGTAGCCGGCAGCTCGCACGGCGGCGAGGCGCTTCCTGAGCATGGCCGGGTCGGTGATGGTGTGCGGCGTGAACCGCTGGAGTGGCCCCGACAGCACACGCGACGCGAGTTCGTCGTCGAATGCGAGCACCACCTGGCCCGACGGCACTGCGTGCATCGGGATGCGGTGGCCGGTCCAGTCGCGCACCTGCAGTTCGCTGTCGGGCGTGATCTGGTCGAGGTAGAGCATGTCGGTGCCGTCGGGGATCGAGAGCCCTGCAGCTGCACCCGTGAGTCGGTTCAGCTCGGCGAGGTGCGGCCGCGCGAGTGACACGAGCGAGCGGCCGGGTCGCGCTGCAGCAGAGAGCTCGATCATCGCCCATCCGATCCGGTAGTGCCCTCCGGCGGCAACCTGCTCGACGGCGCCGAGCTCTTCGAGCGTCGAGAGCAGCCTCGACACGGTGCTCTTCGGAAGGCCGATGCGGTCGGCAATATCGGTGACCCCCGCCGGGCCGGACGCGAGCGAGCGCAGCACTGCGAACGCACGCTCGATCGACTGGACGGTGGACACTGCAGCAGACCTCAGCGCAGCCGCGGCGCGCCGTGCGCTGCGTAATCGTCGAGGATGCGCATGAGGTCGTCGGGAACCTCGACGCCGTCGACCGCAGTGCGGCTCCTGGCAGCGAGGCGACCGTCGCCGGGCAGGCGCACGCCGGGCTCGGCGGCAAGGGCAGTGAACTCGTGCTCGAGGCGGTCGAGGAAGTCGGGCGTTGCCACTGACGGGTCGATGGCGAGCACCACCTGGCCGACGTCGGGCTCGCTGCCCTCTGCGTTGATGAAGTCGGACGCCTCATGCGAGAAGTTCGACGCTGCGACGCCACCCGACATCACGTCGACGAGCAGCGCGAGCGCAGACCCCTTGTGGCCGGCCGCCGGGGCCATGCTGCCGAGCAGGGCGGCGCGGGCGTCGGTGGTGGGATTGCCGTCGGCGTCGAGGGCCCAGCCGAGCGGGATCGGCTCTCCTGCCGCCGCAGCAGCGTTCACCTTGACCCATGCCACCATCGACGACGACAGGTCGGCGACGACGGGCGGGCCACTGCGGCGTGGTGCCGCCCAGGCGAACGGATTGGTGCCGAACCACGGGCGTCGCCCGCCGTGCGGGGCCATGAGGGGCGACGAGTTGGCGAACATCATCGCCACGAGTCCCTCGCGTGCGAGTCGGTCGACGAACCAACCGAGCGTGCCCGCGCTGTACGAGTGGGTGAGTGTCATCAGCGCCACGCCGTTCTCGCGTGCTGCGGCGACGAGTGGTGCCTCGCCGGCGACGTAGGCGGGATGGCAGAAGCCGAGTCCGGCATCGACGACGACGGTGGCGGGCCGGGGCCGCGACACCGTGGGCACGGCATTGCCGCGTACCTTTCCGATGGCGACGTGCTGGCAGTAGACGGGCAGGTACGACAGGCCGATCGGGCGAAGACCCTCGGCCTCGGCCTCGCGGATCGAACGAGCCGTCGGGTCGGCCTGCAGGGTGGATGCCCCAGAGGCCGTGAGCATGCGGTGGCTGATGCTCTCGACCTCGTCGAGCGAGAGCACGGTGCTCATGCGGGGAACGCTCCCTGCATCCGTGCTGCGTTCAGGGTGTTCTCGAGGAGCGAGGCGATGGTCATCGGTCCGGTGCCACCGGGCATCGGCGTGATGGCTCCGGCTACTGCCTGCACGGCGTCGAAGTCGACGTCGCCGACGATACCCGCCTCGGTGCGCGACACGCCGACGTCGACCACGGCAGCGCCGGGCTTCACGTGCGCCGCCGTGATCATGCGCGCCTGGCCGGCACAGGCGACGATGATGTCGCTCTGCCGGCAGATGTCGACCATGTCGGCGTCGACCGTGCGCGAGTGGGCGAGCGTGACCGTAGCGTCGGCACCCTTGCGGCCGAGCAGCAGTACCTGCGGCAGGCCGGTGAGCGTCGAGCGACCGATCACGATGGCCCGCCGGCCGGCGGTGACGACGCCGTATCGCTCGAGCAGGCGCATCACGCCGAGCGGGGTGCAGCCGACGTGGCCGGGCAGGCCGCGCACGAGACGTCCCATCGATCGCTCGGTGAGTCCGTCGACGTCCTTGTCGGGTGGGATGAGCGCAAGCACGGGCTCGGGGTCGAGCCCCTTCGGCAGCGGCAACTGGCAGAGGATGCCGTGCACCGATGGATCGGCGGCGAGTGCGGCGACGGCATTCTCGACCTGTGCCTGCGTGGCGTCGTTGCCCAACTCGACGTGCTTCGAGGTCATGCCCGCCTCGCCCGCCAGCTTGCGCTTGCTGCCGACGTAGAGGCGGCTGGGCTTGTCGTCGCCGACCAGCACGGTGGCGAGGCACACCGGGGGCGAGCCCGCACCCTCGATGGTGGTGCGCAGGCTGGCGATGATCTCGCCGCGAAGCCGGACGCCGTCCATCAGGATGGCGCCGCCCGGAGTGCGGTCGAAGTCGCCGGCCGGCGCCCCGCTCACGACAGGCCCACGATCTCGCCGTTGGCGTCGAAGTCGATGATGCTCGCAGCAGGAGCCGAGCCGAGGCCGGGCATGGTGGTCATGTCGCCGCAGATCGGGTACACGAATCCCGCTCCGACGCTGGCGCGCACCTCGCGCACGTTGACCGTGTGGCCGGTGGGGGCGCCCTTCAACGATGCGTCGGCGCTGATCGACAGATGAGTCTTTGCGATGCAGACCGGCAGCGTGCCGAAGCCGTTCTTCTCGTAGCGGTCGAGCTGGGTGTTGGCCGCAGCGGAGTAGGTGACCTTTGCTGCGCCGTAGATCTTCGTGGCGACCTTCTCGATCTTGGCCTTCAGGCTGTCGCTGTCCTCGTAGCAGTACTGGAACGTCGTGGGCTCGTCGCACGCCTCGACCACGGCCTGCGCCAGCTCGGTGGCACCCTTGCCGCCCTCGCTGAAGTGGGTGCACACGGCCACGCGAGCGCCGACGCTCTCGGCGATCTCGCGAATGGCGTCGTGCTCGCTCTTGAAATCGCCGGGGAACGCGTTGATGGCCACCACGGGCGACACGCCGTGCACCTTCACGTTCTCGATCTGCTTGATGAGGTTGGCGGCCCCGGCGCGCACGTCGTCGGGGTTCTCGGCCAGCAGGTCGGCAGGCAGCGGCTTGCCGGGGGTGATCTTGAACTTGCCGCTGTGAGCCTTGAGGGCGCGCACGGTGGCCACCAGCACGGCGGCGTCGGGGGTCATTCCCGAGTTGCGGCACTTGATGTTGAAGAACCGCTCGGCGCCCATGTCGGCACCGAAGCCCGCCTCGGTGATGAGGTAGTCGCCGCCGCGGATGCCGATGAGATCGCCGACGATCGACGAGTTGCCGTGGGCGATGTTGCCGAACGGCCCGGCGTGCACGATCACCGGGGTGTTCTCGAGTGTCTGCAGCAGATTGGGCTTCAGCGCCTCGCGCATGATGACGGCCATCGAGCCAGCGGCCTTCAGCTGCTCGGCGGTGACGGGCTCACCGGCCTCGGTGTAGCCCACGACGATGCGGCCCATGCGGGCGCGCAGGTCGTCGAGCGAGGTGGCGAGGGCGAAGATGGCCATGACCTCTGACGCTGCGGTGATGTCGAAGCCCGTCTGGCGGGTGATGCCGTCCATCTTCCCGCCGAGGCCGACGATGATGTTGCGCAGGCTGCGGTCGTTGACGTCGAGGACTCGCCGCCAGGTGATGTTGTGGATGTCGAGGCCCAGCTCGTTGCCCTGGTGCAGGTGGTTGTCGACCATCGCCGACAGCAGGTTGTGGGCCGCTGTGACGGCGTGGAAATCGCCGGTGAGGTGCAGGTTGAGCAGTTCCATCGGCACGACCTGGCTGTAGCCGCCGCCGGCAGCACCGCCCTTGATGCCGAAGGTGGGGCCCATGCTGGGCTGGCGCAGGCTGATGACGGCGCGCTTGCCGATGTGCTTCATCGCCTGGCCGAGGCCCACGGTGGTGGTGGTCTTGCCCTCGCCGAGCGGCGTGGGCGTGATGGCGGTGACGACGACGTACTTGGCCTTCGGGCGGTCCTTCAGCTCGTCGATCGCCTCGAGGCGGATCTTGGCGAGGTCGTCGCCGTGCTGCTCGAGCAGGTGCGGACCGATGCCCATCTGGGCGGCGACGTCGCGCAGTGGGGCGAGGGTAGCGGCGCGGGCGATGTCGAGATCGGACGGGAATGCCATGGCTGACCTTTCGGGGACGTGTGCATCAAGGTGTGGGCGCCGTCGGCGGGCAGGTCCCGCTGCGGCGGCAGATGTGCGGAGCGATGCTAGCCCACGGATTCCGCACTATGGAACCGACTCACGATGCGGAACATTCAGGCGCCGACGGAGCCGGCACCCCGGTGGTCAGAGGTCCTTGCAGAGCCGCAGCGCGTCGTACACGGCTGCGTGGACGCTGCGGCCCTCGACGGCATCGCCGATGCGGAACACGTCGAATGTGGCAGCCGGATTGCGCTCGACCCGCTGTGCCTCGCCAGCGATGAGCGCCCGGTAGTCGACCTCGCCGAGGTTCCGCGACGCCGGGACGAGCTGTCGGTAGGTGTCGTCGAGCGCTGCGACGCCGTGGTCGCCCACCACCATGTCGACCACGCGTGGGTGGCGAACGGCGGAGTGCTCGCTGCCCACCTCGACGTCGTAGCGCCCGTCGTCGCGGCGGCGGATCGAGTGCACGCGCTGGTTGAGCGAGATCCTGGCGTCGGCGTCGTTGAGCGCCTTCATGTACGGCACGAGGTTGAGACCGCCGACATCGACGCCGATGCCGCGTTCGGGGGTGACGATCTCGAGCCGTGCACCTGCTGCGACGATCATCTCGGCCGTTGTCATGGCCGAGTGGCTGCCGTCGTCGTCGAACAGCAGCACGTCGCCGTGGGGCTTCACGTCACCGCCGATGACGTCCCACGAGTGGACGATGTGCTCGGCCCCCTCGCGCACCGTCGGATTCTGCCCGAGACCTCCCGTGGCCACGATGGCGACGTCTGGCTGCAGGGCGAGCACCATGGCTGCATCGGCGAAGGTGTCGTAGCGGACCTCGACGCCGAGCCGTTCGAGTTCGGCGACCCGCCAGTCGACGATGCCCATCAGGTCGCGGCGCCGCGGGTTGCGGGTGGCGAGCCGCAGCTGGCCGCCCGCCCAGGGCATCGCCTCGAGCACCGTCACCCGGTGGCCGCGCTCGGCGCACACACGTGCCGCCTCGAGGCCAGCGGGGCCAGCGCCGACGACGACGACGCGCCGTGCGGCGATCGCCTGCTCGATGACGTGGGGCATGTGCAGCTCGCGGCCGGTGGCCGCATTGTGGATGCACAGGGCGTGCCCCGAGAGGTAGATGCGGTCGAGGCAGAACGTGGCACCAACGCACGGCCGGATCGTGGACTCCTGGCCGAGGGTGATCTTGCGCACCAGGTAGGGGTCGGCCATGTGGGCTCGGGTCATGCCGATCATGTCGACCTTGCCCTCGCGGATCGCGTGCCGGGCCGTGGCGACGTCGTCGATCTTCGCCGCATGGAACACCGCCAGGCCGGTGCGGGCCCGCACGCTGCCGGCGAAGTCGAGGTGGGGCGCGGCTGCCATGCCGTGGATCGGGATCACGTCCGACAGTTCGCCGTCGGTGAAGATCGTGCCGCGGATCACGTTGACGAAGTCGATGAGCGACTCTGAGGTGTAGCGCTCGAGGACGGCGAGTCCAGTCTCGGTGTCGACGCCTCCCGGCTTGGCCTCGTCGATGGCCATGCGGACGCCGACGATGAAGTCGGCGCCTACCCGGGCGCGGATGGCGCGCAGCACCTCGAGGGGAAAGCGCATCCGGCCCTCGAACGAGCCGCCCCACTCGTCGTCGCGACGGTTGGTGAGCGGGGAGAGGAACTGGTCGAAGAGGTGGCCGTACGCCTCGATCTCGATGCCGTCCATGCCGCCGGCCTTCATCCGCTCGGCGGCGTCGGCATAGTCGCCGATGATGCGGCGGATGTCCCATTCCTCGGCTGCCTTCGGATGCGAGCGGTGCGCCGGCTCGCGGATCGCCGACGGTGCGACCACCGGCAGCCAGTCGTCCTGGCCCCAGCCGGTGCGGCGGCCAAGGTGGCTGATCTGGATCATCGCCGCACAGTCGTGCTCGTGGATGCCGTCGGTGAGACGGCGGATCCACGGCACGATCTCGTCCTTGTAGGCCAGGAGGTTGCCGAACGCCGGCGGACTGTCGGGGCTGACCACCGCAGTGCCGGCGGTCATCGTGAGCGCAAGGCCGCCCTTGGCCTTCTCGGCGTGGTACGCCGCGTAGCGCTCCTTGGGCATGCCGTCCTCGCTGTAGGCCGGCTCGTGCGAGGTGCTCATCACGCGGTTCTTCAGCGTCAGGTGGCGCAGCGTGAACGGCTGCAGCAGCGGATCGCCGGCGGATGTGGTGGCTGCCTCGGAACTCATCGTCGTGCGGTGGTGCGGGTCAGTGCCAGCGGTCGGGCATCTCGGCCTTGCGGCGGGCGACGAAGTCGCGGAGTTGCTCGTCGATTGCATCGTCGAGATGCGGTGCCTCGTAGTCGCGAAGCGTCTGCTCGACGGCGGCACTGGCCCGCTGCTCGATCGTGCTCGACCCGGCATCGCGCCACTGCTCGAAGGACATGTTGTCGCTGAGCGGCGGTTCGTAGAAGGCCGTCTGGTAGTGGCGCAGCGTGTGCTGCGACCCGAAGAAGTGCTTGCCCGGGCCCACCTCGGCGAATCCGTCGAGGGCGAACTGGTCCTCGTCGAGCGAGATGCCCTTCAGGAAGGTGCCGGCCGCGCCGGCGAGGTCGACGTCCATCATGAACTTCTCGTAGCCCATCGTCAGTGCGCCCTCGAGCCAGCCTGCGGAATGGAGGATGAAGTTGGCGCCGCACAGCAGCGCTGCCATGAAACTGACCGCCGACTCTGTCATGGCCTGGCCGTCGGGCACCTTCGAGTGCGTGAACGCACCCGAGCAGCGCAGCGGCAGGTTCACCCGTCGGGCGAGCTGGCCGACGACGAGCGAGCCGAGCGCCGGCTCGGGCATGCCGAAGGTGGGGCTTCCCGAGCGCAGGGCCATCGACGACAGGAAGTTGCCGTAGATCACGGGACTGCCGGGCCGCACGAGCTGGCCGAGCGCGACGCCCACCAAGGTCTCGGCGTGGGCCTGGGCGATGGCGCCCGCATTGGTGACGGGACCCATGGCCCCGCCGAGGATGAACGGCACCACCACGGGCGCTTGGTTGGCGCGGGCGTAGGTCTTCAGCGCTCCGGTCATCGTGGCGTCCCAGACGAGCGGCGAGTTGGCGTTGACGTTGCCGAGGATGACGCACTGCCGGTCGACGACGTCGGCGCCGAACACGATGCGGGCCATCTCGATGCTGTCGGCGGCGCGCTCGGGGGCGGTGACCGATCCCATGAATCCCTTGTCGCTGTAGCGCAGGTGGGCGTAGACCATGTCGAGGTGGCGCTTGTTCACCGGCACGTCGGTGGGCTCGCACACGGTGCCGCCGTTGTGGTGCAGGTACGGGGTGCTGTAGGCGAGCTTCACGAAGTTCTCGAAGTCGGCGAGCGTGGCGTAGCGGCGCCCGCCCGCCGAGTCGCGCACGAACGGTGAGCCGTAGGCGGGTGCCAGCACCACATTCCGACCGCCGATGCGCACCGACCGATCTGGGTTGCGGGCGACCTGCTCGAATTCGCCGGGTGCCGTAGCGCACAGGGCACGAACGTGGCCCGGGTCGAACTTCACGAGGACGCCGTCGACGGTGGCGCCGGCATCGGCGAACAGGCGGATCGCCTCCTCGTCGTCGCGGATCTCGATGCCGATCTCGGCAAGCAGTCGGTCGGCCATGCGCTCGACGAGGTCGAGTCCCTCCTCGCTGAGCAGTTCGTAGAAGGGGATCTCGCGGCGCAGGAAGGCCGGTGCGGTGCCGCCCGCACCGTGCTGCGCGCCGGTCCTCGATGCCAGCCGGGCGGCCCGCCCGGAACGGCCTCGGGGCGCTGCGTCGGTCGGCACTGCGGTCTCGGTCACTGATTACCCCCTGCGTGGAGTCCCGACGGTATCGCGTGCCCCCTGCGCTGCATAGGGCGGCGCTGCGTCGCGCATTTCCGGTGCGTTCGTACCGTGAATGGTTGTTGACCTGCGTGAAATCTGCGCCTAGGTTTTCACGGACCACATCCCGTGGCCCACACCTTTCTGGGGGAAATCAATGACTCACGACAAGACCGACGAGGTGACCACGCCGAACGCTCAGAGCGCTCTGATCGACGCTTTCGCGGCCGGCAAGCTCTCACGTCGCCAGTTCGTCCAGCGCGCCTCGGTGCTCGGCATGTCGGCTGCGGCCGTCGGCGCGCTGCTGGCGGCTTGCGGCGGCGAGGAGACCACCGAGACCACCGACGGCGGCGGCGGCGAGCCCACCACGACGCTCGGTGACGGCCAGACCGACACCACGGCGCCCCAGGGCACGTACAAGCAGGGCGGCACCCTGCGCGTCGGCAACCAGCGCCCCGGCAGTCCGCTCGACCCGGTGGCGATGGACAACGTCGGCACCTACACGCTCTGCGCCACGACCTTCGAGTACCTCTGCGGCCCCGGCGAGGGCGCCGGACTGGCCCCGATGCTGGCCGAGTCGTGGGAGCCGAACGCCGACGGCAGCGTCTGGACGTTCAAGATCCGCCAGGGCGTGAAGTGGCACAGCGGCGGCGACCTCACCGCCGCTGACGTCGTCGCCACGCTCGAGCGCCTCGTGCCCGGCAACCAGGCCTCGTACCTGAGCCCCGGCGCCGCCAAGGCCATCGACGACTACACCGTCGAGGTCACGCTCAACGCCCCCGACGGCCAGTACCCCTACCAGCTGTCGATCTACAACCCGCAGTCGCTGATCACCCCGGTCGACTACGAGGTGGGCACCACCCTCGACGCCCGTCCCGACGGCACCGGCCCGTTCAAGCTGGCCAGCTACGACATCGCCACCAAGGCCGTGTTCGAGCGCAACGATGCGTGGTGGGGCGGCGTGCCGTTCCTCGACGCCGTCGAGATCTACTTCACCGACGACCTGGCCACCAACATCAACGGCCTGCTCGCCGGCGAGCTCGACGCGCTCGTGGGCTTCTCGGTGATCGGCGGCGAGGCGATCTTCGCCGACTCGTCGCTCACCATCGAGAGCATCCCGGGTGCTGCGCACCGCCAGATCTGGATGAACTGCCGCGAGGGCAACTTCGCCGACAAGCGCGTCCGTCAGGCCGTGGCCAAGGGCATCGACCGCCAGGCACTCATCGACACGCTGCTCCAGGGCCGCGGCGTCATGGGCAACGACCACCCGGTCGCCCCGGTGTACCCGTACCACGATGCGTCGCTGCCGCAGCGTGAGCGTGACGTCGAGGGTGCCAAGGCGCTGCTCGAGGAGGCCGGCAAGGCTGGCCTCACCGTCACGATGCACGCCCCGACGCTGCTCGAGATCCCGCAGCTCGCCGAGCTGGTGCAGAGCCAGCTGGCCGAGATCGGCATGAACATCACGCTCAACGTCGAGAGCACCGACACCTTCTACGACCGCTGGTGCAAGGTGTACGACTCGACCAACGAGCCCACCGGCTGCGATGGTGGCGAGGAGTTCGGCATCGTCGACTACGGCAACCGCGGCACGCCCGACGTGTACCTCGTCAAGGCGTATGCCACCGGCGAGTGGAACTCGTCGCACTACATCTCGGAGGAGTTCCGGGCTGCGGTGAAGGAGTACCAGGCGGCACTCGACGACGAGGGCCGCGCTGCGGCCATCGTCAAGGTGCAGGCCATCGCGCACGAGGACGTTCCGTACGTGATCCCGTACTTCTACGACTACCTGCACTGCTACCGCAACACC
>JBEGVK010000099.1:0-23628 GCA_041178405.1 Actinomycetota bacterium | reverse complement strand
GGGTCGATGTGCATCCATGCACCCCAGTGCCCGCGGTGCCCGCGCAGCAGGAAGCCGTCGCTCTGGCGTGCCTCGACGCCGAATCCGTAGCCGGCGAATCCCGGCGAGTGCCGCGTCGGGTCGAGCGTGCGGAAGTCGAAGCGCAGCATCTCGGCAAGAAATGGCGCCGGTACGACCTCGCCCGCCATGAGCGCCTGGGCGAACACCGCGAGATCATCGACGTCCGACACCAGGCCCCCGCCGGCCCAGTCAGCGGTGCCGTGGATCGGCATCACGTCGAAGTCGCCCTGGTAGGGATGCGCCATCACCGGGCCGCGGTGCGGCTCGTGCCCCTCGAGATACGTGGCGCGCAGCCCGAGCGGTTCCACGATGCGCGCCCGGTACGAATCGTGCAGCGGTCGAGCGTCGAGGGCCTCGATGATCAGCCCCAGCAGCACATACCCCGTGTCGCTGTAGGCATAGCCGTATCCCTCGCCGGGCGCGAAGTGCGGACGGCCCCACTCGATCGATCCCTCGAGCATTGCCCGCGGTGTCCACGGCCGATCAGGTGCCGCTGCGATGGCGGCGAAGAAACCCTCGGACTGCGCGTAGTCGAACAGCCCACTCGCGTGGGTGAGGAGCTGGCGGATGGTGATGGACGCGCCGAACGACCTGCCGTCGATCACGTGCAGCCGGTCGACGAGATCGCCAACCGACCCCGGCAGATGTCGCGCCATCGTGTCGTCGAATCCGAGACGGCCCTCGGCGGCGAGCTGGACGATGACAGCCGCCGTGAAGGTCTTGGTGATGCTGGCAATTCGGAATGGCGTGGAGGGCGCCACCCGCTCGCCGCCTCGTTCGATGCCACCTGCTGCGATCGCCCACGACAGGCCTCGTCCCGGCAGCTCGACGCGCAGCAGGCAGCCTTCGTCGGCCACCGCAGCCTCGGCATCCACCGCAGCCCGCAGGGCGGCTGCCAGCGCATCGGCGGCTGCGTTATCGGACGTCGCCGCGCTCATGCGGTGCCCCTCTCCCCTGCATCGCGGTGCAGTGCGTAGGCGCCGAGCAACGCCGCGATTCCCGCCCGGTCGCAACCGGCGGCGAGTGCCGCTGCGGCTGCCAGCCGGGCCTTCTGCGCGCTGAGCCCGCCGGATCCGATGGCGCCGAGCGCATCGAGCGTCTCAGTGGAGGTGGAGGGCGTGAACGCACCCGAGGCGACGATGATGGTGCAGCCACGCGCGGCCGCATCGTGCACCGGCCGCCACACTGCTGACGGCAGATTGAGGTCGCCGAAGCCCTCCACCACCGCAGCACGCGCGCCTCCGATCGCACGCTCGACATCACCGGCCTCGATGCCCGGCACGCAGGTGACGAGCGGGACTGGCTCGAGCAGCGACACATCGACCCGGCCGAGTGCCGGGCGCATGCCTGCGGGTGAGGCGAACACGACGTCGCCGCCTTCGACCGATCCCACAGGCTGCAGCGGAGCCGAGGTGAAGGCGTCGAGCGACGCAGCGTCGCGCTTGCACACGCGGTCGGCAGCGTGCAGTGCACCACCCATGCACACCACGACGTCTCGGCCCACGGCCGTGCCGGCGGCTGCCACGGCGACTGCGTCGCGGACGTTGCCAGGACCATCGGGGGCATGGTGCGAGTGCACGCGCATCGACCCGGTGAACACCGCCGGCCGCCGAATGGGATCGGTGCCGAGCACGAGCTGCGCGGCGAACGCCGTGAGCTCGATGGTGTCGGTGCCGTGCACGACGACTGCGCCATGCGGATCGCCGCGGCGCCCTGCCTCGTCGAGGGAGTCGGCAACGCCGTTGGCAATCGAGAGCATCGCTGCCAGCGTGAGGCTCGAGCTCGGGCCCGCAGCGACGTCGACGACGCTCACATCTGCGGCAAGGCCACCGGCTGCGATCTCATTGAGAAGTGCGACGCCGCCGATGTTCGACCACGTTGCGCCGTCCCAGTGCGACGAGATCGTGCCACCAGTGGTGATCACGCGCACGGTCATGGCGTGGCTCCTCGGATAGCGGCGGCGCTGTCGTCGACGAACGTGCTGCACCGGCGGGCCAGGCCCCCCTCGATGCGGGCTGTCGCCTCGAAGCCGGCGACGCTGTCGATCGGGAAGACGGGCCGGCGGAGGTGCTGCCAGTCGACGGCCGACAGGTCATTGGTCGCCACGCCCGGCGCACCGACCTCGATCACCTGAGCGTCGGTGAACAGGTGGTCGAACCCGGCGCGGAAGTGGCCCCGCGACTTCACCACCACGACCCGCGCCTGCGACGGATCGACACCGGCATGGCAGAGCGTGTCGTCGTCGGCGGCCTGCACGGGACGCTCCGAGACGGCGACGAGGATGCCGTCGATGTCGAGCGCACAGCAGCGGCCGGGACGTCGGGCAGTGCCCGCGTACACGCCGCGTCTCGGCACGAACTCGCCATCGGACAGCGCAACCACCTCGGCAGGCGCCGTGAATGGCGGGGCGAGCGGGCGATCGCTGCCCTCGTTGAATCGCGCCTCGATCCGCGCTCCCACTCCGGCGGTCCATGCCGCGTCGACAACCATCGGATCGCAGTGCAGGCCCATCACTGCGCCGCGCACTCCGGCGTCGTGCAGCGCAGCGAGGATGAAGGTGGCGTTGCCGGGCGCGCCGCCGCCGGGATTGTCGGATGTGTCGGCGAGGATGACGGGCGGCGTGTCGCCGCGCGCTGCTGCGCCAGCGCGTGCCACGGCATCGTCGAGCGTCACCACCGACAGCCGATACCTGTCGCGGCGGTCCCACGCTGCAGCAGCGATCTGCTCGGCAGTCGACACGGCGAGCGCCGCAGCACCGTCGTCGGCCGTCACCACGACCGTCAGCCCGCAATCTGGCACGTCGGCGAGCGAGAAGCCGCCGAACACCGACACGTTGCGCACCGGTGGCACGATCGCCGCCTCGGCGAGGGCCATCACCTCGTGCAGCGTCTCGCCGCGGGTCGTGAGCTGGGCGATCTGCGGCAGCACCATCGGCACGGCGCAGCGGACGACAGCCGTGCCGCCGGGGTGGCCCGCCCTTCGGTCGACGGCCATGCGGTGCACGTGGTCGGCCGCCTCGCGAAGCCGCTCGTCGATGTCGACATGCGGATTCGTGCGGTAGCCGACGATGGCGTCGACCTCGGCACACATCGCAGCCGACACGTTGGCATGGAAGTCGAGGACCACGACCACGGGAACCTCGTCGCCGACTGCGTGGCGCACTGCGGCGAGAAACGTCGCATCGGGATCGAGATCAGCGGTCGTGCGGCCTGCGCCATGGCCCGACACGAGGACGGCATCGACCGGCAGTGCTGCCCGCAACGCAGTGATGGCATCGGCGAGCACGTGATCGAAGTCGGCGGCCTCGATGAGGCCCGCTGCACCGAAGTCCCACACCGGCAGGCAGACGATCTCGGCCGCCGCCCCGCACAGTTCGCGCAGGCGTCCCACCGCGCCGGCGGCATCGAGTGCTTCGGCGAGTCCTCCGGCCGACCGCGAATGATCGACCGCACGGTCGAGTCGCACGGTGTCGGCGAGGGAATTCGCCTCGTGGAGAAACCCGACGATGGCCACCCGGAGCGGCCTGGACGCGGCATCGGGCGAGTGGGCGGGTGCCGTCGCCATCGTGCCCTCCTCCGTGCTGCGGTCGCCGATCGGCGTCCGACGCCGTCTTGTACAGCGTACAACAGCCCGCCGCCCCGCCATCCCGGCGCCACCCGTCACTCAACGACACACGGGCTCAACGACACACGGGCTCAACGACGCGGCGCGTCGACGAGGTCGTACACCGTGCTGCGCTGGCGCAGTCGTCGGCCGAGCGGCGCCACCAGCGACGCGAAGCGCTCCTCGGTCATCGCCTGGCCGTGTGCGGCACCGGCCGCGCGCGAGATGTTCTCGTCCATCAGCGTGCCGCCGAGGTCGTTGCACCCGGCTTGCAGCAACTGCAGTGCGGCGGTCTCGCCCACCTTCACCCAGCTGAGCTGCACATTGTCGATCAGCCCCCGGTAGGCAATGCGGGCCACTGCGTGCACGAGCAGGGTCTCGCGGAACGTCGGCCCACGACGCGCAGCACGCTGCAGGTAGATCGGTGATGCCATGTGCACGAACGGCAGGCCCACGAACTCGGTGAACCCACCGGTGGCCTTCTGCAGCGCCCGCGTGCGCACGATGTGCCGCGCCCAGCTCAGCGGATGCTCGATCGCACCGAACATGATGGTGATGTTGCTGCGCAGTCCGATGTCGTGCGCAGCGGCATGGCAGTCGAGCCACTCGTCAGTGGTGATCTTGTCGGGGCACAGCACGGCCCGCACCTCGTCATCGAGGATCTCCGCCGCAGTGCCGGGCAGCGATGCAAGCCCGGCGTCCTTCAGTCGCTGAAGGTACGAGTGCAGGTCTTCGCCAAGGCGTCGGGCCCCCTCCGTCACCTCGAGGGCCGTGAACCCGTGCACATGCATGCCGGGCACGGCGTCCTTCACTGCACGTGCCACGTCGATGTAGTAGTCGCCATCGAAGCTGGGGTGGATGCCGCCCTGCAGCGTCACCTCGGTCGCACCCAGCGCCCATGCCTCGCGGGCCCGCTGGGCGATGTCGTCGAGCGTGAGCAGGTACGGCGTGCCGCGCAGGTTGAGACTCAGCGGCCCTTTGGAGAACCCGCAGAAGCGGCACTTGAAGGTGCACACGTTGGTGTAGTTGATGTTCCGGTTGTGCACCCAGGTGATGGTGTCGCCCACTGCCTCAACTCGCAGGCGGTCGGCGAGCGCTGCCACGGCCACCACTTCCGGCCCCCGTGCGCCGAACAGCGACACGAGTTCGTCGATGCCGGGCTCGTGACCGAGTTCGACACCGGCGATCACCTCGGCCACCCTGCCGCGGATCGGCTGCTCACGGGCCGGCAGCAACGTGGGCGCTGCAGTGTCGGCGCCCGAGTACCACTGGGTGCTGCGGTGGCCGACCAGCACCACCTCGGCACCGTCGCGCACCACGTCGGCCGCCGTGACGCGCTCGGGCCACACTGCACCCGGGTCGTCGCGTGCCAGTCCCTCGGCATCGCTGCGGTCGAGCACGGCAAAGCGCACGGACTCGCGCAGCCACATCGCCGGACGGCGCACGTACTCGGGATAGACGGTGAGCCGCGGCGCCAGCGCGAAGCCGCGGGCCTCGGTGACCTCGCGCAGTCGCTCGAGTGCCGGCCATGGCCGCTCGGGATTGACGTGGTCGAGGGTCACCGGCGAGACGCCGCCCCAGTCGTCGATACCTGCGTCGAGCAGTCCTCCGAAGTCGTCGCTCAGGTTCGGCGGCGCCTGGAGGTGGATCTCGGGCGGCAGCAGCACCCTGGCTGCGGCGATCGACCACAGGAACTCGACAGGGTCGCACGGCGGTGCGTCGTGCATCGCAGTGCCCGCCTTGGGCAGGAAGTTCTGCACGATCACCTCCTGCACGTGGCCGTGGCGGCGATGCGAGTCGGCGATGGCAACGAGTGCGTCGATGCGATCGGCGCGGGTCTCGCCGATACCGACGAGGATGCCCGTGGTGAACGGCACGCCGGCGCGACCCGCCGCCTCGAGCGTGGCGAGTCGCCGCTCCGGTGTCTTGTCGGGGGCGCCGCGATGACAGGCGAGGTCGCCGCGCAGCGACTCGAGCATCATGCCCTGACTGGGCGCGACGTCGGCGAGCAGTCGCAGCTCGTCCTCGGGCAGCGCGCCGGCGTTGGCGTGGGGCAGCAGCCCGGTCTCGGCGAGCACCAGCGCTGCCATCGCGTGGAGATAGTGGACGGTGCTGTCGTAGCCGTGCTCGCGCAGCCACTCGCCGGCAATCGGGTACCGCTCCTCGGGAGCCTCGCCGAGCGTGAACAGCGCCTCGTGGCAGCCCATGCGCGCCCCCGCCGAGGCGATGCGCAGAATGTCGTCGGGCGTGAGATACGGCGACGCGAGCCGTGCCGGCGGCTGTGCGAACGTGCAGTAGCCGCACCGGTCGCGGCACAGCATCGTGAGGGGGATGAACACCTTCGGCGAATAGGTGACGCGCGTGCCGTGGGCCCGGTCGCGCACTGCCCGGGCATCGGCCATCAGGTCGTCGAGGGCCTTCCCGAGCAGGCTGTGCATTGACGGCACCCTAGCCCGAGTGAGTTCTGAAACGAAACCCACTTGGCCGGTACGCTCGACGAATGGCCGACACACCACGACCGGCAAGCACGCTCGACCAGACACTGCGCCTCGTCGGCGACCGCTGGAGCATCCTCATCGTGCGAGCAGCACTGCGCGGCATCCGCCGCTTCGACGACTTCTGCGCCGACCTCGGCATCGCCCGGCCAGTGCTCACCAACCGACTTCGCCGCCTCGTCGACGGCGGCATCCTCGCCCGCGAGCGATATCAAGAGCACCCGCCGCGCTAC
The DNA here is from genome assembly GCA_041178405.1 of Actinomycetota bacterium. GTDB lineage: Bacteria > Actinomycetota > Acidimicrobiia > Acidimicrobiales > Ilumatobacteraceae > UBA668. The sequence goes on along the minus strand of JBEGVK010000099.1, from coordinate 17,237 downwards.
GAGTACCGGCTCACCCCCGCCGGCGTCGCACTCTCGCCCGCCCTGGTCGCGCTCATCCGCTGGGCCGAGCAGCACGCCGACGGCGGCGAGCCTGGCCCGGCATTGGTGCACGCACCGTGCGGCACCGAGTTCGAGCAGGGGTTCTGGTGCCGCACCTGTGCCACCACCTTCGGCCCGTCGGCAATCCGCGCCGGGGCACATCGTGCGGCCCGGCGCCGCGCCACCCCGCCACGTGCTGCCCCGCGCCGGGCCGCCACGCGATAGAACGGCACCATGTCCGTCTCGGCCATCGTCCTCGCCGCCGGCGAGGGGTCGCGCATGCGCTCGGCGCGCCCAAAGCCGCTGCATCCCATCTGCGGACGCCCGATGGTGATGCACGTCATCCACGCACTCGAGGGCCTCGCCCCCGACCGCACCGTCGTCGTCGTCGGCCACGGTGCCGAACGGGTCACCAAGAAGGTGCAGGAGCAGGCGCCACCGTGGGCGCACGTCACCTTCGTCGAGCAGTTGGTCCAACGCGGCACCGGCGATGCCGCAATGGTCGGCCTGTCGGCGTTCCCGGGCGACGACATCGACGACCCGTCCACCATCGTCGTCATGCCGGGCGACACCCCGCTGCTCACGGCAGACACCATCGAGCAGCTCGTGGCCAGCCACCACGCCAGCGGCGATGCCGCCACCATCGTCACCACCACGCTCGACGATCCCACCGGGTATGGCCGAGTCGTCCGCCAGTCGGGCCGCACGGGTGACGGCCGCGTGCTGCGGGTGGTCGAAGAGCGCGACGCATCACTCGACGAACGCGCCATCCGCGAGGTCAACACCAGCATCTACGCAGTCCGCCGCGACCTGCTCGGCCCCGCCCTTCGCCGGCTCAGTCCCGACAACGCCCAGGGCGAGTACTACCTCACCGACGTCGTGGCCACGCTCGCCTCGCTCGGCCACCGCGTGGGAAGCATCGAGGCCCCCGAGGCCGAGACGCGCGGCGTGAACGACCGGTGGCAGCTGGCGCTCGCCGAGCGCGAACTGCGCGCCCGCACCAACCGCCGCTGGCTGCTCAACGGCGTCACGATGCTCGATCCCCGCCAGACATTCATCGACGTCACGGTGCGGCTGGGCCGCGATGTCACCCTGTATCCGGGCACCATCCTGCAGGGCGACACCGTCATCGGCGACGGCTGCGAGATCGGCCCGCAGACGCGGCTCGTCGATGCGACCGTCGGCGACGGTGCCGTCGTCGAGCAGGCAGTCGGCCGACTCTGCCACATCGGCGACAACGCACACGTCGGCCCCTTCGCCCACCTGCCCGAGGGCAGCACGGTGGTCTCCGGCGCCGTCACCGGTGCCTTCTACACTGCGCCCGTCGAATAGAGCACGGGGAGCAGCGATGGAGAAGGTCACCACCAAGCGCATGGCGCTGTACTCGGGGCGCACCCATCCGGTGCTCGCTCAGGAGGTGGCCGGCCATCTCGGCATCGAGCTCGGCCAGCCCAACATCGTGCAGTTCGCCAATGGCGAGGTCCGCGTGCGCTTCGGCGAGAGCATCCGCGGCAACGACGTCTTCATCATGCAGACCCACTGCGGCTTCGGCGAGCGCAGCATCAACGACTCGATCATGGAGCAGCTCATCATGATCGATGCCGCATACCGCGCCTCCGCCAAGCGCATCACCGCGGTCTGCCCGTTCTACGGCTACGCCCGCCAGGACCGCAAGGCCGAGGGCCGCGAGCCCATTACGGCGCGGCTCATCGCCGATCTGTTCAAGGCGGCCGGCGCCAAGCGCATGGTGAGCATCGACCTGCACAGCGGACAGATCCAGGGCTTCTTCGAGGGACCGGTCGACCACCTCACCGCCATGCCCGTGCTCGAGAACTACCTGCGCCTGCACGCCGACGCACCGGTGATCGTCGCCCCCGACGCCGGACGCATCAATGTGGCCGAGCGCATGGCCCAGCACCTCGGCGACAAGGGCTCCGACCTCGCCTTCATCTACAAGCGTCGCCCGAAGGGAACCGCCAACGTCGCCGAGGCCAAGGAAGTCATGGGCGATGTCGACGGCCGCCTGTGCGTGCTCACCGACGACATGATCGACTCGGGCGGCACCATCGTGTCGGCAGCCGAGGTGCTCAAGCAGCGCGGCGCCCGCGAGGTGTGGGCGATGGCCACCCACGCCGTGCTCAGCGGTCCCGCCATCGAGCGCCTCGAGAAGTCGGTGATCAGCCGGGTGGTGCTCACCAACACCCTGCCGCTGGCCCCCGAGAAGCAGATCCCGAAGATCGAGGTCCTCTCGATCGCCCCGCTCATTGCCGATGCCCTCAACGCCGTGTTCGACGACACCAGCGTCAGCGAGATCTTCGGCGGCGAGAACCAGGCCTGACCGGCGTCTCACCCGCACCTGCAGCCCGGCCGGTCCGGTTCCCCGGTACCGCCCGCCGGCCCGGCCCCGTCGGCCACGATGGCGGACCCGCCCCCGGCCCAGCCTCGGCCCCACCGGCAGCCTCCCCACCGGCATTGTCGCCCCGCCCGACCCGCCGGTAGGCTCGCAGACCGTTCTGCCACGTCGCGTTCCGCCCTGCCGGGCCGCGGCCACTACGCAACCGAGGCCCGCCATGTCCAGCACCACGCTCGTCGCCCAGCCCCGCACGGCCAGCGGCTCCGCCGCCGCCCGCCGTCTCCGCGCCGAGGGCCACATCCCCGCCGTCATCTACGGACAGGGCATGGAGCCCATCAGCGTCACGATCGAGCGCCGCGAGCTGCGTCTCGCGCTCAGCGGCCCCGCCGGCACCAACACGCTGCTCAACCTCAAGGTCGGCGCTGCGTCATATCCCGCCGTCGTGAAGGAACTGCAGCGCCACCCGATCAAGCGCACCGTCAGCCACATCGACTTCCTACAGGTCAACATGAATGAGGCCATCACCGTCAACGTCCCGGTGCACCTCGTCGGTGAGGCCAAGGCGGTCATCGGCGTCGGCGGCCTCGTCGACCGCGCTGTCGACACGATCGAAGTGACCTGCATCCCGTCGAACATGCCGAACGAGATCGCCGTCGACGTGTCGGCAATGCAGCCCGGCGATGTCATCCGCCTGTCGCAGATCACGCTGCCCAAGGGCGTCACGCCCACCGCCGATGCCGATCTCGTCGTGGTGAGCGTGCTCCACACCGCCGGCGAGACCGCTGCCGCGGCACCCGCCGCTGCGGCTGCCCCCGCCGCCGAGTGAACTGACGGCGCGTGATTGACGCGCTCATCGTCGGGCTCGGCAATCCGGGCAAGCAGTACTCGCGCACGCGCCACAACGTCGGCGAGGAGTGCGTCGGCGTGCTGGCACGCCGGCTCGGCGCGACCATGAAGGCCGGCCGCGACAGTGCACTTGTCGCCGAAGCACGCATGGGCGACCGCCGGGTGGTGCTTGCCTTCCCCACCACCTACATGAACGAGAGCGGCCGCGCTGTCGGCGCGCTGATGCGACGCCACCATGTCGACGACATCACGCGGTTGGTCGTGGTGCATGACGAACTCGACCTGCCGCCCGGCGTGGTGCGGCTGAAGGCCGGCGGAGGCCTCGCCGGGAACAACGGACTGCGCAGCATCACGCAGCATCTCCACACCCAGGACTACCTGCGGGTGCGCATCGGCATCGGCAAGCCACCTGCCAAGGAACGCGGCGCCGACCACGTGCTCTCGCGGGTCCCGGCCGACGAGCGCCGCACGCTCGACGTTGCGGTCGAGATCGCAGCCGACGCCGTCGAAGTCATCGTGACCGAGGGCATCGACACCGCCATGGCCCGCTTCAACGGCCTGTGACCATCTCGGTACCCTGCATCACGACATGAGCCAGGCCACCGCCACCCCCCGGCCCGCCGTCGCATCCGCCGGCACGCTCGCGTCGCTGCCCAGGCTGTTGCGTGACGACCCTGCCGTGCGCGACGCACTCGACGACGACAGCGCCGTGGTGGCAGTCGGCGAGGCAGCACGGGCGTTCACCATCGCAGCGCTCGCCCAGTTGCGCGGGCGCCGCCCGCTCGTCGTCGCCTGCCCCACCGGGTCGGATGCCGGCCACCTGTACGACGACCTCGTGCAGTTCATGCCCGCAGGCGAGGTGGCGCTGTTCCCTGCCTGGGAGACCCTGCCGTTCGAACGCGTCAGCCCGAGCGTCGAGACGATGGGCCGCCGGCTCGAGGTGCTCTGGCGGCTCGGTGCCGCCGACCGCTGCCCGGCGATCGTCGTCGCCGGCGTACGCGCCCTGCTGCAGTACCTCGGCCCCGAGGCGCACCTCGTCGAGCCGATCCGGGTGGCCAAGGGGGCAGTGCTCGACGCCGATGCGCTGCTCGCCGAGCTCGTGCGCATCGGCTACCGGCGCGAGGAGCTCGTCGAGCACCGAGGTGAAGTCGCCCGACGCGGCGCCATCATCGACGTCTTCCCCAGCACCGCTGATGCACCGATCCGCATCGACCTCTGGGGCGACGAGGTCGACCGGCTCACCGAGTTCTCGGTGAACGACCAGCGCAGCACCGTCGACCTCGACGAGGCACTGGTGTTCCCTGCGCGCGAACTGGTGCCGAGCGAGGCCGTACGCGCCCGTGCTGCATCACTGGTCGCCGCCGAGCCGTGGGGGCGCGAGCACTGGGAGCGCCTTGCCGATGGTGCCCTCTTCGACGGGATGGAGAGCTGGCTGCCATGGCTCGTCGATGCCGACGACGGCCGCCGACTGCTCACCGACCTGCTGCCCGCCACCGCCAAGGTCGCCCTCGTCGAGCCGCGTCGGATGCGCGACCGCGCCGACGACCTGCTCGCCGAGGAAGACGACCTCGCCCGCGCGCTCGCCGGCACGTGGGGCCGCGACGCCGCCACGCCGTTTCCCCGACTTCATGCCGAGAGCGATCAGCTGCTCGCTGCGCATGCGTCGGCATGGACCATCAGCAGCCTTCCCGAGACACCCGACTCGCCGGTCGTCGAGAGCACGGGCTGGGGTCCGGTGGTGGGTGACGGCGAGAGCCTCACCATCCGGCTGCGCGAACTCGCAGCCTCGGGCTACCGGGTCGTCATCGCCGCCGACGGCGACGGCTCGGCGCAACGACTCGCCGACCTCCTCACCGATCAGGGTCTCGGCGTCTCGGTGGGCCGCACCGGCGAGCATCTCCTGAATCCGGGCGGCCATGTCACGGTCGCACCCCTGCACCGCGGCTGCACCATCGCCAGCGCAAAGGTGGCCATCGTCGCCGAGGCCGATCTCACGGGACGCCGCCGCGCCCATCGGCGGCCGCGACCGCGCTCGCGTCAGGCAACGAGGCTGTTCGAGGACCTGAAGCCGGGGTTCTACGTGGTCCACCACCAGCACGGTGTCGGCCAGTACGAGGGCATGGTGAAGCGCACCATCGGCGGCGTCGAGCGCGACTACCTGCTACTCGCCTACAAGGGTGGCGACAAGCTCTATGTGCCGAGCGACCAGATCGACATGCTCCGCCAGTACGTCGGCGGCGAGACGCCGACACTGCACCGGCTCGGCGGTGCCGACTTCGCCAAGGCGAAGAGCCGGGTGCGCAGCGCAGTGCGCGAGATCGCGCAAGAGCTCGTGGTGCTCTACCAGAAGCGAGTGAACGCCTCCGGTCATGCGTTCGGCATGGACACGCCGTGGCAGCACGAGATGGAAGAGGCCTTCCCGTACGTCGAGACACCCGACCAGCGCAGTGCGATCGACGCCGTGAAGGCCGACATGGAGCGTCCGTATCCCATGGACCGACTGCTCTGCGGCGACGTCGGATTCGGCAAGACCGAGGTGGCGGTGCGCGCCGCATTCAAGGCCATTCAGGACGGCAAGCAGGTGGCCGTGCTGGCACCCACCACGTTGCTCGCCTCACAGCACGGCAATACGTTCGCCGACCGATTCGCCGGCTACCCGATCCGAGTCGAGGTACTCAGCCGCTTCCTCACCGCCAAGGAGGCTAAGAGGGTGCTCACGGCGCTGACATCGGGTGAGATCGACTGCGTCATCGGCACGCACCGGCTCTTGCAGGATGGCGTGAAGTTCAAGGACCTCGGCCTGCTCATCGTCGACGAGGAGCAGCGGTTCGGCGTGCAGGCAAAGGAGGCGATGAAGAAGCTGAAGCACAACGTCGACGTGCTGACACTGTCGGCAACGCCCATTCCGCGCACGCTCGAGATGAGTCTCGTCGGCATCCGCGACCTGTCGCTCCTGCAGACACCGCCGGCCGACCGGCAGCCCATCCTCACCTACGTGGGCGGATACGACGAACGAGTCGCCGTCGAGGCCATCCGACGCGAACTGCTGCGCGAGGGCCAGGTGTTCTGGGTGCACAACCGCGTGCAGACCATCGACCAGGCGGCCGCACGACTGCGCGAGCTCGTGCCCGAGGCGCGCATCGCCGTGGCACACGGCCGGATGGACGAGGGCTCGCTCGAGCAGGTGGTGCTCGACTTCTGGGAGGGCCGATTCGACGTGCTGGTGTGCACCACCATCATCGAGAGCGGCATCGACATGCCCACCGTCAACACACTCGTCGTCGAGCGCTCCGACCTGCTCGGTCTCGGTCAGCTGCACCAGTTACGCGGCCGAGTCGGCCGCAGCGGCTCGCGCGCCTACGCCTATCTCTTCCACCCGCCCGAGGCCCGACTCACCGAGGAGGCCTACGAGCGCCTGCGCACCATCGGCGAGGCGACGGAGCTCGGCAGCGGCTTCAAGATCGCCATGCGCGACCTCGAGATCCGCGGTGCCGGCAACCTGCTCGGCGAGGCGCAAAGCGGCCACATCGCCGCCGTCGGCTACGACCTCTACTGCCAGATGGTTACCGAGGCAGTTGGCGAGATGAAGGGCACGCCACTGCGCGAGCCGTCAGAACTGAAACTCGATGTGCCTGTCGATGCCCACCTTCCGGCCGACTACGTGTCGAAGGAGGAGATGCGCCTCGAGGCCTACCGTCGACTCGCCGCCGTCACCTCGGCCGACGAGGTCGACGACATCCGCGCCGAATGGGTCGACCGCTACGGCCCGGTGCCGCCCCCTGCCGAAGCGCTCCTCACCGTGGGCATGCTGCGCGCCGAATGCGTGCGACTCGGCCTGCTCGACGTCCAGATCGTGGGCAACCAGGCACGGCTCGCCCCGGTGACGCTGCCCACCAGCGCCGAGATCCGACTGCGGCGGCTGAGCCGCGACTCGCTCTACAAGACCGAACAGCAGCAGCTCGTCGTGCCGCTGCGGCGCGACATGGACGCGGCGACGTTCCTCGTCGGATTTCTGCGAGAACTGCTGCCGCCGCCTGACGCTGCCTGAACGACGCGCCGACGGCATCGGCCGCCCATCCGGCAGTTTCCGCCGTGCCGACGGGTAGGTTCGTGGCCCATGAGCCAGATGAAGACTCGCCTCCAGGCCCTTACGCAACTCGACAGGGCGCTCGCCGCGATCACCGACGACGAGCTCGGCGCCGCTGTCGGCCGGCTCGACGACGATCACCGATCGGCACTCGACGTACTCTGCGATGCACCCTCAGGTGGCTTCACCGATCCTGCCGCACGAGTGCTGTCGATGCGCGCCGTGGCAGCGCGGGGCCGCCTGAACGGTGATCTCGAGCGAGTCGCCGCCGTCGTCTCCGACGAGTGCCTTGCCCGCTGCATCGAACTGCTGGGCGACGACGCCGACAACCCCTCAGAGGACGAGTTCCTCGCTGTCGTGCCCACCCTCGTCGACGGATTCGGCGTGCCGGTGGTCCGCCTCATGATGGCCGCCGTCGTCGCGGGTGAGGCCCCGGCAGCGGTGATGCTGACCCGCCTGCTGAAGTCGCACGAGACGCTGGCGCTTCCCGCAGCCGCACCTGCACCGGCACCCGAGATGCTGCCCCCGCGCCGAGCCGACGACGAGGTGAAGGCCCGCCGCAAGGCCGCCAAGGAGCGCAAGCAGGCCGAGGCCCGTGCCCGGCGCGAGCAGCAACTGCGAGCGCGCAGCCGCTGATCCCCGCTAGCTGCGACCGGCGATGCGCCGCTCGTGGTCGAGCAGCCACGACTTGGCGTCGAGTCCTCCTGCGAAGCCAGTCAGCGACCCGCCGCCACCCACCACGCGGTGGCAGGGCACGATGATGCTGATCGGGTTCCGGCCGTTCGCCGCCCCGACCGCACGCGCCTTGTTGGCATCGCCGAGGGCGCGTGCCTGCTCGCCGTAGGTCATCGTCTGCCCGAACGGGATGGTGCGCAGCACGCGCCACGCATCCTGCTGGAACGGCGTGCCGACGGGATCGAGCGGGACGTCGAACACGCGACGGCGCCCCTCGAAGTACTCGGCGAGCTGCTCGACAGCGCGAGCGGCGATCTCGCGAGCTGCACCGGACGAGGATGACGACGACGTAGGAGGTCGGCGACGAACCCGGCTCCCCGATCGGTCGTCGTACGGCTCTCCCGGCCACAGGACCGCGAGCACTCCGTCATCGCCGGCGATCACGGTGAGCGCGCCGACCGGTGTCTCGAGCGCGGTGGTGAAGATCTCGTTCACGTCATCCTCCATGGTCCGACCAGAGATGGTGCAGTGCGTACGAACGCCACGGTCGCCACCGCTCGGCGATCGCCGCCGCATCGCGTGGTCCGTCCGCCGCACCCAGCCGGCGCAGGCCGTTGCGCACGCCGACGTCGGAGGGCAGGAACACATCGGGATCGCCCAGTGCCCGCATCCGCACATAGCCGACGGTCCACGGGCCGATGCCGTGCAGAGCGAGCAGTGCCCTGCCGGCCTCGTCGCGGTCGCTGCCAGCGTCGAGCACGATGGCACCGGTGGCGAGCGCCGTGCACGCGCCGCGCAGGGCGTCGGCGCGCGCCCTCGGCATCGCAAGCCGGTCGTCGCCGACTGCCGCCACCGCACCGGCTGATGGGAACTGGTGCGTGACCGCACCGACCGCCACTCGGAGCGGTTCGCCATCGGTCTCGACGAGCCGTGACGCGAGCGTGCGTGCCCCGGCCACGCTCACCTGCTGTCCGAGCACCGCCCGTACGAGCAGTTCGGCTCCGTCAGGGTGGCCAGGCGACCGGAGGCCCGCACGCCGAGCGACGAGCGGCCCGAGCACTGGGTCGGCACCGAGGTGAGCGTCGATTGCCGATGGGTCGGCGTCGAGATCGAGAAGTCGACGCGTGCGCTGTACCGCTGCCTGCAGGTCGGCAACATCGTCGAGTGCCAGCGAGCATGACAGTGCGCCTCCCGTCCAGTGCACGGTCACGACACCGCCGCCGCGCGCCAGACGCAGCGCCCGTCGATACGTCCACGAGCCATCGTCATCGGCGGCGGCCTCCTCCACACGCGGCACGGCACGGTCGGCAAGAAACCTGAAGATCGCATCCGCATCGAATGGCTCGCGCACTGCGAGGCGCACATGCAACCCGCCCGCGGCAGAGGCAGGCCCTCCGCCCTGCACAGTGCGCCGGAGATCGCTCGGCGACGCGTCGTACACCTGGCGAAGTGTGTCGTTGCACTGGCGCACACTGCCGAAGCCGGCCGCGAGCGCCACGTCGGCTACCGGCATCACAGTGCTCTCGAGCAGCGTCCGCGCAGTCTGGGCGCGCTGAGCCCGAGCGAGTGCGATCGCTCCCACGCCGAGTTCTGCCACGAGCAGTCGGTGCACCTGCCGCTCGCTGTAGCCGAGTCGAGATGCGAGTGCGCCGACGCCTTCGCGGTCGACGAGACCGTCGGCGATCAGCCGCATTGCCCGGGCCACGACATCGGCCCGCAGGTTCCAGTCGGGTGAACCGGGCGTGGCATCGGGCCGGCAGCGCTTGCATGCTCGATATCCGTGGTGCTGGGCGGTCGCCGATGTCGGGAAGAACTCGACGTTGCGCCGCTTCGGCGTGGACGCCGGACACGACGGCCTGCAGTAGATGCCGGTGGTTCGCACGCCGGTCACGAACCACCCGTCGAAGCGCGCCTCTCGACCTTCCACTGCCCGATAGCACTGGTCGTCGTCGAGTCGCACCTCGGCAGTCTGCCCGAGTGGCTGCGGCTCGACATGCGGGATTCGGACATCTCCACACCACTACGGTGACGCAATGGACTTCTCGTCGATCAGCCCGCTCGGCGTGGCCCTTGCCACGCTCGCCGCCTTCGCGTTCAGCTCTGCCTACTTCAGCCCCGCTGGCGTGTTCCGCATCTGGTGGCGTGCCATGGGAAAGACCGACACCGACGTGCCCGGAGCCGGCATGAACATGCCGGTCGTGTTCGGCTCGTCGATCGCGGCCCTGCTCGTCGAGGCCGTCGCCATCGCAGCAGTCCTCGGCGGACTGCACGATGCACCGTCGATCGCGCAGGGCGCAGCGCTCGGACTGGTGGTCGGTGCTGGAGTGGCAGCGACATCGTCACTCGGACATCGGCTGTTCGCCGGCCAGGGATTCCGCGTCTGGGCACTCGAGGTTGGCGCCGACGTCGCGGTGGCGGCGCTGATGGGAATCGTGCTCGCCGCGATCGGCTGACTGCGGCGCTCGGCATCGGATGAGCGAGGGGTTGATCCGCCGCGACCTGCGCGACATGTGGGCGATCCGGGGGTTCCGCGCGCTGTTCGCTGCCCGGTTCGTCTCCAACGTCGGCAACGGGATGACCCCGATCGCGCTCGCCTTCGGGGTGCTCGCACTGCCGGGCGGCGACGCGACCGCGCTCAGCTATGTGACAGCCAGCCAGATGGCGCCGATCGTGGTGTTCCTCCTCGTCGGCGGCGTGATGGCCGACCGGATCGGCCGGGCGAGGCTGGTCGGATTGACCGACATCGTCGGCGCTGCAGTGGTCGCGGCGAATGCCGTGCTGTTCATCACCGGCGAGGCGACCGTACTGCTCCTCTGCGTCACCGGCGTCCTGCTCGGCTCGATCAATGCGATCTGGCATCCCGCATTCGCCGGCCTGATACCCGACGTCGTCCCAGCTGAGCGCCTGCAGTCGGGCAACGCGCTCGTCGGCTTCGCGGCGAACCTCGGCTTCACCATCGGTGCGAGCGCGGCCGGCGTCATCGTCAGCACCGCTGGTCCCGGCTGGGCGATCCTCCTCGACGCCGCCTCGTTCATGGTCGCCGGCATCCTGGTCTGGCGACTGCGCACAGAGCGACCGACGACAGCGTCCGAGGGGCGACAGCCCTCGGCGCTTCGCGAGATGCGCGAGGGTTGGCACGAGTTTCGGTCTCGTCGATGGCTCGTCGTGTCAGTGGCATCATTCGCTGTCGTCTTCATGTGCTTCGAGGCGCTGATCGGCGTGCTCGCGCCGCTGCAGATGGACGAGAGTTATGCCGGCGCACAGTCGATGGGCTGGATGATGTCGGCATTCGGTGCCGGCAGCATCATCGGCGTTCTCGTGGCGCTACGCGTCAGCGTCGCCCGACCGCTCGCGTTCGCCCTGAGGTGCCTCACGGTGGTCGGGCTGTGGATGATCGCCGTTGCCTCCAGCGCTCCGCTTCCACTGCTCGTCGCTGTCGCATTCGCAGCGGGCCTCGGGCTCGACCTGTTCGTGATCCTGTGGATGACCGCCGTGCAGCGTCACGTCCCCAGCGAGGCCCTCTCGCGTGTCGGATCATTCGAGGCATTCGGCTCGATCGCCTTCGCACCGCTCGGACTGCTCCTCGCCGGGCCGCTCGCGACATGGATCGGGACCGAGTCGGCGCTGGTCATTGCCGGTGGGGCCACCCTCGCCGCATGTCTCGCTGCGCTCTCGTCACGCAGCGTGCGTTCCCTCGCCTGAGCGAGCGCGATCAGGCGTCGACGACCTCGATCCGCACCCGCTTGTTGCCCTTGCCCTTGTTCTCGAGCTTCACCACGCGCACCCCGCCGACCTCTCGGGTCGTGCGCACGTGCGTGCCGCCGTCAGCCTGCTTGTCGAGGCCGACGATGTCGACCACCCGGATCTCGCGGACCGACTCCGGAATCAGCGACACCTTGGTACGGATGAGATCGTCGTCGAGCAGGGCCGTGTTGCGCGGCAGGAATCCCACCTCGATCGGCCGGTCGGCAGCGATCTCGGCGTTGACCAGTTCTTCGATGCGCTGCGCGAATCCCTCGGGCACGGGATCGAACTCGAAGTCCATGCGCCCCGACAGCGGTTCCATGTTCCCGCCCGTCACGGGAACTCGCCACTCGTTCCAGATCACCCCGCACAGGATGTGCATCGCCGTGTGCGTTCGCATCAGCTGATGCCGTCGACCCCACTCGACCACTCCGTCCACCGACGAGCCCAGTGCCGGCAACGGACCGCCCTCGACGCGGTGCCACACGTCGGCACCCTCCTTGCGCACCTCCAGCACCGTCAGGCCGGCCAGGACGCCGACGTCGTGCGGCTGGCCGCCACCGGTTGGGTAGAAGAGGGTGGCGTCGAGCGCGACGGCATCGTCGCGGACACCGGTGACGGTCGCCGTGAAGGAGGTGGCATAGGCGTCGCGGAGATACAGCAGGTCGGTCATGGGTTCAGAGTCTGCCGTCCCTGCCGGGACGCGCACCACCGCCACTATGGTGACGCCATGCCCGGCGAGCGCACGACAGGCGATCCGGCTGCCGTCGCCCGACGGGCGCTGTCACTGCTCGATCTCACCGAACTCGGCGAGAGCGCCACCGATGACGATGTCGTCCGGCTGTGTGAGCGGGCGGTCACGCCCCACGGGCATGTCGCCGCTGTCTGCGTGTGGCCGCGTCATGTGGGCACCGCTGCCTACGAGCTGATGACCGAGCCGGTCGGCATCGCCACGGTCGTCAACTTCCCCTCCGGCGACGAGACCGTGCCACACGTGGTGACGGCCACCGCCGAGGTGCTGCGCAACGGTGCGACCGAGGTCGACCTCGTCCTGCCCTACCGCGCCTTTCAGCAGGGCGCAATCGAGCATGTCGCCCTGATGCTGTCGGCGGTGCGCACGGCGACCACCGCTGCACGCGCCACGCTGAAGGTGATCCTCGAGACCGGCGAACTCGGCGACGCGGCCACCATCGAGGCTGCGGCACGACTCGCCATCGATCACGGTGCCGACTTCGTGAAGACCTCCACCGGGATGACACCCGTGGGCGCAACGCCCGAGGCCACCGCAGCCCTGCTTCGGGTCATTGCCGCCGCAGACCGCCGGGTCGGGCTGAAGGTCAGCGGCGGCGTTCGCACGCTCGCCGACGCTGCCGTCTACCTCGACCAGGCCGAGCAGTTGATGGGCCCGTCGTGGGCGACGCCAGCCACGTTCCGCTTCGGCGCCAGCAGGCTGCTCGACGCCCTGCTCGATGCGCTCGACGGGCGATCCCGACCGGCCTCGGCCGGCGACTACTGATGCTCCCGCAGGAGATCATCCGGGCGAAGCGCGACGGCGGCACGCTCGACCGCGATGCGCTCGCCGCATTCGTCCGCGGTGTCGGTGAGGGCACCGTCACCGACGCGCACATCGCCGCGTTCACGATGGCGGTGTTCCTGCGCGGCATGTCGACCGACGAGGTCGTCGGGCTCACCACCGCGATGCGCGACAGCGGCACGGTGCTGCGCTGGGATCTGCCGGGCCCGGTGCTCGACAAGCACTCGACGGGCGGCGTCGGCGACACGGTGAGCCTCGTACTTGCCCCGATCGTGGCCGCATGCGGCGGCTTCGTGCCGATGATCAGCGGCCGAGGCCTCGGACACACCGGCGGCACGCTCGACAAGATGGCGTCGATTCCCGGCTATTCGGTCTCGCCGCCTCTCGCCCGCTTCCGCCGCGTCGTCACCTCGACAGGGTGCGCAATCATCGGGCAGACCGCCGATCTCGCCCCTGCCGACGGGCGCATCTACGCCGTGCGCGATGTCACGGCGACGGTCGAGAGCATCCCGCTGATCACCGCATCGATCCTCTCGAAGAAGCTCGCCGCCGGGCTCGATGCACTGGTTATGGACGTCAAGGCCGGCAACGGCGCATTCATGGCCACACGCCGCGATGCGGGGGCACTCGCTCGCAGCATCGTGTCGGTGGCCACCGGTGCCGGGATGCCCACCGAGGCACTGGTCACCGACATGGACCAGCCGCTCGCCGACGTCGCCGGCAACGCACTCGAGGTGGCCTACGCCATCGAGCATCTCACCGGCACTCGGCGGGATGAGCGATTCGTCGACGTCACGCTCTCGCTCGCCGCCGAGATGCTCGTGCTCGGCCGCCTCGCCCGCACGCCTGCCTCGGCCCGCCGTCGCGCCCAGAAGGCCCTCGACAGCGGCGAGGCTGCCGAACGCTTCGGACGCATGGTGGCAGCGCTCGGCGGACCACGTCGGCTGGTCGACCGCCCATGGCAGCACCTGCCACGCGCCACAGTCGAGGTAGCCATCTCGCCTCAGCGGCCCGGCACCGTGCGCTCGATCGACACACGCGCCGTCGGGCTCGCCGTCGTCGCACTGGGCGGCGGCCGCACGAGGCCGTCCGACTCGGTCGATCCCTCGGTCGGCCTCACCCGGCTGGCGGCAATCGGCGATCGCGTCGACGGCGATCGACCCATCGCCATCGTGCACGCCAGAAGTCGTGCCGATGCCGAGACCGCCGCAGCGCACCTGCACGCTGCGTATCGAATCGGCACATCCCGCGCCCCGGCGCCGCGCCGGTAGCCCACCGGCACCGGCACCGACACCTCAGTTCAGGAGGGCTCCTTCGGCAGGCCGAGTACCCGCTCGCCGACGATGTTGCGCTGGATCTGGCTGGTGCCGCCCCAGATCGTCTCGCTGCGGCTGAAGAAGAACGCGCTCATCATCGGGCTCACCGGATATGCGGGACGGCGGCGCTCGCGTGCGGTGCCGGGCCATGAGCCGGTCCCCGACCCGGCGTCGACGAGCATTGCGTCTGCGCCGTAGATGTCGAGTGCCAGCTCCATTGCCGCCTTGTGCATTTCGCTCCAGAACATCTTGTTGGTGGCCCCGAGCGCCACCACGCCCATGTCCTTCGAGCCGTTCAGTGTCGCCGACAGCGACCGCAGGCCGTTGATGCGCAGGATCTGGATCTTCGTGTAGTACTCCATCAGCCGCTGGCGGATGTCGTGACGGCAGATGGCGCCGTTGCGCTCAGCAGTGGCGACCATCAGCCGGTACTCGTCCTCGAAGCGCCGATAGCCCGTGGTGGCACTCATGCCTCGCTCGAATGCGAGCGTGCTGTTGGCCACCTTCCAGCCGTTGTTCACGCCGCCGACGACGTTGTCCTTCGGGCAGCGCGCATCGGTGAAGAACACCTCGCAGAATTCGGCAGTGCCGTCGGGCTGCACGATGCCGCGCACCTCGACGCCGGGCTGCTTCATCGGCACGAGCAGGTACGAGATGCCCTTGTGCTTGGGCGCGTCGGGGTCGGTGCGGGTGAGCAGGAAGCAGTAGTCGGCGTGGTGCCCCTGTGTGGTCCACACCTTCTGGCCGTTGATCACCCACTCGTCGCCGTCGAGTTCGGCCGATGTCTTCAGCGACGCGAGGTCGCTGCCTGAGTTCGGCTCGCTGAAGCCCTGGCACCAGCGCATCTGCCCGCTGAGGATCTTCGGCAGGAACTCGCGCTTTTGCTCCTCGGTTCCCCACTGCAGCAAGGTGGGGCCGACGAGCGTGTCGCCGAAGAAGTCGGCGCGCAGCGGTGCCTTGGCACGCGCGAACTCCTCCGACAGCACCACGCCCTGCATCGTGGTGAGACCCTTGCCGCCGTACTCGGTCGGCCACGTGGCGCAGATCCACCCGCCCTCGAACAGCCGCGACGGCCACTCCTCGTTGAAGCGCTTGCGCTCGTCGGCCGGCATCTCGAATCCGGGCTCGAACCAGCCGGTGGGCAGGTTGGCCTCGAGCCACGCCCTGATCTCGGCGCGGAACTGCTCGTCGGCATCGGTGTAGGCGAGATCCATGCCGTGAGTCTGGCCGCCCGCTCGCCGCCCGCCATAACCGGACCTGCCGAGCGATGCGCCACGTCAGTCACATGCCGGGCAGGTGCTCGGCACCGGTCGGGTTATCGTCCGGCCATGACTGCCGATCCGTCGTTCGACGCCCTGCTGCCGGCCGAGATGGCTGCCAAGGCGGAGGCCGTGGGCGTCGCCAAGGCCTCGCTGCCCCTGGCGCGGATGGTGCCCCTCGGCGTGCTCGCAGGGGCGTTCATCGGTCTCGGCGCGATGTTCAGCACCGTGGTCACCGCCGACACGGCGCTGTCGCCCGGTGT
Organism: Actinomycetota bacterium; assembly: GCA_041178405.1. Classification (GTDB taxonomy): domain Bacteria; phylum Actinomycetota; class Acidimicrobiia; order Acidimicrobiales; family Ilumatobacteraceae; genus UBA668. Next base: position 1,121 of record JBEGVK010000099.1, on the reverse strand, counting down.
CTCACGCCTGCTCGGCGGCCTGGTGTTCTCGCTCGGGCTGGTGCTCGTGGTGGTCAGCGGAGCCGAGCTCTTCACCGGCAACACGCTCATCGTCGTCGCTGCCGTCGGGCGAAGGGTGCGGCCGGCGTCGCTGCTGCGCAACTGGGCTGTCGTCTATGTGTCGAACTTCGCCGGTGCCGCTGCCACCGCTGCGCTCGTCGTGGCATCGGGACGGCTCGATGCCGGTGACGGTGCCATCGGCGCTCGCGCCCTTGCCATCGCCGAGGCGAAGTCGGGTCTCGGCGTCATCGAGGCCGTCGCGAGTGGAGTCCTCGCCAATGCCCTCGTCTGCCTCGCCGTCTGGATGACCCTGTCGGCTCGCTCACTCGTCGACAGGGTGGCCGTCATCATCCCGCCGATCACTGCGTTCGTGGCGTGCGGCTTCGAGCACAGCGTCGCCAACATGTTCTTCTTCCCCGTCGCCCTGTTCCACGGCACCGAACCCGGATCGGAAACCTCGTGGACGTCATTCCTCGCCGGCAACCTGCTGCCGGTGACGATCGGCAACATCATCGGCGGCGCAGTGCTCGTCGGCCTCGTGTACTGGTTCGTGTATCTCCGGCCGGCTCGTTCACAGTCCGTTCACACGCCCTGAACGACGGCGACACACGCCCTCCGTACTGTCCGGCCAATGGCTGCCGGACCGCCTCCACGACCTGCCGTCGACGGCCGCGAGCGAGCCGTGCTGGAGGCGCTGGTCTCGCAGGCCCATCGGGTCGTGAGCCGCCGCGACCTCGTACGACTGGCCGGCCTCGACGGCGTCGACCTGCGGCGGTGCGACGGCATCCTCGTCGGCCTGCGGCGCGTCCTCGGCGCCGAGTGCATCGTCACCGTGCGCGGACGCGGCTGGATGCTCGCCCCCCACGCCATCAGCGCAGCGCACGCGCTGCTCTGCGCACCGGCGGGCGATCAGTCGGCGAGCGCTGCGACGACGGCAGCGCGCACGCCGTCGAAGTCGGCAGCCGGCACCTGGCCCGGCATGCCGGCACTGCCGGCGCAGCGCACGTAGAACGAGTCCACCACCTCGTGCCCCAGCGTGGCGATCACCGCCGAGCGGATGTCGAGCCCGTGTGCCGACAGCG
>JBEGVK010000098.1:0-6086 GCA_041178405.1 Actinomycetota bacterium | reverse complement strand
CGCATGAAGGTCGTCATCGTCGGCGGCGGAATCGGCGGCTGCGCGCTGGCGCTCTCGCTGGAGGCTGCGGGCATCACCGACATCGAGGTGCACGAGGCCGCCGCCGAGCGCCGTGAGCTTGGCGTCGGCATCAACGTGCTCCCGCATGCCGTGCGCGAACTCGCCGAACTCGGCATCGCCGACCGAGTCGGGGCCGAGGCGATTGCCCTCGAAGAGCTCAGCTACCACAACCGCTTCGGTCAGCAGATCTGGCTCGAGCCGCGGGGCATCGGCGCCGGCTACCACTGGCCGCAGTACTCGGTGCACCGAGGCACGCTGCTGCGCGTTCTCCACGATGCCGCAGTCGAGCGACTTGGCGCACAGCGGTTCCACTTCGGTTCCCGGATCTCGCCCGCCGATGTCGAGCAACTCGATGCCGACATCGTGGTGGCGTGCGATGGAATCCACTCCGAGCTCCGCACCCTCATCGCTCCGGACGAGGGCCCACCCCTCTGGAATGGCATCACAATGTGGCGAGGCACCACGATCGGCGAGCCGTTCCTTGGCGGAAGGAGAATGGTGATGGTGGGCGTGCTTGCGCATCGCGCCGTCGTCTATCCCATCCGCGACCTTCCCGATGGCCGGCAACTCCTCAACTGGGTCGTTGAGGCCAAGACGGGTGATGGTCGACCGATGCCTCGCCACGACTGGAGCGCCGAGGTCGACGTCGCCGAGCCGCTCAGCTGGTTCGACTCGTTCCGGCTCGACTGGCTTGACGTGCCGTCGATGATCTCTGCTGCAGACCAGGTGCTCGCCTATCCAATGTGCGACCGTGATCCACTGACGACATGGCGGCACGGCAACATGACCTTGCTGGGCGATGCCGCACATCCGATGTACCCCATCGGCAGCAACGGCGCGTCGCAGGCCATCATCGACTCCCGAGTCCTGGCACGAGAGCTGGCACTGTGCGACGACCCGATCGATGGACTGAGGGCCTACGAGGCCCAGCGCCTTCCCGCTACGGCAGCGATCGTGCTTGCCAACCGGCAGGTCGGTCCCGAGCAGTCGATGCAGATCGTGGCCGAGCGCGCTCCGAACGGATTCGAGCGCCTCGAAGATGTCATCTCCCACGACGAACTTGTCGCCATCTCAGAGCGCTACAAGAAGACCGCTGGCTTTGATCCCGGCACCCTGAACGCCCGCCCCTCGCTGTCGGTCACCACGCGCACACTGAACTCCTGACCGCCCGAGAACTCGCGCACACCCCTCTGCCAGTCTGACGTGATGGACTCATTCATCTACTTCTGGTGCGGCCTGACGCTGGTTGTTGCGGCCGTGCTGTTCTTTCCGCTCTTCATCTTCCTCGCCACCATCTACGGGGTGGTCGCACTCGCAGCGATGCTCTTCTAGAACCCCAGTCGTGCGCCCAGCTCGGCTGGCCCGATGATGGTGAGCCCCGACACGGCCCGACTGCACCCCACGTACAGCATCGCGTCAGTCACCTCATCGTCGGGACCGGCCACCAGTACCACGTAGTCGTACTCGAGACCCTTGCTACGTCGAACGGTCTCACACGCCAAGGTCTGCTCGCTGCGGTCCTCCCATCGAACCATCCCGAGTCGCTCATACAGCAGTTCGCGGGTCGCTCGCGAGAACGTCGCGAAGAGCACCCGATCGGCATCGATACCGTCGCCGTCGACGATGCGGTCAACCTCGGTCCCAGCCAGTTCGATGGCGTCGTCGATCGTGGCTGCGGCGCGGAACCCGACGACCTCGCCCTCGGGTCCAGTCGCCGGTGGCCGCGCCCCACCAAGGTGCCGACGGAGCAACTCCGCGATCTCGAAGGTGTTGCGGCAGTTGCCAACCAGTTCGCAGTGCGTCCAGCCATCGTCCGCCGGAGGGAGACGGAACCCTCGTTCGTAGAACGTCTGCCGCTCGTCGGCCACCATCAGCACCCGGCGGGGTCCGCTCGGGTCGAGAAGGTGCGTCAGCTGCGCAATCCACACCGGGCTGAAATCCTGCGCCTCGTCGATAATGACCGTGTCGAAGCGTTCCGACACTGCGTGCCAATATCGCTGCAGGTGGCCAGCGACATCGATGTCCCAGACATCTGGATCCGACTCGTCCTCGATCTCGAGCTCTGGCATTCCCTCGAGACCCAATGCAAGACGAAGGAATGGTCCAGCAATCACCCGAGGGTGCGCGCTCAGCCGCTCTTTCAGTGCAGCACCAAGTGGGTCGTTGTAGCAGGTCACCAACACGCGCTCGCCGCGCATCGCTGCACGGATCGCCCACGCCACCACGAGTCGTGTCTTTCCGGTGCCCGCTGCACCAGTGACGACGACCTGTCGGTTGGCATCAAGCCGTTCGAGCACGCGCACATGCTGGGCACAGATCTGCTCGAGGCGCGCCCTGGCCCGACGTGCCCTGGCCTCTGGATCCCGCGAGAACTCCGCATTCGGCCGGAGCTCGCTGATGATGGCGCCCACCGCTTCGTCGTCGAGCGGCATGCTCCGGTGGCTGTGCAGCATCAGCGCATTCACCGACTCTCGGGCATCGTCGAGTGAGCCGCTCAGCAGCACCTGTGCCGAATTCACGCCTGGCGGTAACGCTCCCTTGACTGCAGAGCAGTTTGGAAACGCGATGCCGTACTGGATCTCAAGTCGCTGCAGAGATGGATGCACGCCGCGAAGTCGGCTGCGCAGCGCATAGGCGTTGTTCCGTGCCTGCTCATCGGGCTGTGGAGTCATTCTCGAACCGTCAGACATCCAGGCACCGCTGACGATCGACGGCACGTGTCCCTTCACCTCGACGACGGCGACACCCATCTCGGGGTGCACCAACACAATGTCAGCCTGGCGATCCCGGTAGTCACGTAGTGACACATCCGGGAGGATCAACCAGTCGTCGCTGAGTCGATCACGAAACGCCTCGACCACCGTTCGCTCAGCATCGTTCTTGAGTTCGCTGAGCGGAAAGTCCTCGGGCACAAGTGTTCCCATGACACCATTCTGCACTCACGACGACAGGGCGCTCGCCCGAATGACAGTGCCGGCGCTGCTGGCAACCGATCCGAGTACACCGTTTACGTGGAGACCGGCCTTCGGCGGGAGATCGCCCGCACCACCCGTGCCACGGCTCGATCAGGATCGTCGTGCTCCCAGATCCTGATGACCAGCCATCCAGCCGCTGCGAGCGCTGCGTCGGTGTCGCGATCTCGACGCACGTTCGCCTCGATCTTCGGCACCCAGTACGAGTGGTTGGTTCGCGGCTTCGTGTAGTGCTCGGGACATCCGTGCCAGAAGCAACCATCGACGAACACGGCAACCCTTGACGGACGATGAACGATGTCGGCAGTGCGCCGCAGTTCTGGTAGCGGCCGCGTTGACACCCGATAGCGGAATCCCCGACGATGGAGTCGCGATCGGATCTCGAGCTCGGGCGCCGTGTCGCGGCTCCTGTTCGACTGCATCACCCTGCGCCGACTGGCCGATGACGCCCACGACCCCTCGGGGAGTTCCGCTTCCGAGCCATCGACCACGGGCGTGAACACTATGGCGTGTGCCCGCTGCCAGTAACTCAGCCGGCACCTCCACCGTCGGTCACATACAAGGTCGTATTGCGAGTTACGACACAGCGAGCAGCCTCATTGGAGCCCGCAACGGAGACCGGGCGATTCACCGTGCTCCCACATCGCCGAAATGCAGCCCGACCACCTAACCACACCGCGAGCAACCACACCATGAGCAACCACACCATGAGCGACCACACTGCTAGTCACCACCATCACGCCATCGAGTACCGCTGGCGTCTCTCCCGTGCCGAAGTCGACCAGGTGCTGCACTACACGCACTGGATACCGAACACCCGGGGATTTACCGAGAGATTCTTCGCACATCAGTACCCTGGCGGCTCGCTGGGCACGTTCGTCGCAGCGTTCCGCGCCGCCGGAATCCTTCTCTCGGACCATCATGGGACGCCGCACGGAGGCCGCTGCCACTGGCGTGTGCGATGGATCTACTTCAGCGATGCCACGTCCTGGGCGGTCGAGTGGGACGACGACGTGACTGCCGATGACGGCATGTACCTGTGGCGTGGTCCGCGGACCGCGCTACCCGTCGATCTGCCGTCCGAGACACGGTGAGCCGGAGCACACGTCCTGCAGGAGTCCAGTGAAGAGAAAGCCCAGCGCCTGCTGCAGCACTAGCGGCTCGGAGCTGCCGGCACCGTGTGGGTCTGAGCCGTAGTCCGGAGAGTACGGCGGCGTCGGACCGACCGGGGGTGCCGGCGTGCCGTAGTCCCACATCACATAGGCCGAGCCGTCAAACGGATACGCATCAATCGTGTCGAGTCCCCAGAATGGCTCGACGGCCGAGGCGCGACCCGGCAGAAGCGACGGCGCATGCACACGCGCGCCAATCGTGCGAGCCAGCAGGTCGGTGGCAACGTTGGCCACCTGATGATCGCCGAATGCGCCGACAAGCAGCACCGTCTTCGCATCTCGGCCCGGATATGCGTTCGACGTCAGATGCTGCGCATATCCGGCATTCTCGCCGCGGTCCCACAGCATCTGCGCCAGCATGACGGCCATAAGGCTGTCGTCGGCATCGACATAGGCCGCCTCGAACAGCGCCTGGAACTGCGGCCAGTCCGACGACCGCGGGAGCAACAGCGAGTAGTTGGTACCAGGTACGCCCAGTACCGCTCGCGACCACTCAGTTGATACGGCCGTGGCTGCACCTCCGAGGATTCCGCCTTGGCTGTTGCCGACGAAGTGCGCACCGTTCTCCTGCAGGATCGGTGTTCCACTGGCGGTCTGAAATGCGACGTCCTTGATGAACCCGCCGTTGACGAGTCGTCCGAGCATCTGGAAGGCAACGTGGCCGGCGAGCATTCGATCGGCCTGCTCGCCGAACCGGCCCATGTTGGCGAGGATCCCGGCAAGGTTGCCGACGTCCTCAGACGACATGCCAAGCCAGTCCGTGGCACAGGCGGCAAGACCGGTGGCAACGACGGCGCCGAAGAAGTCGACCTCCGTTCGGCCACCGAGCAGTCCATGCCCGTATACCACGGTGGGCACCGCCGATGACGCTGCGCTCGGCACGACGCATCGATACCGGGCGTCGTACGAGGGTGACGCATCATTCGGTACTGGCATGTCGTCGTCGCCGAGTATGAGCCGGCCTCCCGGGCTGCCGTCGTTGTCGAGGAAGTTCGGGATCTCGAAGGTGCCATCGATGGTGCGAACGCCCCCCGCATCGGCAACCTCATCGACCGTGAACGATGGGAAGCCTCCGTCGAGCAACTCGTACGACTGGTCGAGCATCGACAGCAGACGGCCCGACAGCGACTCGGCACTCGCCACGGTGAACTCCCACGTCGGTTCATCAACCACCACCGGCGAGCCGCTCGAATCGACGAGTGCGCCGATCGTCACCCGATAGGTGTGGCTCTCGGTCAACAGCCGGGCTGGTCGAACGGTCACGAGACCTGAGCGAGTATCGAGCTCGGCCCAGTAGGGCCATGCCGCACCACCCGCATCGACATCCACGAGCGAGATCGGCGACGAGCCATCGATCGAAGCACCAATGTCATCGGCGGTCGGCACGCCCGAGGCAGCGAGATCGACGCCGTCGGCGACGAACACGATGGCTGACGACGGCGAGAAGCCGTCGGCCCTGTTCTGGTCGTCGAGCGACATCGCCACGCCCTCGACATTCACCGGTGCCGCCTCAGCGGGGATCGACACCCTCAGCCCGGTTGGTGTCGATGTATCCGGCACGGTGAATCGATTCGACGGGAACGGCAGCAGGCAACTGCGGACTCCTCGCTCGCCGCACGCCGGACGAGCAGGTTCAGCGGTAGTCGATACCCCGATGGATTCCGTCGAGGCGACTGTGGGCGACGCCTGAGGACTCGAACCAGTCTCGTCAAGACTCGTCGAGCACGACGCAACACACACCGTCACCGCCACCACGGCACCTGCCCATCGTCCACGGCGCTGCATCGGCATACTCTGGCACTTCCCGCCGTTGGCGGGCGTCGCCCGTGTCGTCTGTTCCAGTGCCGTTCACGCCGCAGAGGCAGCGATCGCTACCGTGGCA
>JBEGVK010000097.1:0-5590 GCA_041178405.1 Actinomycetota bacterium | reverse complement strand
CGATCTGGGCGGTGATGCGGCCGCCGGCACCGTCCTGCACGACGTAGTTGTTGCGCACGCGCATCGCTGCCACGGCGTCGGTCGGCGTGATCTCCACGCTGACGTTCTGTGCCACGACCGTGGCAAGGCCGTCGAACTCGGCGCGGAACACGGGGCCTGCATCGTCGGCTGTTGCGCAGAAGTATTCGTTGCCGCGGCCGGCATCAGCGAGGCTGGCAAGCAGCACTTCGTCGTAGCCGTTGGCGAAGCCGATGAACGACGACGTGATGTCGGGGTTGCTGTCGCTGCGGACCATCTCGGAGAGCTGTTCCTGGCCCGTGACTCCCTTGTTGGCGTGGCCGTCGGTGAGCAGCACGATGCGCTTGACGGCCTCGGGCCGGCCGCTCGTGGTGAGGATCTCCGCCGCCTTCAGCCATCCCCCAGAGAGATTGGTCGAGCCGCGCGACGTGATGCCGCGCACTGCACGCGCTGCCGAGTGCGGATCGTGTGAGGCGAGCGGCAGCACGACCTCGACGCTGTCGTCAAAGGTGACGACAGCGATGCGGTCGACCGGCGTGGCGATGCGCAGCAGGTCGGAGACGGCAGCGATGACGGCGCGCAATGGATCACCTGCCATCGAGCCCGAACGGTCGATGACGGTGACGATGTCGAGCGGTGCTCGCGTCGCCGTGGGCGCTGCCGGCGCGGTGATCTCGAGGAGGGCATTCACCTGCTCGTCGTGGCGGATAGTGACGACGCTGCGATCGAACAGCAGTGAGGGGATCATGGGGCGGACTGTCCTTTGCTGGCCCGGGGTGGGCCGTTGGGGGTCTGACAGCCACTCGACGCACTCAACTCGGGGTGCCGTGACATGGGGCAGGACATCGAATTGCGGGCCGTGGTCTTGACCTGAAATCTGCTGCCGCCTGACATGCATTAGGGACATTACGGCCTATACGGCGGTCGAGTGTTGGACGCTCGGCCGCCGCTGCTTTCTCTCTAATTTGGCTGGACATCCGCTGCTGACGCAGCGGCATTTACGTACGTCGGGGGAGTGCGACGCCGTGGATCGTCGTAGGGTGAGGGGCGTGGGATTCTCGTATCGAAAGCGGGTCCGGACGGGCCGCAACAGCTGGATCAACCTGTCGAAGAGCGGGCCGAGCGTCACCTTCCGCAAGGGTCCGTTCAGCGTGAATTCCCGGGGCAGGGTGACCACCAGACTCGCTCCCGGGCTGTCGTACCGCGGCGGATGCGCCGTCATGTTGGTGGTGCCGCTCGCAGTGCTTGGCGCTGCGACAGCGATGCTGGCAATTCGCTGGTAGGCGGTGCGGCTGGCGGTCTGCGGTGACGGGCCGACAGCGAGCCGATACCGTGCTGGCGTGTCGCCCGAGGCCGCTCGTCACTGGTCTGCGAGACCGCTGCGCGGCCGGGCGCCTGGCGGTGTGGGCGGCGATCGGCGGCTGATGCCGAGGCGGCGTGGCGTGCTGCTGGCGGCGCTGGCGATGTCGTCGGCCATTGCTGTCGGCGAGTGGGGCGTGGCACTGGCCGGCGCTGGAGCGTCGTCTCGCATCGACGCCATTGCTACGACGGCGACGACGATGGCGCCGACCGGTGGCGACGAGTCCGCCGATCTGATGGGTGCCATCGGGGCGGCGCCCCGGCGCGGCGGACGGTTCGATGCTCCGCTGCGGCGTGGCGAGCACCGCTACATCGTGCGCACCGACAGTCGTGTGGCGCTCGACCGTGTCGGTGCCCGTCTCGGATCGATGTCGGTGACGGCGGTCGACCGGTTCGAGCGCGTGCTCACGGCACTGGTGGTGCAGGCCACGCCCGAGCGTGCTGCGGCGCTGGCGAGGATGCCGGGCGTGGTGTCGGTGAGTCGCGAGGTGCCGATGCGCGCCGCTGGGCTTCCGATGACGACAGGTGACGGCACTGCGATTGGAGCGCAGGGCACGCAGACCTTCCCGGCCGGTACGGGCTACTGGGGTCTCGACCGCGTCGACCAGCGCTCGGGCAGCCTGAACAACCGATTCGACTATGCGAATGCGGGCGTCGGCGTGCTGGTGTACGTAGTCGACACCGGCCTGCGCATCTCGCATGAGGAGTTCAAGGGCCGCGTCAGCACGGCGCGCAGCTACTTCGTGCCGTTTCCCGACGACACGAGCGGCATCGGCGACTGCAGCGGCCACGGCACCGGCGTGGCCGGCGTGCTGGCCGGCACGTCGGCGGGCGTGGCGAAGGGCGCCATCCTGGCAGCAGTGAAGGTGCTCGACTGCGGGGGCAACGGCAGCGACGCCACGGTGATGGCGGGACTCGACCATGTGCTCGCCAACCGGCCGGCAGGGGTGCCGGTGGTAGTGAACATGAGCCTCGGCGGCACGCTGTCGCCGACGCTCAATGCAGCGGTGAAGGCGGTGGTCGATGCCGGCATCACCGTGGTGGTGGCGGCCGGGAACACGTTCGCCGGCGGCCAACCGGCGTGCAACTTCAGCCCCGGGTCGACACCGTCGGTCATCACGGTCGGCGCGACGGACCGCACCGATACCGAGGCGTCGTTCTCGAACTTCGGGCCGTGCGTCGACGTCCTGGCTCCGGGTGTGGGCGTGCGGATGCCCTTCCCGTTCGCGTCGGCGGCGAATCAGACGACAAGCGACTACGCCTTCGTGAACCGCGATGGCACGTCGATCGCTGCGCCGTTCGTATCGGGCGCGGCGGCACTGGTGCTGCAGCGGAACCCGTCGATGACGCCGGCTCAGGTGTGGTCAAGCCTGCAGGGCTCGGCGACGCTCGGTGCGATCACCGAGCGCACCGTCTACGGCGGCAGCACGCTGCTGCAGTCGCAGCGGACCCCCGACCGATTGCTGTTCGTCGAGCAGGTTGCGGCGACGCCACCGGGGGTCGACGGGATGAATCCGTTCGCAGCACCGGTGCGATTCGTCGATACCCGGGCGACCACCAACGGCACGAATTTCCGCGGGGTGCTCGAGCAGGCCGATGAGGCCACGTCGCTGGCGTCGGGCGAGGTGCGCCGCTACCCGATGGTGGGTGTGCGCGGTATCCCGGAGAACGCCACGGTGGTCGTGAACGTGGCAGCTGTGGCGGCGACGACCACCACCAGCAGCCTCACCGGCTACCTCACGGTGTGGCCGTGCGCGTCGACTGCCGTCTCGCGGCCGACGGTGTCGCTCGTCAACTACGTGCAGGGCCGGACGATTGCCAACGGCGGGATGGTGGGCATCGGGCCCGAGGGCGGCATCTGCGTCTTCGCTGCGCTGCGCACCCACCTGCTCATCGACGTGATCGGATGGCTGCCGCCGGGCGACACGGTCACGAGCCTCGCGCCGCCCCTGCGACTGCTCGACACGCGGGCGACGCTGACCGGCACCGACAAGCGCGGGGCCCTCGAGACCGCGGTCGACGAGGCGCTGCCGTACGCGGCTGGCACCGTGCGCCGCTACGTCGTCGATGGCGTGGGGTCGCTGCCGGCATCGGGGATGCGCGCCCTGGCGCTCAACGTGACGGCGGTGTCGGCGGGGTCGTCGTCGACCGCAGGCGAGTTGAGCGTCTATCCGTGCGAGTCGGCGGGCGACCCTGCGCCGACGACGACGACGGTGACCTATGCGGCGGGAAGCACCGTGGCCACCGGGACCGTCGCGGTGCTGTCGGCGGATGGCGGCATCTGCGTGACGTCGACTGGCGCGACCCACGTCGTGCTCGACGCAGCCGCCTGGCTGGCCGACGGTGCGGGGTTCGACACGTTCGGATCGCCCGCGCTTCCGGTGCGCCTGCTCGACACGCGTGAGGGGTTCGCCGGTGCGCTGGAGGCCGTCGATCGCACGGTGCCGCTGCCGGCACAGACGAGCGGCGGCACCGAGCTGGTAATCGCCGGTGTCGGGGGGCTGCCGCTCGCCGGCGTGATGGGCTCGGTGACGCTGACGCTGACGGTGCGATCGCCGGCGGCGAACGGGCACGTCATCGTGTGGGCCTGCGCGAATGGCTCGACACCGGCACCGACGGCATCGGTGTTGAACTTCCGCGCTGGCGTGTCGATCTCGAATGTCGTCGTCACCGCCGTCGACAACAGTGCCCTGTCGCCTGGCGGGATCTGCGTGAGGGTCTCGTCGTCGGTGCACGTGACGATCGATGCCACCGGGTGGTTCCTCCGCTCACCTGCATGACCGGCGCGCCCTCGCGCACGTCTGTGTCGTGGCGCGCATGGGTGTCGCGGTCGTGGGCGTGGTGAGGGACGCGCCACGTCAAGCCGCGCGGTCGTGTGCGCGGTCTGGGAAGATGCGCAGACGATGAGGACGATGTGCGGATGAGGGTGCTGGTGGTGGGCGGCGGTGGCCACGCCAAGGTGTGCATCGAGTCGCTGCGCGACTGCGGGCACGACGTGGTGGGCGCAGTGACGCGCGATGGCAATCCTGTCGAGGGACTCGGCGTGTCGGTGCTCGGCAGCGACGATGATCTCGGTGCGCATGCATCAGCCTGTGGTGCCGACGCCGTGTTCGTTGCCGTCGGTGACAATGTCGCGCGGCGCGACCTGATCGAGCGCGCCACAGCAGGTGGCCTGGTGCTGGTGAGCGCCGTGAGTCGGCATGCGATGGTGAGCCAGACGGCGCGTCTCGGCGACGGTGCAGCGGTGATGGCTGGCGCCGTGGTGAACGCCGACGCTGTGCTGGGGCGTGGTGCAGTGGTGAACTCTCGTGCGAGTGTCGACCACGACTGCACCGTCGGCGAGTGCGCGCACATTGCGCCTGGCGCGGTGCTGTGCGGAGGTGTCGAGGTGGGCGAGGGCGCCCTCGTGGGAGTGGGGGCGAAGGTGCTGCCGAATCGACGCATCGGGGCGGGTGCGGTGGTCGGCGGCGGGGCAGTCGTGGCTGACGATGTCGCGGCGTCGGCCACCGTGGTGGGAATTCCGGCCCGCGGCATCGAGAGGGGAGTGCGGTGATGCCCACGGCGGGGGCGGTCAGCAATGTGGTGAATGCGAGTGACGGAGTGAGACGGGCCGTGTCGGCGGCGGCAGGAGCCCTCGTGCTCGTGGTGCTGTCGCCCGTGCTGGTGGCAGTGGCAGTGGCGGTGCGCCTGACGATGGGCCGCGGCGTGCTGTTCCGCCAGGAGCGGCTGGGCCGTGGCGGCGTGCCGTTCGAGCTCTTCAAGTTCAGGACGATGCGCCACTCGCTTCCGGGGCGCGAGGGTGCCGAGTTCGATGCCGAGCGGCTGACACGGCTCGGTGAGTTCCTCCGGTCGACGAGTCTCGACGAGCTGCCGTCGATGTGGAACCTGGTCCGTGGCGACATGGTGCTGGTGGGGCCGCGTCCGCTGCCGGTGCACTACTGGGACCGGTTCCGCGGCGACGAGTACCGGCGATTCGAGGTGACGCCCGGCCTCACGGGCCTTGCCCAGGTGAGCGGCCGCAATGCAGTCGACTGGCCGCAGCGCCTCGAGCTCGACGTGCGCTACGTCGACGAGCGGACGCTCGCCGGCGACCTGGCCATCATCGTGCGCACCGTGCCGATGGTGGTGGGCCGCCGAGGTGTGAGCGCTGATGGCACGGCGACGATGCACCCGCTGCCGGCCGACCGTCCGCCGGCACCCGTCGACTGAGCGG
>JBEGVK010000096.1:0-3385 GCA_041178405.1 Actinomycetota bacterium | reverse complement strand
CTGGTGGTGCACCGAGAGGGCCACGAGGTGCACACACGCGAGGCAGCCATCGAGTCTGCGGCCTGGATCGGGACGGGTCTCGCCTTCGGCCTCGTGGTGTGGTGGGGATTCGGTGGCGGTGCTGCCGGCGAGTACTACTCGGGCTACCTCATCGAGAAGAGCCTGAGCATCGACAACGTCTTCGTCTGGGCCCTGATCCTCAGCTATTTCAGGGTGCCGCCCAGGTACCAGCACCGAGTGCTCTTCTGGGGCATCTTCGGGGCGCTCATCATGAGGGCGGCGTTCATCTTCGCTGGCGTGGCGATCATCGAGAACTTCGCATGGACCCTGTACGTGTTCGGCGCGTTCCTGCTGTACACGGCGGGCAAGCTCGTCCTCAGCGGCGACGAGCACGTCGATCCAGGCCGCAGCCGATTCCTGAAGGCCATCCACCGAGTGGTGCCGATGACCGACGAGCTCGACGGCCAGCGCCTCTTCACGAGGGTGAACGGGGTGCGGATGGCCACGCCGCTGTTCGCCGTGCTGCTGCTCATCGAGCTCACCGACGTGCTGTTCGCCGTCGACTCGGTGCCGGCGGTGCTGGCCGTGAGCCGCGAGCAGTTCATCGTGTTCTCGTCGAACGCCTTCGCCATCCTCGGCCTGCGGGCGCTCTACTTCCTGCTGGCCGACATGCACGCTCGATTCGGCTACCTGCAGCAGGGCCTTGCCATCATCCTGGCCTTCGTCGGCGTGAAGATGATCGTCCACGACTGGTACCAGATCCCTACCTGGCTGTCGCTCACCGTCATCGCACTCGTGCTGGTGGCATCGGTGGGGTTCTCGCTGCAGGCCGGCGACCGGCCCGACACGATCGAGATCCCCGAGGAACCGCCTCCGCCCCAGGAGCGCTGAGAGCCGAACGGTGAGCCGTTCGGCCGTGCCCGCCCGCCAACGGGCTTGGGTATGGTTCGGTCGGTATGGCGATCGTCGAAGAAGACCTCGAGCGTCTGCGGTCGATCGCAGTCATCTCCGACGTCGTCCAGCAATATGTGGCATTGCGGCGTGTGGGACGCAACTGGGTCGGCCTGTGCCCGTTCCACGCCGAGAAGTCAGGGTCGTTCAACGTACGCGACGAGATGGGCCGCTATCGCTGCTTCGGGTGTGGCGCTGCGGGCGATGTGTTCAAGTTCGTGCAGGAGATCGAGCACGTCGACTTCGTCGCGGCTGTGGAGAAACTGGCAGCTGCCAACGGCATCCAACTGCGATACACCACCGGAGGCGAAGGCCGCGACAGGCAGCGTCGCAAGCAGCTGGTCGAGGCGATGGAGCTCGCTGTCGACTGGTACCACCGGCGACTGCTCGAGGATCCAGCAGCCCGGCCGGCCCGCGACTACCTGCGACGGCGAGGGCTGTCGGGCGACATTGCGCGCACCTTCAGGCTCGGCTGGGCCCCCGACGACTGGGACGCACTTGTCCGCGACCTCCGGCTTCCTGCCGAGGTGGCGCGCGACACGGGTCTGGCCTTCACCAACAAGTCAGGGCGCTTGCAGGACTCGTTCCGCGGCAGGGTGATGTTCCCCATCTACACGGACAGCGGCGAACCGGTGGCGTTCGGCGGCCGGGTGCTGCCCGGCAGCACCGATCCTGCGAAGTACAAGAACTCGAGCGAGACGGTGATCTATGCCAAGTCGAAGACGCTCTACGGCCTGAATTGGGTGAAGAACCAGGTGGTCACTGCCGATCAGGTAGTCGTGTGCGAGGGCTACACCGACGTGATCGGCTTCCACCGGGCCGGAGTGCCGCTCGCCGTCGCGACGTGCGGCACGGCGCTCACCGAGGACCATGTGCGTCTGCTGAAGCGGTTTGCCTCGAGTGTCGTGCTGGCCTTCGACGCCGATGCCGCCGGACAGGGCGCAGCTCAGCGCTTCTACGAATGGGAGGAGCGCTACAAGCTGCAGGTGCGCGTCGCCCACTTTCCCGACGGGAAGGATCCAGGCGACCTCAGTGTCTCCGACCCCAGGGCGCTGCGCGAGGCCGTCGAGCGGGCCGAGCCGTTCCTCGGCTTCCGCCTTGGCCGAGTCCTCAACGCCCGGCCGCTGCGCTCTCCGGAGGACCGGGCCCGGGTGGCAGGTGAGGCAATGGCGATCGTGAACGAGCACCCCAACCAGAACGTGCGCACCCTCTACGCAGGCCAGGTCGCCGCCCACGTCGGCCTGCCCGTCGCCGACCTCGTGTCGCTGGCCGCCAAGGGCGTCCGTGCTCCCGTCGTCAGCGTGGCGCCATCTCGCCGTGCGGGCACCCGGGAGAACGCCGAGTTTGCGGCGATCGTGCTGCTCCTCCAGGACTGGAACTCGATCGCCGACTGGCTGCTCGAGTCGCTGTTCGTCGACGACGTCGCCCGCCGGGCCTTCGTTGCGGTGTCCTCAGCGAGCGGGAACGTCGATGCATCGCTCGAGGCCGCTGATCCCGAAGCCCGCGAGTACATCGAGCGCGCTGCTGTCGCAGACCTCGAGGTCGTGGCCGAGATCGAGGCTCGCAACCTGATTGCGGCCGCGGCCCGCCGAGAACTCGCACGGCACCGATCCGACCTGTCGGAGGAGCGACTGCACGATTTGCGCGATGCGCGGGTGCTGCTCGAGCAACTCGACGATCCGGTCACTGCCCAGGGCGCGGCCGAGCAATTGCTACTGTGGCTCGGGGACATCGCTGGGGAGAATGGTGAACCGCACGACTGACGCACAACCGATTCTCTCGCCGTATCCGACAGTCGGCGATGGAGAGTGGCATGCGCTCATCACACGGGGCCGCAGCCTCGGCGTGCTCCATGCGGAGGAGATCCTCCAGGTGCTCCGAGACGTCGAGCTCACCGGCGACAACCTCATCTGGCTGCACGCGTCGCTCGGCGAGCACGGCATCGCCATCGAGACCGGCGAGGACGAACTGTTCGACATCACCCCGCCTGCCGGCATTGCCAAAGCTGACGAGGCGGATGTCGAGGCAGCCGAGGGCCTGCTGCGGCGTCGGGAACGGCGACGCTCCGAGCGGACCGCTGCCGAGCGATCGGGAGAGGGCTCCAGCCCCGACACGGTACGCATGTACCTGAAGGAGATCGGGCGCGTCGACCTGCTGTCGCCCGACGACGAACGCCGCCTCGCCCAGTCGATCGTGCAGGGCAACGATGCGGCGTCGTCGCTCGACGCACTCCATGCGGTGGGTCCGGTCGACCGCAGCGAGCAGCGCCGCCTGATTCGGATCGTGCAGGTCGGGCAGCAGGCCAAGAGCGAACTGATCCAGGCGAACCTCCGGCTGGTGGTGAGCATCGCCAAGCGCTACAGCGGGCGAGGCATGCAGTTCCTCGACCTCATCCAGGAGGGCAACCTCGGCCTCATGCGGGCGGTCGACAAGT
>JBEGVK010000095.1:0-6276 GCA_041178405.1 Actinomycetota bacterium | reverse complement strand
CTGGGTGGCCTCATCGAAAGCCACCTGGAAGGTGACGGCACTGCCAGCGACCGAATAGTGCGGCACGTTCTCCCACGAGATCACGAATGTCCGCTCCGGCGCCGCGCCGAACGTCTTGGTGCTCACGCTGCCACCAGCGCCAGGGTTGAGGTCGTCCCACATCGGGGCGACGAACCCGTCGGGGACGCCGGCGGTCGGGATCGATCCATTCGAGTAGGCGGTCGCTCCGGACCCGAACGTCACGTAGCCGTTCGAGCTGATATCGATCGACTCGAACACCTCGTCATAGAAGGCGAACGTGAATGGCAGGCGCATCCGGATCGAGGAGTCGTCCGACATCGTGAGCCCGGTTCCGCCAGCAGCGTCGTGCCACGTGAAGGGCACCGCACTGCACAGATACGGATCGGGGGCCGAGTCGGTGGTGGCCGAGGCGATATTGGTCCACTCGGTGACACTGAGGCCGTTGCCAGTGTCGAACCGGTTGCCGGCCCGCACGCGGAAGCAGTACGTCGTCGACGGCTGCAGTGCGCCGATGACGGCCGACGTGCTGTTGGCACCGAGAGTCGATGCCGCCACCCACGTGGTGCAAGCCCCGGTCGACCGCTGCACCTCGTGATAGGTCTCGGCTGTCGTGCCGTCGATCCAGTCGAGGCGGATCGACATCGCCGACAGGGCAGTTGCCGTCAGGTTGGTGGGCGCGCCCGTGACTGGCGCGCTCGGCGACTCGCACTGGCCTGTCATCGAGCCGACGTCGAGTCGGCCACCCGTCACCGTCGTGCCCGTCATCGACGGTGTGGCCACCGTCGAGGCCAGCACTGCCGTGCGGAGTTCCTGCGCCGACATGGCGGCGCTCATCGAGGCGCACAGCGCCACTGCACCGCTGACGTGCGGCGTGGCCATCGACGTACCGCTGTACGAGGCGTACGAGTTCGACGGTGTCGTCGAGTTCACCCCGACACCCGGTGCGCCGAGATCCACCGTGGTGGCTCCGTAGCTCGAGAACGAGGCCTTGGCACCCGTCGAGTCGATGGCTGCCACCGTGATCATGCAGTCCCAGCCGCGCGGCGCACCGGCTGCAGTGGTGGTGCACTGGTAGTTCGCCGGGTAGTACGAGCCCGCATCGTTGTTCGAGTTCGAGTTGCCGGCCGCTGCCACGAAGAGGATCCCGGCGTCGCCGCCGCGGTTGATGGCGTCGAGCAGTCCCTGGCTGAACCCGCCGCCGCCCCACGAGTTGCTCGTGGCAACGATGTTGAGGCCGAGTCGGTTCTTCAGGTTGGTGATGTAGTCGACGGCGAGGATCGCATTTGCCGTGGTGCCGCCGGCCGAGCCGAGGAACTTGGCCGAGATCATCGTGACGTCCCAGTTCACGCCCGCCACGCCCGCACCGTTGCCCCCGACGCCGCCGATCGTGCCGGCCACGTGCGTGCCGTGGTCGTCGCCTGCGCCGTCGAACACCGAGTTGTTGTTGCCGTCGAAGTCCCACCCGTTGACGTCGTCGACATATCCGTTGCCGTCGTCGTCGACGCCATTCGCCGGGTCGACGGGATTCGTCCACACATTCGACGCCAGATCGGGATGGTTGATATCGATGCCCTCGTCGATCACTCCCACGTACACCGACGACGAGCCGATGTTGCCAGCCGACCACGCCTCGGCCGCCTGGCTGCCGAACGAGTTCGCCGGCGTGGATGTATCGCCGTACATGCCCCAGAGCGAGCCGTTGGTGAAGTACGTGTCGTTCGAGTCGAATGCAGACTGCACGACGTAGTTGGGCTCGGCGTAGCGCACATTGGGATTGCGATCGAGCGCCGCCAGTGCCGCCGACGTGGTGCGGCCGCCTGCCAGCCGAACGAGCGCGGCATCAGCGTCGAGCGGTGACAGCTGACGCGACGCCGCTGCGCCGATCGAGGCGAGTGCCCGGCCTCGGACATGTGCTGGCGTGCCCGGGACGAATCCGACGATCACGTCGCCCTCGACGAACTCGGCGGCCAGTCGCGGATCCTTCGCAGAGGTCACCGGCGATGATGGTGCAGCAGACGTCATCGAGCCGCTGCCGGCGATCACGGCCACTGAGACCACTGCGGCCACCACCGCTGCCGATCGACGCCGCAGCGTCACCGTGCTCGCTCGCGGACCCCGATGCTTCATCTGGCTCGACACCTCTCCTGGCGCGCCCCGAACCGCCGCACGACGCGCCGATCGGGCATGGCTGACCCTACCGCTCGTTCATCGGCGCAATCCCTGCGCCGCTGGAGAGTTACTTCAGGAAACCTCAGGCGGGGCCCACCCGACATGCCCGACGTCGACGGACGGCTGTCCTAGCGTCGGATCCATGCGCCGCCACGCCGCCCACCATCCCACCATCCACACCGACGTTTCCCGACGCCTGCGGCGCCGATCCAGGTGGGGTCAGGCGGCGGTCGCCGCAGGCCTGATCGGACTCACGGCTCCCAGCACCGCCGTGGCTACCCGGCCGTCGGCCACCGACGTCATTGCGCCAGCCGCAGACATCACTGTCACCACGGGTGCCGATGTCGTCGCCAGCGACGGTCAGACATCGCTGCGCGAAGCCATCTCGCAGGCCAACAGCTCTTCCGGGGCCGACATCATCATGCTTGCCGAGACCACCTACTCGATCTCGCTCGGCTGCGGCGGGAACGACGACGCCAATGCCGGCGGCGACTTCGACATCACAGCAACCGATACGGTCACGATCGACGGTCCGTCGAGCACCAATCGGGCCACGATCACGCTCGATGCCTCGTGCTCCAACGAGCGCCTCATCGATGTTCGCGGCCTCGGTGCGCTCACCATGGCGAACGTCAACCTCGTCAACGGCGAGGCTCCCGACGCAGCGACCGCCGATGCCGACGGCGCCAATGGCGGTGCCATCCGCTCCAACACGGCGCCGCTCACGCTCAACAACGTCGGACTCGAAGGAAACTCCGCCGGCGACGCCGGCCTTGCATCGACGGGCAACACCAACGGGGGCAGTGGTGGAGCGATCTACAGCCTTGCGAGCGTCACGCTCGAGAACGTCACCGCCACCGACAACCGTGCCGGTGACGGCAGCCTCGACAGCGCCAACCTGCAGGAGAGCGGCGGCGGACATGGCGGCGCAATCGCCGTGCTGGAGAACACTTCTGCCAAGGTCTCCATCACCGACTCGCAGTTCAACGGCAACCGGGCCGGCGACGGTGCCGACTCGACCGGCCAGTGGGGTTCGGCGGGCGGCTCCGGCGGCGCAGCATGGATCGTGGTGCCGACGATCGAGGTGACCGGCAGCGACTTCAACGACAACCGCGCCGGCAACTCGGGCAGCACAACCGACATCAACGGCCGACCAGGCGGCGAGGGCGGCGCATTGCGCCTGCAGTCGAACGACATCACCATTCACGACTCCACGTTCATCAGCAACAGCGCCGGTGACGGATCGTCCGCGCTGTCAAATGTCGGCAACGGCGGCGGTGGCGGGGCCGTCAGCCTCAGCATCAACGGCGTCGGAACGCTTGCAGCAACCATCACCGCCAGCATCTTCAACTTCAACAGCGCCGGCGACGCGGGTGGTTCTGGCATCACGACCGGTATCGACTACGGCCAGTCGGGAGGTGGCGGCGGGGCGATCAAGACCACCGGCCCACTCGGCCTCGACATCCAGTCGACGTCGTTCTCGTACAACCACGCCGGCAACGGCACCGAGACACGCGACGGCGGCGGCACTGTCTACGGCGGGCCGGGCGGCGACGGCGGAGCGGTCTTCAACTGGGGCAGCACCATCACCGTCACCGGCTGCAACTTCTCCTACAACTACGCGGGCAGCGGCGGCGTCGGCACCTCCGGCAACGGCGGTGGCGCTGGCAACGGCGGCGCCATCGCCGGCATCAACTACGCCCTCTACCGGCCGGAGCTGTCCATCGCACAGAGCGTCTTCACCGGCAACCTGGTCGGTTCTCGGGCCAGCGGAGATGGCGCGACGACCGGCAGCGGCAACGGAGGTGCGATCTACTTCGACAGCAACAGCACCAAGAACTTCGAGATCGAGTCGTCGCTCTTCAGCCTGAACTCGGCCGCAGCCGGCACCGATGTCTCTGGCCGTGGCGGCGCCGTCTTCCTCAGCGGCGACACGCCGAGCTCGATCACCTCGTCGACCTTCTGGGGCAATCTCGCTGCCGAAGACGGCGGCGCTCTCTACGTGACAGGCAGCACGCCGCTCACCATCCGGTACGTCACCATCACCGACAACAGCGCTCCGCCGTCGGGCTCGTCGGCGATCGCCGATGATGCAACGACCGCCATCTCGA
Source organism: Actinomycetota bacterium (assembly GCA_041178405.1). Classification (GTDB taxonomy): domain Bacteria; phylum Actinomycetota; class Acidimicrobiia; order Acidimicrobiales; family Ilumatobacteraceae; genus UBA668. The sequence goes on along the minus strand of JBEGVK010000095.1, from coordinate 1,975 downwards.
TCGGTGCTTCTGTGATCTCCGACGGCGGGGCCGGCACCGGTCCGGCCTGCAACCTGTCGCTCACGTCGGTCGGCTACAACGCCGAGCTCACCACGTCCACCTGCACTGATCTCAACGACGCAACCGACGATCTCGGCGTTGCCGCCAGCTCACTGGGCGCATTCGCCGACAACGGCGGCGATGCGGGGAGCACTCGACTTCCCGTCATCGGCGGTGCGCTGCGAGATGTCATTCCCTCCGCACACGCCCTGTGCATCGGATCTCCGGTCGACCAGCGAGGCGTCACGCGTCCGGCCAACGGTTCCTGCGACATCGGCGCTGTTGAAGCCGTCACCACGGTCTCTGCGGCAGACGACAACGCCGATGTCGACTACGGCGTCGAGACTTCCCTCGACGTGCTCGCCAACGACAGCGGCACCTCTAGTGACTCCGGCTTTGCCGCAGGCTCCGACCTGACCATCACTGACATCTACGACTCCGTCGGCGGCACCGCCACCACCGATGGCTCGACCATCTCGTACACGGCAACGTCGCCGCTCGGGCACTCATTCACGTATACCGCGTGCAACAGCGTCGAGGGCGGCGCCTGCGACACCGCAACGGTGACCGTTGCCGTCACGACTCCGCTGTTCAACGCGGTCGGCCCGCTGCGGCTCGTCGATACGCGCCCCGCCTACGCGCAGGGGGCCATCACCGTCACCAAGGCTCTCGTCGGCGGCACCAGCGAACTCACGCTCAGGGTGGCCGGTGCCGCAGGCGTGCCCGACGCCGGCGCCCTCGCAGTGGCGCTGAACGTCACCGCCACCCAGGCGACAGGGGCCGGGTTCGTGACCGCCTATCCGTGTGGTGTCCGGCCGACAGCGTCAAGCCTCAACTACATCGCCGGCCGCACAGTGGCGAACAACGTTGTCGTACCACTCTCTCCCGACGGCGACGTCTGCGTCTACGCCAAGACGCCAACCCACATCGTCATCGACATCAGTGGCTGGTTCGCCATCGAGGCCGGGTTTGGGCCAGTGGGACCCTCCCGGCTCGTCGACACGCGGCCGACCTACGACCAGGGGGCCATCACGGTCACCAAGCAGCTGGTCAGCCCCACCGCGCCGCTTGAACTCGAGGTAGTTGGCGTAGCCGACATTCCTGCCGATGGCGTCGCTGCAGTAGTGCTCAATGTCACTGCGACACAGGCCTCTGGGGCCGGAAACATCAAGGTCTATCCGTGTGGGCTTGCACCGCTGATCTCCAGCGTCAACTATGTGAAGGGCACGAGCGTCGCCAACGGTGTCGTAACCCCGCTGTCTCCCAGCGGGCGACTGTGCGTCTCAGTGTCGACGCCCACTCACGTGGTCATTGATGTCAGCGGCTACCTGCTCACCGGCAGCGACGTCAACCGATACGGCCCGAGCCGCATCATCGACACCCGACCCGGCTACGAGCAGGGGGAGGTCGCTGTCACGAAGGTCGCCATCGGCGGTCTCATCGAGCTTCGCGTCGATCTCTCCAGCGTGATCGGCCTCGCCGACGTCGATGCGGTCCTGCTCAACGTCACGGCCGCCCAGACGACGGGGGCGGGTTTCGTCACGCTCTACCCCTGCGGCACTAGGCCGACCGCCTCGACCCTCAACTTCGTCAAGGACGTGAATGTGGCAAACGGCGCCATCGCCCTCCTCTCGCCGGACAATGAGATCTGCCTCTACGCCAACACCACGACCCACATCATCGTGGACATGAGCGGATACTTCGGGTCGCCGAGCGTGATCTGACCCGTACTACTCGGGCAGTGGGCGGCATCCGCCCGAAACCGACCGTCCTCGAGGCTGGATACACGGCTATACGTCGCATCGTCCACAATGGGCGATGAAAGCCCGCCGCGCCTCCGTCGCCCGGCTCGGCACAATGGCCCAATGACAGCGCACCCCGACCACCGACTCGACGAGTTCCGCGCCTATCCCAAGGTGCTGCTGCACGACCACCT
>JBEGVK010000094.1:0-12580 GCA_041178405.1 Actinomycetota bacterium | reverse complement strand
GCCGGCGGCAGCTCGGCAGGCATGCCCGCACGGTACCGCCGGTATGGTGCGGGCATGGCAATCGACGTCACCGATGCGACATTCCAGGCGGAGGTCATCGAGCGATCGAAGACGGTGCCGGTCGTCGTCGACCTGTGGGCCGAGTGGTGCGGCCCCTGTCAGCAGCTCGGCCCCATCCTCGAGAAGGTGGTCGGGGCCACACATGGCAAGGTGGTGCTGGCGAAGGTCGACACCGACAAGAACCCTGGCATCGCCCAGGCGTTCCAGGTGCAGAGCATCCCTGCCGTCTACGCCGTCCGCGACGGACAGGTGGTCGACGGGTTCATGGGTGCGTACCCCGAGCACGTCGTGCAGGAGTTCGTCAACACGCTGCTGCCCACAGAGGGCCAGCTCACCGTGCAGGCGCTGCTCGCCGAGGGGACAGAGGGATCATTCCGTGCAGCGCTCGAGCTCGAGCCGGGCAACGAGGACGCGATCGTCGGCCTCGCCGAGCTGCTCGTCGCCCGCGGCGAGAACGAGCAGGCACTGCAGTTCCTGGCCCGCATACCCGAGACCGAGCGCACCCGGCACGTGGCGGCCAAGGCCCGAACCTCTGTCGCCCCCGACGACGACCACGATGCCACGCTCACCGCTCTGCTCGAGCGGGTGAAGACTGACGACGAGGCGCGTCAGCAGTTCGTCGACATCCTCGAGATCATGGGCCCGTTCGATCCGCGGACCGCCGCCTACCGCAAGAAGCTCACGGCGCGCCTGTACTGACGGCAGCGCCTGACCTCATGACCGCCGACCGCCGCCTGCTGCGGGTGGGGATGGTGTGCCCGTACAGCCTGTCGGTGCCGGGCGGCGTGCAGGCGCAGGTGCTGGGCCTGGCGCGCGAACTGCGCCGCCGAGGCATCGAGACACGCGTGCTCGGACCATGCGACGGACCACCGCCTGCAACGTTCGTCACCCCGCTCGGCAACAGCCTGCCCACGTCGGCCAACGGGTCGGTCGCGCCGCTCGCACCCGACCCCGCCGCTGCGCTGCGCACGATGCGCGTCCTCGTCGAGGAGCAGTTCGACGTCCTGCACCTGCATGAGCCATTCGCACCCGGCCCCACCCAGACGGCGCTGCTCATGCACACCGCACCGACCATCGGCACGTTCCATGCTGCTGGCCAGAGCGCGAGCTACCGGTACCTCAACGGCCTCATCCGCCGTGCAGCGGAGAACCTCGACGACAGGGTGGTGGTGTCGAAGGATGCCCTCGCACTCGTCCAGGCGGCGATCGGCGGCGAGTACGACGTGCTGTACAACGGCGTCGAGCTCGACGAGTACCGAACGGCGCCAGCATGGCCGACATCTGGTCGCACCATCTTTTTCTGCGGCCGTCACGAGGAGCGCAAGGGCCTCGATGTGCTCATCGCAGCGATGGCGCAGCTGCCCGACGACGTTCGACTGTGGGTGGCGAGCACGGGTCCCGACACCGAGCGGCTGCGGGCCGCCACTGCCGGCGACCGGCGCATCGAATGGCTGGGGCGCCTTAGCGATGCCGACAAGATCGCAAGGCTGAAGGGCGCCGACGTGTTCTGTGCACCGTCGCTGCACGGAGAGTCGTTCGGCGTCGTGCTGATCGAGGCGATGGCAGCGGGCACCGCCATCGCGGCGAGCGCACTCGACGGCTATCGAAATGTCGCCACCGACGACGTCGACGCACTGCTGGTCCCGCCGGGGGATGCCGGCGCACTCGCCGGTGCTCTGCGGCGACTCCTCGAGGATCCCGCACTGGCCAACCGCCTGGTCGCGGCAGGCAGCCAGCGGGCCGACCACTACTCGATGAGCACCCTGGCCGACCGGTACGTCGATCGGTACCGGCGGCTGCTGCCATCTGGCACCAGCCGGTCGGAGTGGCTCTCGCTGCGGCCGCCGTCACCCCTTCGCCGGTGGCGCACCCGTATGATGACGAGGTAACGGCGCCATCGGCGCCCCGAACCCCGGAGTGCTCCATGGGCTGGGTGATCCTCGCCATCGTCGTCGTGCTGGCGCTGTTCGTCGTGCTGTCGTACAACGGCCTCGTCCGCGCCCGCAACCAGGTCGACAACGCCTGGTCGCAGATCGACGTGCAACTCAAGCGGCGCATCGACCTCGTGCCGAACCTCGTCGAGACCGTGAAGGGCTACGCCGCCCACGAGCGCCAGACGCTCGAGGCCGTCATCAACGCCCGCAATTCGGCGATGGCCGCTCCGTCCACGCCGCAGGGCCAAGCCGAGCCGTCGAATGCCCTCACCGGCGCACTTCGCCAGCTGTTCGCGCTCAGCGAGCGCTACCCGGACCTGAAGGCAAACCAGAACTTCCTCGCGCTGCAGGAAGAGCTGACGGCAACCGAGGGCCGCGTCGCCTACGCCCGGCAGTTCTACAACGACAGCGTCCTGTCGTACAACAACCGTCTGCACGTGTTCCCGACGCTCGTCATCGGAAAGATGTTCAACTTCACCGAGCGCCAGTACTTCGAGACCGACGACGCATCGCGCGAGGTTCCGAAGGTCCAGTTCTGACTCCATGTTCGAGCTCGTACGCGCCAACAAGCGCCGTTCCATCCTCCTGATCGCCGGATTCGTCGTCGTCGTCACGCTCGTCGGCGGTGCATTCGGCCTGCTGCTCGGCAACGGCTCGGCCGCCACGGTGGTCGCACTCGCCATCAGCGCCGCTGTTGCCTTCGGCTCGTACTGGAAGGCCGACAGGATCGCGCTGGCCGTCAGCCGGGCGCGCCCCGCCGATCCGGTCGAGTTCCAGCGCCTGCACAACCTCGTCGAGGGACTGTGCCTGGCGAGCGGTCTTCCCAAGCCAGGCGTGTACGTCATCGACGATCCGGCGCCGAACGCGTTCGCGACTGGCCGCGATCCGAAGCACGCTGCGATCGCTGTCACCACCGGCCTGCTCGACACCATGAACCGAGTCGAGCTCGAGGGCGTCGTGGCCCACGAACTGTCGCACATCCGCAATTACGACATCCTCGTGAGCACCCTCGCCGTCACGCTGGTCGGCACCGTGGCGCTCCTCAGCAACATCGGGATCCGGATGGCGTGGTGGAATGGCGGCCGCGAACGCCGCTCGGGCGACCACTCGAACGGCTCGAATCCGCTGGCGCTCGTCGGCTTCGTGCTGCTGCTGCTCTCGCCGATCGCTGCGAAGGCAATGCAGGCGGCCGTAAGCCGCCGGCGCGAGACGCTCGCTGATGTCAGCGCCTGTCAGATGACGCGATATCCGCCCGGCCTCATCTCGGCACTCGAGAAGCTGCAGGCCGACACCACCGCCACCCACTCGGCCACGACGGCGACGGCACACATGTGGATCGAGCAGCCGATGTCGGGAGTCGCCGACCACGGTCGGCTCGGATTCTGGAATCGCATGTTCAACACCCACCCTCCTCTCGAGGAGCGCATCGCACTGCTGAGGGAACTGTGAGCCGTCGTGTAGTCGCCGTTGTCGTCGCCCTTCTCGGGGCCGCTGCAGCGTGCGGCGGCACCGGCACGTCGGCGCCAACCTCCGTGCAGGTCACGAGCGGCTCGACGGCCTCCACGACGCCACCGTCGTCCGGATCGACGGCGCCGATCTCGACTGAGGCCTGGACCGGTCCGGTGTACCCGCTCACCGGCCTGCCAGCAGTCGATGCGACAGCAGCAGCACGGCCGGCGCTGGTGGTGAAGATCGACAACAACGAGCGAGCACGTCCTCAGAGCGGACTCAACGAGGCCGACATCGTGTTCGAGGAGATCGTCGAGGTCCAGACTCGGTTCGCGGCAGTGTTCCACAGCACCGGGGCAGATCCCGTGGGGCCGATCCGGTCGGGCCGCACGCAGGACATCGACCTGCTCGGCTCGCTCATCCGGCCGTTGTTCGTCTGGAGCGGCGGCAACGACGCCGTCACCGAGGCCATCGAGGACAGCGACCTGATCGAGCTCAGCGGCCTGCGCCAGTCGATCTACGACAGCGTCGGCTTCTACCGCGACGACGACCGACCCGCTCCGCACGACCTGTTCGCAACCACGTCCGGCGCCTGGCTGCTGGCACCCGACGACGCCGTGCCCCCGCCGCCCCAGTTCCGATTCCGTGCCGCCGGCAGCACCGCCATAGGAGACCCCGCATCGCGCATCGAGGGAACGATGGAGGGTCTGGCGATCGAGTGGACCTACGACCCTGCGACCGACCGCTACTGGCGCACCAACGGTGGCGTGGCCCACGAGGACGCGCTGTCAGGTCCGATTTCCACCAACAACGTCATCGTGATGGTGGTGCAGTACCGACCCAGCCCCGCCGACAACCGCAGTCCCGAGGCGCAGACCATCGGCTCGGGTGAGGTGTTCGTGTTCACGGGTGGCGTGCTGATCCGGGGAATCTGGTCGAGGTCCGACCGGCTGTCGCCGATCCAACTGCTGGCCGACGACGGCTCGCCGATCCTGCTGACACCGGGCCGCACCTGGGTCGAACTGGCAAAGGCCAGCACGTTCTCGGCCGTGTCCTGACGGGGCACCTCGGATACGCTCAGCGGCATGACCGACCGTTCGCCGCGCGCCACAGGTACCTATGAGGTCAAGCGGGGCCTTGCCGAGATGCTGAAGGGCGGCGTCATCATGGACGTCGTCACGCCCGAGCAGGCCAAGATCGCCGAGGACGCCGGTGCGTCTGCGGTGATGGCGCTCGAGCGTGTTCCCGCTGACATCCGCAAGGACGGTGGCGTGGCGCGCATGAGCGATCCCGAGATGATCGAGGGCATCAAGAAGGCCGTCGGTATCCCGGTGATGGCCAAGGCGCGAATCGGCCATTTCGTCGAGGCGCAGATCCTCCAGTCGCTCGGCGTCGACTACATCGACGAGAGCGAGGTCCTCACTCCGGCCGACGAGGCGCACCACATCGACAAGTTTGCGTTCGTCACGCCGTTCGTCTGCGGAGCCACGAACCTCGGCGAGGCGCTGCGCCGCATTAGCGAGGGCGCCTGCATGATCCGCAGCAAGGGCGAAGCGGGCACCGGCAACATCGTCGAGGCGGTTCGGCACCTTCGCAGCATCATCGGCGACATCCGCAGGATCACCCAGGCCGACGCGGCCGAACTGTTCCAGTGGGCCAAGCAGCTGCAGGCCCCGCTGCCGCTGGTGCAGGAGATTGCACAGACCGGCTGGCTGCCGGTGCCGCTGTTCTGCGCAGGGGGTATCGCCACGCCGGCGGACGCCGCACTCGCGATGCAGCTCGGAGCCGAGGCGGTCTTCGTCGGATCGGGAATCTTCAAGAGCGACGAGCCTGCGCGCCGGGCGGCTGCCATCGTCGAGGCCACCACTCACTTCCGCGACCCCGACATCCTCGCCAAGGTGAGCAAGGGACTCGGTGCGCCGATGACGGGCATCAACATGGACGAGGTCAACCAGCGTTACGCCGAGCGCGGTTGGTGATGCGCACGCCGGAGCCCCCAGGTGGGCGCCGCCACCATGTCGAGCACACAGGCCGTGCCCACCGTCGGCGTGCTTGCCCTGCAGGGAGCCTTTGCCGCGCATGAGCAGGCGCTGACGCGCTGCGGCGTCGTCACGCGACAGGTTCGCCAGCCAGCCGACCTCGACGGCATCGACGCGATCGTGCTGCCGGGAGGCGAGAGCAGCACCATGTCGAAGCTGCTGCTCTCGTCCGGCCTGTTCGACGTGCTGAAGGCCAGGCTGCACGACGGCCTTCCGGTCTTGGGCACGTGCGCCGGGATGATCCTGCTCGCTGCGGATGTCCTCGACGGCCGTCCCGACCAGCGAAGCTTCGGCGTCGTCGACGTCGTGGTACGGCGCAACGCCTACGGACGCCAGAACGACAGCTTCGAGACCGACATCGACATCGGCGGACTCGGCGACTCTGATGGCGGGGCACCGTTCCACGCGGTCTTCATCCGCGCCCCTCGGGTCGAGTCGACAGGCCCGGCTGTCGAGGTGTTGGCGATCCACGAGGGCCACGCTGTCGTTGCCCGCCAGGGGGCGGCGCTCGTAGCGTCGTTCCACCCCGAACTCACCGACGACCTCCGTCTGCACCGGCTATTCCTGCGAGTCGCAGGGTTCTAGAAAGCGAGCACCTCATGTCGGGCCATTCGAAATGGGCAACGATCAAGCACAAGAAGGGCGCTGCCGACAAGGCGCGGGGCAAGCTCTTCAACAAGATCGCCCGTCAACTCGAGGTGGCGGCGCGCGAGGGCGGGCCTGACACCACGTCCAACGCGACGCTGCGGACGGTCGTGCAGAAGGCGAAGGCCGCGCAGATGACCAACGATGCGATCGACCGTGCCATCAAGCGGGGCGCCGGCCTCAACGACGGCGGCAACTACGAGTCGATCACCTACGAGGGGTATGCGCCGGGCGGCGTGGCGATGCTCGTCGACGTGCTCACCGACAACCGCAATCGCACCAGCGCCGACGTGCGCAATGTCTTTTCGAAGATGGGTGGGAGCATGGCCGAGCCCGGCGCCGTCGGATGGCAGTTCAGCCGCCGGGGCGTGGTGCTGCTGTCGTCAGGCGACGAGGACGGCGTGATGCTCGCTGCCCTCGACGCCGGCGCAGACGATGTCTCGGCCGATGGCGACGGCTGGCGCATCACCTGCGATCCGTCCACGGTGTTCGAGCTCCGCGACGCCCTGGAGGCCGCCGGCTATGCGGTCGCCTCCGCCGAGAGCACGATGGTGTCGAGCATCACCGTCGAGGTCACCGATGCAGAGGATGCGCGCAAGATCCTGCGAATCATGGACGCCCTCGAGGACAACGACGACGTGCAGGACGTCTACAGCAACTTCGACATCAGCGACGCGCTGATGGAGTCGGTGAGCGCATGACGGTCGGCATTGGCGACAGGGCGCCGTCGTTCACGCTGCCTGCCGACGGCGGTCGCCACGTCTCGCTCGACGAGTGCATCGGCCGGCCAGTAGTACTCGTGTTCTATCCGGGAGACGACACGACGATGTGCACCCGGCAGCTGGTGAGCTACAACGACGAACTGGCGCAGTTCGAGGCACTCGACGCGCAGGTGCTCGGTATCTCGCCCCAGGACGTCGACAGCCACGACCGCTTCAGCGGCAGGCACGGCTTCCGCTTCCCACTGCTGGCCGACACCGACAGGTCGGTCGCATCCGCATACGGCGTGCTCGGCCCTCTCGGGTTCGTGCGGCGAAGCGTGTTCATCCTCGATCGTTCTGGGATCATCCGGTACGCGCACCGGGCACTCGCCGGCGTGACGTACCGTCCTGTGCGCGAACTCGTGCAGGCACTCGAGCGACTCGACCGCTGACGGCGGGACCGACTGGGGGCGGATGGCCGAGCGCGGCATCCGCACCTGGCGCCGGTCGGGGCGGTAGTCTCGTACACGTGTTCGCTCCGCCCGGCGGCCGGCCCGGCCCGGCCGCCCTCACCGTGCTCGGCATCGACCCAGGCCTCACCCGCTGCGGCTACGCCGTGCTGCGACAGGAGGGTGCCTCGACGCGGCCTGTGGCGCTTGGTGTCATCCGAACGCCTGCCACTGACGAACTGCCGAGCCGACTCGCAGCGCTGCGACGCGATCTCGCCAGCCTGTTCGACGAGTATGCGCCCGATGGCGTGGCCGTCGAGCAGGTCTTCTTCCAGACCAACGTGCGCACCGCCATGAGCGTCGGGCAGGCGAGCGGCGTGGCGCTTGCCGAGGCTGCCATCAGGGGGTGCGACGTCGTGCAGTTCACCCCGAACCAGGTGAAGGACTCAGTAGCTGGCTGGGGTGCGGCACCCAAGGAGCAGGTGCAGCGGATGGTGCAGGCACGTCTCGGCCTCAGTGCGCCGCCGCGTCCAGCCGATGCTGCCGATGCGGCTGCGCTCGCGCTCTGCTATCTCGCTGCAGCGCCGATGCGCCGACGCCTTGCCGTTGGCGGTGCGGGAGTGCGCCCATGATCGGCTCACTACGCGGCACCGTCCTCGAGCGCATCGACGCGTCGACAGCGCTCATCGAGGCGGGCGGCGTGGGCTATCTGGTCACCGTCACGCCACGGGCACTCGCCGACCTGCACCCCGGTACCACGGCCTTCGTCTACGTGCACCACCACATCCGCGAGGACGGACAGACCCTGTTCGGCTTCCTGCAGCGCTCCGAGCGAGCGGCGTTCCAGGTGCTCATCGCCACGCACGGCATCGGGCCGTCGCTGGCGCTTGCAATCCTCGCCACGCACTCGCCGTCGGCGCTCGTCGACATCGTGGCCGGAGGCGACCTCGGAGCGCTCACGCTGGTGCCTGGCGTGGGCAAGAAGACCGCCGAGCGCTTGCTCGTCGAACTGCGCAACCGCCTCGACCTGCCAGTGCTCGACGCTGGCGGCGTGCCGTCTGCAGGCGACGGGCATGGTGCGGGCACCACGGCGATGGGGTCGGTTCGCGAGGCCCTAGCCGGTCTTGGCTACGGACACGACGAGATACGCGACGCACTCCGCGACGCAGCATCGTCGGCCAACGGCGACGCAGGCGACGCGTCGACCCTGCTGCGCGAGGCGCTCAAGGTGCTGGGGTCGAAGCGTGCGTGACGAGTTCCTCGAAGCCAGCCCGGTCACCGATGCCGAGGCAGTCGACGAGGTCGGCCTGCGGCCACGCCGGCTCAGCGAGTTCATCGGCCAGCGCGAACTGAAAGAGCACCTCGCCATCGTGCTCGAGGCGGCACGCCGGCGTGGCCAGCCGGCCGACCACCTGCTCCTCGCCGGTCCTCCTGGCCTCGGCAAGACGAGCATGGCGGGCATCGTCGCAGCGGAGATGGAGGTGCAGTTGCACATCACCTCCGGCCCTGCGCTCGAGCGAGCGGGCGACCTGGCTGCCATCCTCACCAAGCTCAACGAAGGTGACGTGCTGTTCATCGACGAGATCCACCGGCTGTCGCGCGCTGTCGAGGAGATCCTCTACCCAGCGATGGAGGACTTTCAGCTCGACATCGTCGTCGGCAAGGGTCCTGCGGCGTCGAGCATCCGCCTGTCGCTGCCGCGCTTCACGCTGGTCGGAGCCACGACGCGCACAGGAATGATCACCGGTCCGCTGCGCGACCGCTTCGGACTCGTCGCCCGGCTCGACTACTACGACGACGACGAACTTGAGGCCATTGTCCGCAGGGCGGCCGGCATCCTGCGGGTCACCGTGTCAGCCGAGGGAGCGTGGGAGATCGCCCGGCGCTCGCGGGGAACGCCGCGAATCGCCAACCGACTGCTGCGTCGAGTTCGCGACTACGCAGAAGTGCGCGGCGACGGTACCGTCACCGAGCATGTCGCACGTGACGGACTGAAGCTGTTCGGCGTCGACGAGCGTGGCCTCGACAAGGTCGACCGTGCCATTCTCACTGCGATCTGCCAGCAGTTCGCAGGGGGTCCGGTCGGTCTCAGCACCGTGGCCATCAGCGTCGGCGAGCAGCCAGAGACCGTCGAGGACATGTATGAGCCGTTCCTCATCCAGCAGGGCTTCCTCGCCCGCACGCCACGCGGTCGGATAGCGATGCCCTCCGCCTACGCCCATCTGGGCCTTGCGGCGCCCTCCGGCGAGCGCCCGGCAGCACTCTTCGACTGACGAGGCGAGCACTCCGACAGCGGCGGCCCGTGGCGACGGAGCCGTAGCATGGCGTTCGATGACCGATCACTCCCCACGCGATGCCGACGACGTCCGCGACGAACTTCCCTCCGATCTCAACGCCGCCGAGCACGCCGGCGAGTACGCGTTCCCCGACAACAGCCGTCGGCGCCGGCCAGCCGTGCTGTACGCCGTGATGGCTGCCGGCTGCGCGGTGGCGTGGGTGGCTGCCGACACGTCGCCGCGTGTCAACAGCGGGCTGCTGTGGGCTGCTCTGGCACTCGGCGCAGTCGCTGTCTACTCGTTCACGTCGGGTTGGCGTATGTCGGTCGACGAGCAGCAGGCCCTTGTCGCTGCGCAGGGTGCGGTCGGGTTCGCAGTCGGGCATGCCTCGGCGCAGCAGGTTTGGCGCGGCCTGCGCAGCCGGCCGACATGGCGGGTGCTGGTGTACTCGGCGGAGGAACCGCCGAGACGGCGAGGCCTGGTGCTGGTGGACGCCGTCGACGGCACGGTCGTTGAGCACCTCGTGCAGGACAATCCGGTCGAGGAGTGGACGGTCTGAGGCCGCTGCCTCGGTTAGCCTGACGGCGATGTTCGACGGAAAGTTCCGCGACCCGGTCGACCGTGCCGTGAAGCCGCTCGGCGATGGCCTGCGGCGCACCGGTCTCACCCCCGACCATCTCACCTGGATGGGGTTGCTCGTTGCCGTGCTCGCCGCAGTGGCCGTGGGCGCAGGGGAACTGCGACTCGGCCTTGCGCTGGTCGTGCTGGCGGCAGTGCCCGATCTGCTCGACGGCGCGCTGGCAAAGGCGAGCAACTCCTCGAGCCAGCGCGGCGCCTTCTTCGATTCCACGATCGACCGATTCGCCGACGCACTGCTGTTCGGCGGTGTGGCCTGGCACTTCGCATCCACCGAATCGCCGCACATGGCCCTGCTGCCCTTCGCGGTGATGGCGCTCAGCTCGGTCATCAGCTACATGCGCGCCAAGGCCGAGAGTCTCGGACTCGACGCCAAAGGCGGGCTGATGGAGCGCGCCGAGCGGATCATCGCACTCTGCATCGGACTGCTGATCCCGCCGCTGCTCATCCCGATTCTGTGGATGATGCTTGCGCTGATCACCGTCACCGCCGTGCAGCGCTTCGTGAAGGTGTGGCGCCAGGCTGCCGTGGCGCCGGTGACTGCCGAGCGCATTGAACTGCGCCGCAGCCGCCGGCAGAGCCGCAGGGTGGTGCGCACGGAACGGCGCCGCTCGCGCGTCGTCCGGCGCGAGCAGTAGCAGCCGCAGGCCAGCCATGACCGAAGCCGAGGCGCATCAAGCGTCGCTCGCCGATGCCGTCACGGTTGGCGCATATCGTCTGGGCTCCTTCGCCGCGAGGTTGCTCCCGTCACCCGTTGCCCAACTCGCAGCCACCTCACTCGGCGCAGGCGCCAGCGTCACGAGCATCCGCAAGCGGCAGATGATCGAGCGCCACCTGCGCCGAGTCAACCCGTCGCTGAGCGGAGCGGCGATGCGCGTCGCCGTGCAGCAGGCGTTCGACAGCTATGCGCGCTACTACGTCGAGAGTTTCCGCCTTCCGTCGCTCAGCAAGGAGGCCGTCGACCGCAGTTTCAGCCACGAGGGTTTCCACCACATCACCGACGCCCTCGAGCGGGGCAATGGGTGCATCTTCGCCCTGCCGCACCTTGGCGGCTGGGAGTGGGCCGGCAGGTGGATGACAGACCGCGGCCATCCGCTGACGGTGGTGGTGGAGGCGCTCGATCCGCCGGAGCTCTTCGAGTGGTTCGCCGACCTGCGGCGCAATCTCGGCATGCACGTCGTGCCGGTCGGTCCCGAGGTGGGCACCACGGTGCTCGCTGCCCTGCGGCGCAATGAGATCGTGTGCCTGCTGTGCGACCGTGACCTCGACCGCAATGGCGTGCCGGTCGAGTTCTTCGGCGAGCAGACCACGCTGCCCGCCGGGCCTGCCACTCTGGCGATCCGCACGGGTGCTGCCGTGCTGCCGATCGGCGTGTACTTCACGCGACGGGTCAACGGGCACCACGCAGTGGTGCGCCCTCCGCTAGCTGTCGAGCGCAGCGGTGACGGACTTCGTGCCGATGTCGCCAGGATCACGGCCTCGCTCGCCCGAGAACTCGAATTCCTCATCCGCCGTGCCCCCGAGCAGTGGCATCTCTTCCAGCCGAACTGGCCGAGCGATCCCGGCTACTGAGCGCCGCCCGACAGCGAGTCCGCAAGTGCGGCGACCCTGGCGGCTAACCCTGCCAGGCGCCCGTCGATGACTGTGCACCGATCGTCGAGGTACAGGTCGCGGCGCAGTTCGACCATCACCGACTGGACCTGCGACTCGCGTCGGAAATGCCGTGCCGGGACGTAGGTGCCGCTGAACGGCGAGTCGAATGCCACACCACCCTCGACGCCCTCGAGCGCAGCGAGTGCGGTCGTGCGGAGCAGGTCCGAGGTGTGGAAGCAGTCGGTGCCGAGGCACGCCCCGGGTCGGTGCGCATCGGGTCGACGCTCGTAGGGGAGTGGCGCCGAGGGATATGAGTGCAGGTCGATGATCGTGCATCGTCCATGCCGGTGGAGTGTTCGCTCGACGAGCGCCTCGACCGCTGCCGCATACGGAACGAAGTACTCGGCGAGCAGGCGGGTGTCCCGCTCGGCATCGGCATGGCGGAGCGGTTGGCGGCTCGAGGTCTGCGTGTACACGGCGCCCATTCCGACGGCGAGCATCTCCTCGCGCTCGTCGGGAAACCGCTCAGGATCGACGACAAGCCGCGATAGCCGGTTCTCGAATACGCTGACATCGCATGTCGATGCGACGAGCCGTGCGATGACGTCGGTGCAATGGTCGGTCATCAGCTGCAGCTCGCTGCGCAGGCCGACGTCGTCGAGGAGGATCTCGGAGCGGACGGCGTCGGGGATGAATGTGCCGGCATGAGGCACATGGATCACGACCGTGCTCGTTGCCGACTCGTCCACGGTCCAGCAGGGGGACTGGTCACCCTCGTTCACGTCCGGAGTAACGCTC
>JBEGVK010000093.1:0-4969 GCA_041178405.1 Actinomycetota bacterium | reverse complement strand
CTGACCTCGGTGAGACTCACGTAGCTGTCGACAACCTCGAGACCGGCATGCTGCACTGCGCTCTGCAGTCGGCGGAGTTCACGCTGGTCGCGGTGCATCGCCATGATCGCCGCATCAGCCTTGTGCCCCAGGGTGGACACGCACACCACCTGCGCGCCTGCCTCCCGTGAATCCTTCACCGCAGCGGTGAGAGCCTCGGCGTCGAAGAGCGGCGTGGGCTTGCAGAAGAGGTGGACCACGCACAACCCCGTCGATGGGCTGACCTCGGCGCCAGGGCTCGATGGTGCGGGGGTAGTCGAGCGGGCCGTGGAATCAGCGGACTCGTGGGGGTGCTGGCTCATGGCGTCAGGCTACGGCCACTGCCACTGCCATGTCATTCGGGACGGGGAAGGCGCTCTGGCGAGTACACGTTGAATCGATCCCCGCGCACGAATCCGGCGAGGAACAGGCCAGCTCGACGAGCCGTGTGCACGGCGAGCGCAGTGGGTGCACTCACCGAGAGCAGCGTCGAGAAGCCGGCTGCCCACGCCTTCTGCACCATCTCGAAGCTCGCCCGACCGCTGACGAACAGTCCGAGACCGGTTGCGGGGAGGCTTCCGTCGAGCAGCAGCCGCCCGACCACCTTGTCGACGGCATTGTGACGGCCGACGTCTTCACGAGTGATCAGCACGCTGCCGTCGGCATCGAATGCGGCGGCGGCGTGCACGGCACCCGTGCTGCCGAACAGGCCCTGCCCAGTCAGCACTGAGTCGGGCACTCGCAGCAGGACGTCGAGGTTGATCGGCGCGAGCTCGGGCAACGGCGCCAGTCGCGTGCACAGCTCGTCGATGGCGTCGCTGCCACAGAGTCCGCAACTCGACGTCGTCGTGCCCAGCCGCGGTGTCGGAGCGGGGGCGCGCCCGCCAGTCTCGACGGTGACGACATTCCACTCTCCGTCGCTCGCCGCACCGTCAGCGCAGTACCGCACGCCGACGACCGGTACATCCGCGAGGAGACCCTCGGTGCAGCAGAAGCCGGCAGCGAGTTCGAAGTCGTGGCCGGGTGTGCGCATCGTGGTGGTAACCCGCGTGCCGTCGAGCTGAATGGTCATCGGCTCTTCAACGACCAGGTCGTCGGGACGGCGAGATGGCGAACCAGCCGTGACGGTGGTGACGAGCAGGTTCTCGATGCGACGCCGCGCCGACATGGCTCGGAGGGTACCGGTCGCAGCGCCGGTGGCTGCGGCGAAGCCGCTCAGACTGCGAGCAGGTGGTGAAGTTCGGCCCTGGTTCGAGGGCCGAGGGCGGGCTCGGGCGGCCGATTCTCGCGGTCCTGCCACACGGCGAACACCCTGGCGCCGACATCGGGATCCTTCACGAGTGCGTCAGGTGCTGAGAGCAGGTTGAGCGTCCGGAAGAACGCCCGCAGCACGACGGCGTCAGAGCGAATCGCCGGCAGCAGCCCATCGCGGAACACGCTGCGCATGAAGGTGCGGGGGTCGCCAGTATCGGCATCCGGGTCGTCGCCCGCCAGCAGCGCCGCTGCCACCCGCCTGGCCTCTGCGTCTTGCTGCACCGCTGCCTCGTACCACGGCACGAGTTCGGCCGACAGCGCCTCGTCGTACGCCGCAGCGAGGCGCAACAGGTCGTCGCCGTGGTCGTCGATCGACCGAGCAAGCAGGTTCGCACCGACGAATGCGAACGTGCAGCCGCGCCCGTAGAGCGGGTTCGTGCAGAGCACGGCGTCGCCGACGGGCAACAACCCGGCTACCACCGGCACGCCATCGACGACGTAATGCCGACGGCGATTCAACAGGCCGGCCATCACGTGCACCTCGCCCGAGATCGCCTCAGCACGGCCGTCGAGCCACGGGGCCGTGGCCGTGAGATGTCGGGCACAGTTGTCGAACACCGCTGGATCCGCCAGCAGGCGGCGGAGTTCGTCGTCGGAGGTGGGCGCGGCCAGAGTGACGCTGAAGGTGCGGTTGTCGCCGACGAACACGCCGTACTTCAGGTACCCGAGGTCGCCGCCTATCGGCCCCGTGCGAGGTGGATAGTCAGCGCCGTCGACAAGTCGATAGAAACGGCTGAAGTAGACGATCCCGGTGTCGTCGACGTCCTCTGACACCGGCGGAAGTCCGATCTCCTGCAGCCACTCGCTGAGGGCGCTTCGGCGACCCGCAGCCGCAATCACGAGGTCGCCGGACACCGTGCTGCCGTCGGCGAGCCGAACCCCGCTCACCCGCGGCACGCCCTCGGCAGTACCGATGTGTTCGCGCTCGTCGACGAGCAGTCCGTCGACGCCGACTCCGGTGCGGAACTCGACGCTCCCCTCTGCAATCGCCGCTCGGCGAAGCACCCATTCGAAGGTCGTCCGACGACAGGCAAGCATCACCAGGTCGTCGTCATCGGGTTGGCGCTCGAAGCCAACCAGCGTGGGTGGAAGGTCGTCACCAAAGCGCATCTCCGTGGCCCCCTCGGCCAGGAGCGCGGCGTAGACGTCGGGGTACTCCGATCGCAGCAGTCCCACCATCCGCGCAAGGAAGGCGTGGCTATGCCTCACCTGTGGCGCGCCACGGCGCTCCCATTCGAAGGCGTCGTCGGCAGAATCCGGCATCGGTGTGTCGTCTCGCTCGATCACCGTGACTGCATGCCCACGGCGCGCCAGTGACAGGGCGCTGCCGAGACCCGACACCCCACCCCCGACAACTACTGCGTGCATGCCGACACGATAGGAAACCGGCGGTCGCTGTGTCGTCGCTGGGGACGGGATTTCACCACGGTTGACCCCATGCTGGCGAGAAAGTGCCGGCGAACCAATGCCGGCGAACCAATGCCGTTGTGCCACTGCCGGCGAGCCACTGCCGGCATTTGCAAGCCGGTGGATCAGTGCGGGGTGAACCCGTAGCCGACGCCGCGAACCGTGCGGATCATGCTGCGCTGCCCGGCACGATCGATCTTCTTGCGCAGGTTGGCGATGTGGACGTCGACGACATGGTCGTCGCCGTACCAGTCCTCGCCCCACACACGGTCGAGCAACTGGCGACGCGTGAACACGGCTCGCACATCGTTCGACAGGGTGGCGAGGAGGTCGAACTCGATCCGGGTGAGCTCGACAGACTCGCCGCCGAGGTGGCACTCACGCGACCGGAGGTCGATGGTGAGGTCGCCCAGCCGTCGGATGATCGCACCCGACGAGTCGCCGCGCGGGCGGCGCATCATCGCCTCGGAGCGAGCGACGAGTTCTCGGGTCGAGAAGGGCTTCGTCATGTAGTCGTCAGCACCGAGGCGGAACCCTAGTAACAGGTCGATCTCGTCGGCACGGACCGTGAGGATGAGGATGTAGGCGTTGGTGCGCTCGCGAATGGATCGGCACAGATCGAATCCGTCGCCATCGGGCAGGCCGAGATCGAGCACGACCATGTCGGTGGCGACGACGTCGAGCGCCGAGAGCGCGTCGGCGATCGTGGTCACACTGCGGACGGTGTATCCGGCGTTCGACAGGGCAGCCACCACCACCTGCGTGTACTCAGGGGTGTCCTCGACGACGAGGATCTCACCGGTGGGCATGTGCTGCATCATCGCACACCACGGAGCGTGGCGACGACACCAAGCGGCAGACGCACCACCCAGAGTGCCGATGCCGGAGTGGGCGACGCCCTCGGTGACCGTCACTGGCCGCCACTGAGGATCGTTCCGCGTCGCTTGCCGTCGCGGGCCGTTGCCGGCGCCACCTGGGACGACCTGTCGAGGTTGCCGCATTAGCAGTCCGAGGTTTAGAGTGCTAGCACTCTCGTGACCCGAGTGACAGCCCGGGCCACGACGCACCGGCCGGCAATCCGGCCGTGCTGCCACAACCATCAGACAGCACTACCTCACCGTGGAGGAATACACATGGCCAAGCAGATCGCCTTCGACGAAACCGCCCGACGGGCACTCGAAGCGGGCATGAACAAGCTCGCTGACGCCGTGCGCGTCACGCTCGGGCCGAAGGGCCGCAACGTCGTGCTCGAAAAGAAGTGGGGCGCCCCCACGATCACCAACGACGGCGTGTCGATCGCCAAGGAGATCGAGCTCGAGGATCCCTACGAGCGCATCGGCGCCGAACTGGTGAAGGAAGTCGCCAAGAAGACTGACGACGTCGCCGGCGACGGCACCACCACCGCCACCGTCCTCGCCTGGAGCATGGTCCGCGAAGGCCTGCGCAACGTGGCCGCCGGCGCCAACCCGATGACCCTGAAGAAGGGCATCGAGGCCGGCGTTGCCGCTGCCGTGCAGAGCATCAAGGATCTCGCCAAGGAGGTCGACTCGAAGGACCAGATCGCCCAGGTGGCCAGCATCTCGGCCGCCGACACCGAGATCGGCAACATGATCTCCGAGGCGATCGACAAGGTCGGCAAGGACGGCGTCATCACCGTCGAGGAGAGCCAGACGTTCGGCATGGAGATGGACCTCGTCGAGGGCATGCGCTTCGACAAGGGCTACATCTCGCCGTACTTCGCCACCGACATGGAGCGGATGGAGGCCTCGCTCGAGGATCCGTACATCCTCCTCGTGTCGTCGAAGATCTCGTCGGTGCGCGACATGCTGCCGGTACTCGAGAAGGTCATGCAGACCGGCCGGCCGCTCGTGATCATCGCCGAGGATGTCGAGGGCGAGGCCCTCGCCACGCTCGTCGTCAACAAGATCCGCGGCACGTTCAAGTCGGCAGCGGTGAAGGCCCCCGGCTTCGGCGAGCGCCGCAAGGCGATGCTGCAGGACATGGCGATCCTCACCGGCGGCCAGGTGATCAGCGAGGAAGTGGGTCTCAAGCTCGAGAACACCACCCTCGACCTGCTCGGCCGCGCCAAGAAGATCATCATCACCAAGGATGAGACCACCCTGGTCGAGGGTGCCGGCTCCGAGGACGACATCAAGGGCCGCATCAACCAGATCAAGGCCGAGATCGACAACACCGACAGCGACTACGACCGCGAGAAGCTCCAGGAGCG
>JBEGVK010000092.1:0-2830 GCA_041178405.1 Actinomycetota bacterium | reverse complement strand
GTTGCCTGGCACAGTTCGCCGCACCGGCTTGCCGGAGCGCTGCAACCGCGGTCGGCGATCGATGTCGCATCGCACACCACGAACCCCTTGCTCTCGTCGTGGGGGCGACTGTCGCTTGAGGCGGCCGCAGCCCTCGCCGGGTCGACGGACATCGAGCAGATCGCCGTCCACGAGCCGCCCGTACCGGCACCGACGTCGATCCTGCGGGCAGTGCAGCACGGCGTACGGCGCGATACGGCACCAGCGCGCGCGCTCGGGCTCAGCGCCGACGACGGCACGGTCCAGGTGCACGCCTGCCACGGTGACGTACGCCAACTCGAGGCGCTCCGAGATGCACTGGGCCACGCATTCGTCGCCGATCCAACCCTCGCCGCCCACGACGTCGTGGTCATCAGCCCTCGCATCGAGGACTTTGCCCCTTTGATCGAACCGGTGTTCTCGAGGGGCGACCTGCCGCTGCCGGTGCGGATCGGCGACCGTTCGCTGTCGTCAGTCGACCCGCTCGGCGACGCTCTCGTGTCGGTGCTCGACACGGTGTCGGGTCGCGCCACCCTCTCCGACGTGCTCGGACTTGTGCAGCACGCAGCGATCAGGGAGCGGATCGGCTGGAGCGCAGAGTCGGTCGAGCGAGTGTCGACGTGGGCCGCCGATCTCGGGGCGCGCTGGGGCTTCGACGCCGATCATCGCCGCCCGTGGGGCCTGCCTTCCGATGTCGAGACAGGCACGTGGCGATCACTGGTCGATCGGCTGCTCCTCGGTGTGGCGATGCCCGCACCAACGCCGCGTGTTGCGTTCGGCGGCATCTCACCGTACGACGACATCGGCACCGAGGATGCCGTGGTCGCAGGCGGACTTGCCGACCTCGTCAGCAGGCTGGTTGCGGCCCACGAGCGACTCATCGGTCGTCGGCCTATCGGCGGGTGGATCGATGCGCTGCACGAGATCGTCGACCTGCTGCTCGTGGAGAGCAGCGATGAGCCGTGGGGCCGTCGTGTGCTCCACCGGACGCTCGACTCGATCGCCGCTGCTGCCGTCATCGGCGACGAGGCCTGCGCTGTCGACCTCGAGATCGACGATGTGATCCGCCTGGTCCGCCGGGCGCTCTCCGACCGGCCTGGACGGCTGCGCCTGCGCACCGGGTCGATCACGGTCACCTCGATGCTGCCCGTGCAGGGCGTGCCCGCTCGAGTGGTGTGCATCCTCGGACTCGACGACGGAGCGCTTCGTGCGGGCACCTTCGACGGCGACGACATCCTCGGGGTCAACCAGTGCGTCGGCGAACGGCACCCGCGCTTCGAGTCGCGCCAGCTGCTGCTCGACGCAGTGCTCGCAGCACGCGATCGGCTGATCGTCACCTGCACCGGAGCGGATCTCACCACCAACAAGGAAGTGCCCTTCGTCGTGCCGCTCGTCGAACTGCTCGATGTGGTCGGCGCAATCACGGGTGACCGCGACGCCGTCGTCGTGCGCCATCCTCGGCACGGATTCAACGAGCGGACGCTGATCGCCGGGGACCTCTCGCCGGTGACACGGCAGCCCTTCACGTTCGACAGGTCGATGCTCGACGCGGCCATCGCGAAGCGATCAGGCTCCGCCGCAGCCGACGACACGCGCAGCAGGTGGCGGCTCGATCCGGTCAGTCCCGACTCCTTCGACATCGACCTGCTCGCCGAGGCTGTCTCCCGCCCGGCACGGGTCTACCTCCGGCGCCGGCTCGACGTGCGGCTGCCGCCGGATCCGACGCGTGACGACGACGGCCTCTCCATCGGAGTCGACCCACTCGGGAACAGCGCGCTCGGTCGCAGCCTGCTCGATGCCATGCGACGCGGCGGCAACGACGGCGAGTGGCGGGGAGCTGCTCGCCAGGACGGAACGCTGCCCCCGGCAGCACTCGGCGACCATGCACTCGACACGGTGACCGCCGAGGTCTGGCTCATGGCAGATCTCGCAGCGCGGCTGAGCACGCCGCTCGCCGGGTGCGTCGAGCAACGGGTCGACGTCGAACTGGTGGATCCGTCGGGCAGCGCAAGCTCGACGACGCGGATCGACGGTGCCATCCGGAGCGTCCACGTCGAGGATCCGGCGCACATCGTGGTCGACATCGACTACCGGCGGCCAAAGTCGTCACATCGGCTCGCCCTGGCGGTACGACTTGCCGCAGCGCACCTCTCGAACCCCGCGCACGACTGGTCGGGGATCCTTATCACGCGCGGTGAGTCGGGAAAGCCGCCACGGGGACTGACCCTCACGCTGATCGGCGACGGTGTCGAGCGCAACCGAAGTGCCATGCGCATCGTGACGATGGCCGTGGAGCTCGCACTGTGGTCGATGCGCGATGCCGTACCGCTGTTCGACACGGCCTCTGAACTCCTTGCTGGCGGGCGTACAGCCGATGCAGCGAATGCGCTCGAGAATGCCTACCGAGACGCCTACGAGTCGATGCTCTGGCCCGGCTTGTCGCTGGCCTCGATGCTCGAGGATCCCGTGACGTCCACCGATCCCCATCCCGTACGCGAGACGGCGACGCAGGCAGGTTCGAGCCGCGCCGTGGCAACCGCTCAGTGGGTGTGGGGCACCTACGCCGCAGCGATTGCCGAGGACGGTGCCGACGATGCCGAACCGTCATCGTTCGAGGACGGTGAGGGCTGATGGCAGCGACCAAGAAGCAGACATCGCCGGCGACGCCGATCGCCGTCGCGCCGGCAGGGTCGACAGGGTCGGCACCGGTGTCTCCCGTCGCTGAACTGCGGCTCACTGATCCGCTGCCGTCGGGCCGCCTCGTCGTCGAGGCGAGTGCGGGCACCGGGAAGACCTATTCGCTCACGGCGTT
>JBEGVK010000091.1:0-4168 GCA_041178405.1 Actinomycetota bacterium | reverse complement strand
TCCACGAGGCCGTTGCCGTCCAGGTCGGCCGGGCCGTTGCCGCCCCACTGGCCGAGCAGCGTGCCCAGGTCGGCGCCGTCCACGGTGCCGCTGGCGTCGAGGTCACCCGTGCACGCAGGGGCCTGCGTGCAGATCACGCGTTCGATGCGGATCGAGTCGATGGCCGCGTCGGTGGTCGAGTTGTTCGGGTTGTCGCGCGCGACGAACCGGACCTGCAGCGTGTTGCCCGGCGCCATCGCCGAGCTCAGATTGGCGGAATGCACGGCCCAGTATCCGGTGCCCGAGGTGAAGGACTCGAGGTTGCGCCAGGCGCCACCATCGACCCGGACCTCCGCCGTCAGCGAGTCCACCTCGGCCTGCGTCGGCTCGACGCAGGCGAACCAACGGGCGTAGGAGATCGTGACGTCCTGGCCACCGATCGTGAACACCGGGGAGACCAGTACGGTCGGACCGCCGTCCAGGTCGCCCGAGGCGGCGGTGCCGCCGACGGTGCCCTGGCCGGTGAACCAGCAGTTCACGCCGTCGGCCGAGTTGTCGTTCTCCGACTGGACGGGCGTGGAGCCGCTGTTGCTGGCGATCGGATCGCCCAGCTGCCAGGCCCCAAAGGTCACCGAGGTGTTCTCGACGGTCCAGCCTTCCGCGCCGTTCTCGAACTCGCTCGAGTAGACCAGTTCGGTGCCGGACACCGGATCGAGGCCGAACGGCGTCGCCGCGCCGCCGGCAGGCAGGGCCCATGGGGCCGTGCCGGTGTTGGTGAGCTGGGCGGTGATGTACCAGTCGAGGCTCTGGCCGCAATCAAGCGCGGGCAGGTTGACCAGGAACTGCGTCGAGGAGACGGGCGTGAGTGCCGAGTTCGTCCACGAACCGCTGTTGATCCGCGTGAACAGTTGCGCGCTGCCGGCGACGATCGATCCACCGCCGACGATCGATGCGTTCGCCGTGAGCGTGGTCGCCTGGCCCGGGGGCACGGTCGACGGCGCGCCGCCGACGATCGACCAGCTCATGTTGAGCGGGGGAGTGTTCATGTACACGTTGATGCCGCCGCAGGTGCCGGAGACGATGTCGCGCCAGCCGTCCCCGTTGATGTCGAAGAGCGCGGCGTCGGTCCACCCGGTCTGCTCGCCCGAGGGCACCGTGGCGGCTTCGTTGACCAGCAGGGCGCTGTCGGAACCGGTGTTCCGGTAGAACTTGGTCGTACGACCACTGGTCGGGCAGAACGGCCCAAGGTCGCTGTCGACGTCGGTCACGATGACGTCCTTGCGGCCGTCGTTGTTGAGGTCGGCGATCGCGATCGAGTTGCCGAACTCCGAGGGGCTGCCGGAGATCACGTAGGTCGTGAAGTTGGCGAGGCCGTCGGTGCCGTTGCCGGTGTTCAGGCAGTAACGGTCCTGGCCGTCGTCTGCGACGATGAAGTCGAGCTTGCCGTCGCCGTTGAGGTCATCCACGCCGAGGCCGTAGGGGGCGAGGCTGGGATAGACGATGTCCTTCGTCCAGGTGGTGCCGCCCGCGTTGGGGTAGTACACGGCCACGTCCTGGCCGCTCGTCAGCGTGTTGACGCGGACCACGTCGGGACGGCCGTCCAGGTTCATGTCGCCGGGCTCGCACATGTTGCCGAACTCGCTGGCGAGCTGCGCGGCCGTCATGCGGGTGGTGCCGGTGTCGGTGAAGAAGCCGGGGTTGGCCGCGCCCTGGTTCACGAGCAGGCGGTTGTCGTAGTCCTTGGCGGCATCCTCGGCCGGGGACTGCTGGCACTCGCCGACGTCGCTGGTGTCGCCGTCCGAGTTCAGGTCGTAGCAGATGGTCTGGCCGACGGTCTCGGGCGTGTCGTAGTCGACGAAGTAGATGTCGACGTAGCCGTCGCCGGTGTAGTCCGCCACGGCGGCGTCGCAGGAGCGGGGGTTCGCGGCGACGCCGGTCTTGCTGACCATCGTCGGGATGCGGGCATCCTCGAAGCGGAAGCCCTGCCACTGACCCTGCGCATTGTTGCCCAGGTTCCGGTACACGCGAGGCTGGCCGAGCATGGCGCTGACCTGGTCGCTCATCGTGGTGACCGTGATCAGGTCGAGCCACCCGTCCTTGTCGACGTCGAAGGCCTCGACGTCGCGGTCGTTGGCGGGGTCGAGCATGCCCTGCGAGCCTGCCGCATCCGACGCGGCGCCGAACTCGACGGTGCGGTCGACCAGCACGCCGCTCTCGTTCATGAAGAGGATGTCGCGGAAGCCGCCCTGCACCGAGCCGGGGAACTTGCGCATGCAGGCCAGGTCGAGGTCACCGTCCTTGTCGAAGTCGCCGACCGCGAAGTCGTGCTCGAGGTTGGGATTCACGATCAGCGAGGCGCTCGCGACCATGCGGGTCGAGGTCTGCTTCTGGAAGGTGGCCCACTGGGCGTTGGCCGAGGCGGTGATCGCTGCGGCGAGGGTCAGGACGAATCGTCGGGTCTTCATGATGTCTCCTGGGTGATCGGTCTGGCCTGGATGGATGCCGGATCGGTTCGGTGCCGTGGTGAATGGTCAGTTGCAGGGGCCCCAGCCTGCGAGCAGGATGCCGAGGTCGACGCCGTTGGTGAGCCCGTCGCCGTCCGCGTCGGCGGCAGCGGTGCCCCAGCCTGCGAGGAGGATGCCCAGGTCGACGCCATTGCGCTGCCCGTCACCATCGAAGTCGGCCTGGCAGGCGCCGCAGCCGTCCGGGATGAAGTCGCCGTCCGCATCGTCCGCGCCGAGCAGGATCTCCATGAGGTCGATCTGCCCGTCGTTGTCGCAGTCACCGGTGCCTTCGGCACCCTCATAGGCCTGCATGAAGGCGTTGCCGTCGACGAGGTCGATCAGGCCGTCCTGGTTGAAGTCCGCCACGCCGCAGTTGGTGTCGGGCGATGCCGAACCGGCGGCGAAGCACGACTGGAACAGCACGAAGTCGAACGCATCGACCTGGTTGTCGGGATCGAGGTCGAACTCGAGGCGGCCGAGCGAACCGAGGAAGGCAATCAACTGGGCCTTCTGGGTGCCGCCGAGGGCCATGAAGGCGGCGGCGCTTGCGGCGCCCTCGCCGAAGGGCCCGTGCAGTTCGATCGCCTTGGTCACGCGCGTGGTGAACGAGCCGCCCGAGGCGGCACCGTTGTGCAGCATCGGATCACGGGTGCGCAGGTTCCACAGGGTGGGGGTGCGCATCTCGCTCTCATCGGCGTCGCCCTGCTGGACGCCATCGCCCAGGCCACCCATGTTGTGGATCAGGAAGTCGCTGTACGGCTTGATCGCCTTGTTGCGGATGGCCGATTCGAGGCCGGGGGTGTTCGCGGTCGTCCAGTCACGGACGTGGCATGCGTTGCAGCCGATGGCGTTGAAGACCGCTTCGCCGGCCATGCCGCTCTTGGGGGTCTGCGGGGGCTGCGCGAGGTAGCGCTGGAAGTGCGTGATGCGGTCGATGAATCGGTACCCCTCGGCGTCGGGATGGTCTTCCGGGTCGCTCACGGAGTCGCACTGCGCCAGCAGCGCGGTGTTGCCGTTCGGGGCGTTCTCGACCGGCTCAAGCTCGTTCGTGAGGCCCATCTCGTTGCGGGCTGCGTCGCCTGAGAAGCTCAGCGTGGAGGCAACCTGCGCCTTCCAGCCGAAGCGACCTGCGCGGAGCGGTCCGGTCGGATCCTCCAGGAGGTGCACCCAGTGCACGCGCCCGGAGATGCCATCACCGTCGGCATCGGTGGGGTCCTCGACGGCGGCGATCGCTGCATCGGGGATCGCCTCGATCAGTCCGAAGGCCATGGAGGAGTTCGTCACGCGCTGCGAGAACACCGTCGCTTCCTCGGGGACGACCTCGGCGCACGCGGGGGACAGCGAGAGCGTCTGCAGCAGCGACTGCGTCTCGCCGGGGATCATGATGAACTCGCCCTTGTCGTCCATGCCGAAGTGGTTCACCGCGATGCTGCCCCAGCCGCCGATCGGGTTGGTGTGGCAGCTGACGCAGTTGCTCTTGTTCATGATGGGGCCGAGGCCCATCTCCAGCGTGACCGGCGTCGAGTACGCCTCCTGGCCTGCCCAGAAGAGTTCGAGTTCCTTGGCCGTGAGCCCGACGAGGGGCGCGCCGGCCTTGGGTTGGAGCGGGAACTGGGCGTTGGCGATCGGGGCCACGGCAAGCAGCGTGAGCGCGGGCAGCATCATGCGTCGCATCATTCGTTCCT
>JBEGVK010000090.1:0-21263 GCA_041178405.1 Actinomycetota bacterium | reverse complement strand
CGTCGCTCGTCGTCGAGCCGGGCACGATGGGGCTCGCCGTCGTCAGGGTTCGCTCGCTGTCGTTCCGTCGACAGCGCACCGCGCGCGCGATTCCGTTCCGGGTGCAGGCCAGCGACATGGGTGTCACTGCGCTCGATGTCAGCGGCACGTTCGTCCACACACCAGTGCTGCCCGAGCGGTTGCTCATCAGTGCGCTCGGCGCGCTCGGCGCCCTCGGCATCGTGTCACTGCTGTGGTTCGCCATTGTGAAGGGTGCCGTCACCGACACGGCGCGCGACGCCGTGCGCGGACTCGTACCCGCTGAGTCGACCGGCAGCACTGGCACGCTTCCGCCATCGAGCGGTTCGAGCGGCGCACCAACCGCAGTGGCCGGCGAGCTGATCAGCGGCCGGCTCACCAGCACTCCCGCTCCCGGCGAGACACAGACTGCTGCCTTCACGGTGCCCGACGGTGTCGAACTGCGCATCACCGACGTCGTGCTGCAGAATCCGCAGCTCGATCTCGGCACCGTCTCCATCAGCCGCGATGGCCAGGTGCTGCTCGCCTACAACCTCGAGAACGTCTTCGCCGACGCTGTCACGTCGTTCGCCACGCCCCTCGCGATCCCCGCGGGGGTCGATCTCGTCGTGTCGATCACCTGCGATGCGGTCGGCGATCCCGAGGCCGAGACGTGCGCCGCCGCGGTGACATTCAGCGGCACGCTGGTCGGGTAGTCGAGCCGTCGATCGTCCGTCGTCAGCGCGGCCCCGGCACAAGCCGCAGTCGCAGCACGGCCGAGTGGCCCACGGCGGATGCAGCCAGCGTTCGCAACCCGAGCCGCTCACTGGGCAGCACCGCCAGTCGGATCCTGAATGCGCCGCTCGCATCAGTGGCAACGCGCACGCTCCGCCCGTATCCGTCCGCCCACCCGACCAGCACCTCAGTCGACGGCGCAAAGCCGGTACCGGCCACGGTGAGCCGCATGCCGGCGCGGGCGATCGCCACCTCGTCACCTGCTCTCGACGCCAGCACCGGCGCGGCCACCAGGGTGGGCCGATAGCGACCCGTTCCTGCGAGCGGCACGGCGATGAACCCACCGTTCGTCGAGGCAACGCTGAGCACGGCACGGCGCGCTCCCTGCCCTCCCGGCACGAACGCCACCTCGATGCGACACGTCTCGCCTGCTCGCAGGCGGCGGTCGACACATTCGTCGACGACGACGCGGAAATCGGCGGCGTGCTCGCCGCTCACGAGCGGACCACCGACACGAACTCTCGAGCCCCCGATGTTCTGCAGGAGGACGACCACTGGTGCTGAAGCGACACCGACGACGGTCGGGGGAACTGTCAGCCCTGCGGGCTCGGCCCGGAGGATCTCGTCGCCGCCTGCACCGAGGGCGGGAATCTCGAGCACGACACCGCCGGGGATGGCCTCCTCGACCGTGACCGGGATCGCCTGCAGTCCGAGCGCACCGGGGCTGAACGTGACCTCGAGCGTGCACGACGAGCCGGGCGGTACCGGATCGGCGAGCGGGTCGACGCACGAACCGCCGACGATGCCAACGTCGGGTGATGCCGACGACGCCGATGCAGGCGCGAATGACGACGGGCCGCGATTCGAGATCGTGGCAGTGACGACTGCGCTGGTGAAGCCGAGTTGAATCGTCCCGAATGACAGCGCGTCGACATCGAGCCGGGGTTCGACCACGGTGATGGCGAGCATTCGATCGCGTGCTCCTGCGCGGGGTGCCGTATCCGTCGCGACGACTCGGCCGTTCCCCGACATGGCAGGGCTGCCATGCACCCGGGGCATCGGTGCGACGCCATCGGAATCACGGACTTCGCGCCGCATCGAACCAGTGGGCAGGACGACCCTGACGAGCTCTCCCTCGCCGAGGGCACCGAGCGCTCGGTGCCGGGTGACGAAGAAGTTCGTCGCCCGTGTGATGAACACCACTTCGTCGCCCGAGTCGCTGAGCACGGGATGCGTGCTCGCACCATTGCCGGCGACCAGCGTGTCGTCGCCCGTCGTGAACAACCGTGAGGCGATGTCGATCGAGTCGGTGTCGAAGTCGTAGATGTAGACCTGTGCCGTGCAGCGATCAGCGCACGAGGTGCCCGTCGCCACGATGTCAGGGGCATCCGACACGAAGGCCATCGCGCTGCCGTCGCCCGACAGTGCTGGCTGCGACGAGCGGCCGCTGCCCGGCACCGTGGTCGGTGCAGCACTTGCGCCATCTGACAAGTCCCAGATCAGCACCCTCGACGAGTTGCCGTTGTCGGACGACACGGTCGCCGCCAGCAGATTGCCGCCGCCGTCGAGCGTCGGGTCGAGCACTGCGGTTCCCGACCCTGCCGTGATGTCGCGCCGGCGGGACGTGGCGCCCACGTCTGCCCGGGTGTCGACCACGGCGACCGAGGTGGTGTCGGCGTCCCGCACTCGATAGGCGTAGGCAACGACGGAGCCGTCAGCAGACACTGCCGGAGCGGTCGACGGTTCCACGTCGTTGGTGGCCTCGGCAGAGAGTCCGGCGCCGTCGCCGCCCGACACGAGTTCCCACAGCTCGCTGCCGCCGCAGTGGTCGAGCCGGCGCTGATAGGCATCCCATCTGCCGCCGCCCTCGATGTCGCGGTAGCGGTCGAGGGCCAGCTCGGTCACGACGGTGACGGTGCAGCCGTCGGCGCTCAGCACCGGCCATGCCGAGTTGCCGGGCACGATGTTTGCCGGCAGTGGCAGGAGGTCGGTGACCGCGTCGAGTTCGCGGTCGAGCAGCAGCACCGTCTCTGCGGCATCAGCATCGGCGGCGGGACGGCCGATGAATGCCACGTACTGCCCGTCGCCCGAGACCGAGGGCATCCGGCCGGCGCCCGGCGACTGCGTGCCCGCAGTGGTCGGGGACGGTCGGCGTGATGGCCCGTCGGCCACCACAGTCATCGTCGCCGGAACGACGAGTCCCGCCAGGGCGGCCAGCGACATCAGCCGGCGACGCGAGCGGTGGCGGGTGGGTGGTGAGAGGTGTCGCAGCATGCGGGACGGCCGGCGATGCCGTGCTCTCGGCGGCACTCGCTCGGCAGAGCGCCGCCCGGGTGCCGCGTCGGCAGCGGACACCGTGGCGTCGGGACTCTACCGACCCTCGAGGATGTCTTCCAGCGTGTCGACCATCGCATCGACGGAGTGCTGTTCGGCGACGGCGGTGACGTGCAGTCCGACTCGGCGAGCCTCCGATGCGCATTGCGGGCCGATCGCCACCACGATCGGCGGAGCAGCATCGCCGAACGCCGCCGACCACGCACGCGCCGCCGATCCACTGGCGAACAGCACCGCATCGGCCGACAGCGCCGCCAACTGCTCGGCGGCCGACGGCTGTCTTGGCACGGCGCGATGGGTTGCGACCGCCGACACCGTCCAGCCGGCAGCACGCAGCCCGTCGACGAGATCCGGTGCAGCGTCTGCGGACTGCACCACGATGGCAGTCGACGGGGGCGTCGACGCCGAGAGTGCCGTCACCAGGCCCGCTGCGCGCTGTTCGGTGGGCACGAGGGTTGCCGTGACGCCGTGCTCGGCGAGGGCCGCTTCGGTAGCGGTGCCGATGGCGGCCACCGATGCGGGCACTGCTCGATGGATCCGCAGGTACGACTCGACCGCATTCGGTGACGTGACGATGAGCCACTCCGCATCGCGTGGATCGAGTTGGCGGAGCGTCGACTCGCCGTCTTCGACAGCGACGATCTCGATGAGGGGTACGAGAACCGGGTGGGCGCCCCGGGATGCGAGGAGTGCCTCGAGGCCCGACGACTGGTCGGCCGCTCGCGTCACGACCACGCGTCGACCAGCGAGGGCCGACCGGTGTGTCACGCCTGCGGTGCCCCGGCGGGCTGTCCGAGCACCGCCTGCAGTGTGCGCGCCAGGCCTGCTGCCGATGCAGCGTCAGCGTCGCGCGCGCCGGCGAGCGACACCGACTGCCGCACCCACCACGCGCCGCCGTCGTGCCGGCGTTCGGGGTCGGCGAGGAATCCGATCAGTGACGTGCCGTCCGAGTACGCACCCACCGGCAGCGAGCATCCGGTGCCCAGTTCGGCGAGGAAGGCCCGCTCGGCCTCGACTGCGGCGCGTGTCGGAGCGTGGTCGACGGCGCCAAGCAGTTCGCCGACGGCCGCGTCGTCGGCTCGGCACTCGACGGCGACGCAGCCCTGGCCGGGCGCTGGCACGAAGGTCGACTCGTCGAATCGCTGCGCGACCCGGTCGGCGAGTCCGAGCGTCTCGAGTGCCGCTACCGCCATCACGATCGAGCCGTCGGCAGGCACCTTGCCGAGCCGCGTGTGGATGTTGCCGCGCAGTTCGACGAACTGCAGGTCGGGGCGCATCGTCATCAGCAGCGCCCGGCGGCGCACTGAGCCGGAGGCGACAGTGGCTCCGTGGCCGAGTTGGTCGAGGGATCGCCCGACGAGCGCATCGGCCGGGTCGCGGCGCGCACAGAATGCACCGATGCGCAGTCCTGCGGTCGCTGCGCTGGGGAGGTCCTTTGCGCTGTGCACGGCGATGTCGGCCCGGCCGTCGAGCACCGCACGCTGCACGTCCTTCACGAACACGCCCTGGCCGCCCATCGAATGCAGTGGCTCGTCGGCACGACGATCGCCGAGCGTCTCGACGAGGACGTACTCGACCACCAGCCCGTCGACGGCCGCAGCGAGCGAGGCTCCGACTACCTCAGCCTGGGTCCGGGCCTGCGCGCTGCCACGCGTGGCGATGCGCAGCAGGCGGTCGGCGGGCTCGGACATCGGACCAGCGCTCAATCGAGATCGAACAGATCGCGGACGGCGGCGGCGTTGCGCTCGCCTCGCGGCGTGCCAGCATCGTCCTTGAGGCCCACAGACGCTCGGTGCAGCAACTTGGCGATGATGCCGCGCGTGAGGGCATCGACGGCTGCACGCTCGCTGTCGTCGAGCGATGCGAGACGCGACGAGACACGCTCGAGTTCGGCGCGCCGCACGGCCTCGGCCCGCTCGTGCAGTTGCGCCACCAGCGGTGCCGCCTGTCGGGCAAGGACCTCGACCTCGTGCCGCCCGACCTCGTCGTCGACGATCTCGCGCACTCGCTGCGACTCGGCCTCGCGGAGCGCCACGCCCTTCGCGGCCCACTCGCGAAGGTCGTCGAGGTTGAGGAGCGTGACGACACCGCATGACGCCACGTCGGGTGCCACGTCGCGCGGCACTGCGATGTCGATGATGAGCAGCGGATTGTCGGGGGTGCGACCGCACGAGTCGACGAGCTCGCGGTCGATCAGCACCGAGCCGGCTCCGGCACATGTGACGATGATGTCGGCCTGCGGCGCCTCCGACGGCAGTGCCGACAGCGCCACCGCACGGCCAGCGACCCGCTCGGCCAGTTCTCGTGCCCGCGACTCGGTGCGGTTCACGATGACGACATCGGCGGCGGCACCGCTGAGGGCCATGGCGACACCGTCGCCCATTGCCCCGGCACCGACGACAAGCGCTCGGCGGCCGGCAAGCGAACCGAGTCGCTCGGCTGCCATCTCGACCGCTGCATGGCTGACTGATGCCGTGTGCTGGCCGATCGTGGTCTCGGTGCGGGCTCGCTTGCCCGTCTCGAGCGCGTGGCGGAACAGCAGGTTGAGCCGTCCTCGGGCCGTGCCCTCGAGCCGCGCCGTCTCCCACGCTCTGCGCACCTGCCCCAGGATCTCGCTCTCGCCGAGTACCGCCGACTCGAGTCCGGCCGCCACGTCGAAGAGGTGCCGCACTGCCACGGCGTCGTGCTCGACATAGAGGTGATCGCGCAGTTCGTCGGTGCGGAGTCCGCCCACCTCGCACAGCACATCGCACACGTCGTCGTGCGCGCCGTGGAAACGCTCGGCCACGGCGTACACCTCGGTGCGATTGCACGTGCTGAGGATGACGACCTCGCTGAGATTCGATCGCGACATCAGCGACATCGATGCCTTGCGCAGGGTCTCGCCTGCGAGCGAGACACGCTCGAGCAGGTCGAGCGGTGCGGTCCGGTGGTTGACCCCGATGACGACGATGTTCATCGCAGGGTTCCTACGCCGTGGCCGATCGCTGCGGGATGCGGCCGTCGACCTGCGTGCCGGTGCCGATCCGACGCTGCTCGTGGTAGCTGAGGATCTGCAACTCGACCGCCAGGTCGACCTTGCGCACCTCGATCGACCGCGGCACGGCCAGCACCGTCGGCGCGAAGTTGAGGATGCTGGTGACACCTGCGGCGACGAGTCGTTCGGCGGCGTCCTGTGCGGCGGCGGCGGGCGTGGCCACGACACCGATGTTCACCCCGCGTGCGGCGACGATCTGGCCGAGTTCGTCGATGTGGCGGACTCGGACGCCGCCGATGACACTGCCCACCTTCGCTGGGTCGACGTCGACGATGCCGGCCACCGGGTAGCCGCGCTGCCCGAAGCCGCCGTATCCGGCGAGTGCCTGTCCGAGATTGCCTGCGCCGACGATGACGACCGGCCAGTCGTGCGTGAGACCGAGTTCGCGGCGGATCTGGTAGACGAGATAGTCGACCTCGTAGCCCACGCCGCGGGTGCCGTAGCTGCCGAGATAGCTGAGGTCCTTGCGGACCTTGGCCGCATTCACGCCGGCCAGCTCGGCGAGCCGGTCGCTGGCGATGCTGTCGACACCCTCGTCGGACTGCTCGCCGAGGATCCGCAGGTAGACCGGCAGGCGCGAGACCGTGGCCTCGGGAATGCGGCGCCGAGCACGATCGGGGGCCATACGTCGGCACGCTATTCGCTCGTGCATTCGTTCACAAAGCCTGCCACGGCGTTCTCCTGTGACGTCCGCCTACGCTCGGCGGACAATGGACGCAGCCCTCGCCGCCGGTGCCACGCTCGTCGCCATTGCCTTTGCGCTCAGCACCGCCGACCGCTTCGGCAGGCGTCGCAGGCCCCACGAGCTGGCGTGGTCGGTGTCGCTCGCCCTGTTCGCTGTGGGTGCCGCCGCCCTCTGGTGGGCCGAGTCCGATCGCTGGACGCTCGGCACCTTCCGTGTCTTCTATGCGGCGGGTGCCGTGCTCAACGTCCCGTGGCTGGCGCTCGGCACGGTCTACCTGCTGGCGGGCGAGCGCATCGGCCGACGAGTGCAGCACTGGCTGGTGCTGGCCAGCGGCTTCGCTGCGGGTGTCGTGCTGGTGTCGCCGGCCCGCGTGGCTGTCGATGGCGGCGAACTGCCGTCGGGTCGCGATGTCTTCGGTGCCGGCCCCCGTGCGCTGGCAGCGATCGGCAGCGGCGTCGCCGCGCTCGTCATCATCGCCGGCGCCCTGTGGAGCGCATGGCGCGTCGTCCGCCGCAGGTCGCCGTCGCTCGGCGCGACACGGCTGGTGCAGTCGCCAGCCCGACTCGTCGGCGGCAATGTGCTGATCGCTGTCGGCACTCTGGTGCTGAGTGCGAGCGGATCACTCGCCGGCCGGCTCGGCAAGGACCGGGCCTTCGCCGTGACGCTGCTGGTGGGCGTGTGCGTGCTGTTCGCTGGCTTTCTCGTGGCCACCGCAGGCGCTGCTCGCCGGAGCGCGCCGCCCGACACGGCGGCGGCGACTACGAAGAATGCGGCGGCATCTCCGGGGCAGCAACCGTCAGGTGAGACCGCGCCGTAGCACCTTGCCGTTCGCGTTGCGCGGCAGCGCATCGACGAACACCACCTTCGACGGGCACTTGTAGCGCGCGAGGTGATCGAGGCACCAGGCCACGAGCGTGTCCTCGTGCACTGCGGCGCGAGTGACCACGTAGGCCTTCACTGCCTCACCGGTGTGCGGATGCGGCACGCCGATGACGGCAGCCTCGGTGACTGCGGGGTGCTCGGCCAGCACCTCCTCCACCTCTGCCGGGTACACGTTGAAGCCGCTCACGAGGATGAGGTCCTTGGCTCGGTCGACGAGGTAGAGGTTGCCGTCGCTGTCGCTCACGGCGATGTCGCCGGTGCGCAGCCATCCATCGTCGGTGAGCACGCGCCGGGTTGCGTCGGGGTCGTCGAGATAGCCGGCGAACACATTGGGGCCCTTCACCCACACCTCGCCCGGGTCTCCCTCCAGCGCGTCGCGCCCTTCTTCGTCGACGAGGCGCACCTGCATGCCGGCCAGCACCCGGCCGACGGATCCGATCACCTGTGGCCGGCCCGCCGACGACGTGACCACCGGGCTCGCCTCGGTGAGCCCGTAGCCCTCGAAGAGCACCAGGCCGAAGCGTTCGCGCAGGCGGCGCATCGCCTCCTCGGGCATCTTGGCCGCACCCGTCAGCGCAAGGCGCACGCTGGCGAAGCTGTCGGCGGGTGCCGAGTCGAAGTGGCTGAATGCCAGCCACATCGCCGGTGCGCCGGGCATCACGGTGACATGCCGCTCGCGGATGGTGTCGAGCGCTGTCGACGGATCGAAGCGCTGCACCAGCACGATGGTGGCACCGCGGGCGAGGCTGAGGCCGAGCACCACGTTGAGTCCGAAGATGTGGTGCAGCGGCAGCACGCCGTACACGACGTCGGATCCGTCGATGTCGGCGCCCGCCGAGCGCCCCTGCTCGATGTTCGAGAGGAGGTTGCCGTGGGTGAGCATCGCAGCCCGCGGCGCGCCAGCGGTGCCGCTGGTGAACATCAGTGCGGCGAGGTGTCCGTCGTCGACGTCGACCGACGGCAGCGGTGCGGCAGCGAGGAGGTCGTCGAACGTGGCGTCGATCACGAGATCGGACTCGCCGACGACGTGCTCGGTGAGCACCACGGCGCGGACCGACGGCACCTGTGCCCGATCGATCCGCGACCACGCTGCGGCGGCGACCGGATCGACGACGACCACGACCGGCCTCGACGCTGACACCTCGCGGGCGATCTCGGGCGCTGGGCTTCCCGGATTGAGCGGCACCGCCACGGCGCCGAGCCCGATCGTGGCGAGGTACGAGTCGACGAAGTAGCGCCCGTTGCCGCACAGCAGGACGACACGGTCGCCGTCGCCGACGCCCAGTGCGGCAAGTCCGCCGCGAACTCGCGCCACCTGCTCGCGCAGTTCGCCGTAGGACGTGGTGCGTCCCCTGCTCACGATGGCGACCCGGTCGGCCGGGTGTGAGTCGATGATGTTCGCGAGATTGGCCATGCCGAGTGCGGACGTCGCGTTCCGGGAGCGGGACGGCGACGTGCCCGCGTGCACGCTAGTCGGGTGTCAGAGACGCACGAGCGAGACGATGCCCGCCACGAGGATCGCCGCGAGGAGCAGGCCGAGGGCGAGTGTGGTGGCCGGGCGCATGTCGGCCAACCTACTCGTCGAGCGCACCGAGGCGTCTGCCAGTCGCTGTTCGCTCAGCGCGGCGGGCCGGGTCGCAGCGTCACCGGCGACGCTGCGACGGGTGCCGAGCCGCCCGCCAGCACCTGCAGCGTGACCTGCTCGCCGGTGGCGAGGCGCAGTTCGTCGGCCGCCGAGCGGCGTCCGGCCACCAGTGCCACCATGCCGTAGGGATCGACTGCCGCTGCGATTGCACCGGTGCTTGCCGGTGAGGTGTGGTTCGTCCCGTGCCATTCGGCGACGCGGACGACTGCCTCGGTGCCGGAGCCCACGGTCACCTGCACCTTGATCGTCGTGCCGGCAGCTGCGGCGTCGATGCCGAGATCGTCGGGGCCGACATTCAGCTGGCAGTCGCCGAGATGATTCACCCAGAGCACCTCGCCGACCACTGCGCCGTCGGCGCCTTCCTGCGGCAGCGGGATGACGGCCGGCAGCAGCGACTCGGCGGCGACGAGGTCGCCGAGGTCAGCGAGGTCGACGCCGTTGCAGAGCAGCGATGCCACTGGCGCCAGGACATCGCGTACGGCGAGCCGACTGCCCGGCGACACCAGGTGGTGCGCTGTTGCCGACAGCACCACGGCTCGCTCGGCGCCGCCTGCCATTGCCGCCGCTGGGGCCAGCAGTCCGTTGTCGGGTCCGACGAGGATCCCGGCACCGTCGGCGATCTCGATGGCCACATAGGGGCGGTCGGTCGCCGGATCGACCGCAGCGAGGATCACGCCTGATGGCACGTACCCGATGGCCCGGGCGAGGGCGAGGCTTCCGCCGCGGACGTCGTAGGGCGCGATGGCGTGCGTGAGATCGATGACGGTGGCGTGCGGCGCCGCATCGCGGATGATCGCCCGCACCACGCCCACTGTGTCGGAGCCGGGTCCGAGATCGCTGAGGAACGACACGGTGTCGAATCGGCGGCCCACGCCGTGAACCTACCGTCGGGTGCCGACGCCGTCGCCACGAAGAGGTGGGCGGAAAAACGCAGAGGGCCGGTGCCAACCCCCCGATGGCACCAGCCCTCTTCGGCGCAGCCCTTGCGGGGCGCGACGCGCAGGTGATCACTCACCTAGTCGGTCGAAACGACCTAGGTAGAGACTACGCCGCGACCGACCCGTGAGAAAAGGGTCACATCAGAAATTTCTGACCGATCGAGCACGGCGGCCGACCGCCTGCCGCCCCCGTCAGGACCGGCCGAGTTCGATGCTGCGCCGGGTTGCTGCCGCCACGGCCTCGATGAAGGCCGAGCGAACGGCCTGCTCTTCGAGCACGCGCAGGCCGGCCGCCGTGGTGCCGCCCGGCGAGGTCACCATTGCCCGCAGGGCAGCCGGATCGCCCCGATCGCGCAGCAGGGCCGCCGAGCCGACGAGCAGCTGGGCGACGAGCGCCTCGCACGTGGCGCGTGGCAGGCCTGCTACCACGCCGGCATCGGTGAGGGCCTCGGCGACGAGGAACAGGTAGGCGGGTCCGCTGCCGGCAAGACCGGTGACGGCATCGAGGTGCTGCTCGCCGACGCGCACCACCGTGCCCACCGAACCGAGGATCTCCTCGGCCCAGTCGAGGTCGCCGTCGGTGGCTCGTCGGCCGGCTGCGATGGCTGCTGCGCCCTCGCCGACCAGCGACGGGGTGTTGGGCATCGCCCGCACGACAGCGGCGCCGCCCGCTGCGGCCTCGAGCGTCTCGAGCGTGACCCCGGCCGCGATGCTGAGCACGCGCTGCGCCCCGGCGTGCACGGCGGCCGCAGTGGCGGCGGCCGCGTCGTGCGGCTTCACGGCGATGACTGCCGACTCGAGCGACAGTCCGTCGAGCGAGGGCCGCAGTTCGACTCCCGGAAACAGTGCCGCCAGCTGCTCACGCCGCGCTGCCAGCACTTCGATCACGGCGAGGTGGGCGGGTTGCCAGCCGGCTCCGAGCAGGCCGCCCACGAGCGCTGCTCCCATGTTGCCGCCACCGATCACCCCGAGCCGCACAGCCATGCCCGCAGGCTACGCCCGACAGCCCGACCCGATCGGGTGCGGGTGGGTGACGCGACTTCCCCGACGCCGCCACCCACCCGCACCGTGCTGTGCGCACGGTGCAGGCGTCGTCGGCAAGACACGGGTCGCCGGCAGTACGGCCGTGGTCGGCAACGACGTGTCGGCGGGACGGTCAGCCAGCGGCGAACTTGCTGGCGAAGGCCAGCCGCACCAGCGACGGGAACGCCTGCTCGACGTACGAGTACAGCGAGCCGACCACCCGGTCGAGCTCGGCCTCGGTGACCGCCGAGAGCGGCAGCTCGCCCCGCAGGAACAGGGCGTCCTCTGCCCCGATCGAGAAGTGGGCGCCGACGAGCCGGTCATTGCGCCGTAGTGCTGCCTCGAACACCAGCGCTGCGTTCTCCGGCGGGGCGGGCAGCACGTACACCTCGTAGCGGAGCGTCCGCTGGCCAAGCGTGATCCAGATGGTGATGTGGTCCTTCTCCTCGCCCTTCAGGCGCACGTACCACCGCGGCTCGGCCGACTCGCCAGGCTCGCCGCGCTCGATCGCCTCGAACATCGGGTTCACGGCGGCGAAGCCGGCCAGCCACGTGTCGATCGACAGCTCGTAGGCGGCCAGTGACGGCGGGAGGTGATAGTCGGACATGCCGCTGGATCAGCCGCAGGCCACGAGCTCGCGGGCCAGCAGGTCGCCGTAGGTGCGGCGCAGCCTCGTGGCCGCCGCACGCCACGTGTAGCGACGCGCCTGCTCGGCACCCTCGGCGCCCATCAGCGCGGCGCGGCCCGGCCGGTCGAGGATCTCGCCCAGGTGGCGGGCGAACACCGCCGGATCGCGGTCGTCGACGAGGTAGCCCGTCCGGCCGTGCTCGACCAGCGTCAGCAGTCCGCCCACTGCGCTGGCCACGACGGGCACTCCGCATGCGGCGGCCTCGAGGGCCACCAGTCCGAAGCTCTCGCTGCGGCTCGGCACCACCACGGCGTCGCTGGCCCGGTAGTAGGTGGACAGGATGTGATGGGGCTGGGGTGGCACGAACCGCACCTGGGCGGTGAGGCCGAGTTCGTCGACGAGGGCGCGCAGTCGGCTGGCCTCGGCGCCGCCGTCCTGCCCGCTGGCGCCACCGACGACGAGCAGCAGGGCATCGCTGCGACCCAGTTCGGCGAGCGCCCTCACGGCCACATCGGGACCCTTCAGCGGCTGGATGCGGCCGACGAACAGCAGCACCGGCGAATGCTCGGGAAGGCCGAGTGCCCGCCGGGCCCCGCCACGGTCGCCCGGGGTGAAGAAGGCGTGCTCGACACCGGGCGACACGATCTCGACGCGGCCACGCGGCTGCCCGTAGAGGCGGAGCAACTGGCTCTCCTCTTCGGTGCAGTTGACGCAGATGGCGTCGGCGCATCCGAGGATCTCCTGCTCGGCATCGTGGCGCCACTGCGATTCGGCATCGCCGCCCTCGGCCTTCACCTTCGCCAGCGTGTGGAAGGTCGTGACGAAGGGGACATCGAGGGCGTGCTTGATGCGATGGGCGACGAGGCCGCTGAGGAAGTAGTTGGCGTGGACGAGATCGGCCGGGAACTCGCTGCGCAGGTGGCGCATCACCCGGTCGCCGAACTCGGGCAGCACCTCGGGCAGGTGCTCCTTGGCGAGGTCGAACTCGCCGGCGGTGACGTGCACCACGCGGTGGTTGGGCTCGACCATCACCATCTCGGGCTGGGCAGCCGAGGTGCGCCGGGTGAAGGTGGTGCACTCGACACCCGCCTGCGAGAGCGCCGACACCAGCTCGCGCACGTACACGTTCATGCCGCCGCTGTCGCCCGAGCCCGGCTGGGCCAGGGGCGAGGTGTGGAGAGAGAGCACGGCTACGCGCTGCACAGGGTGCAGAACGCTAGCGAGGGACGGGGGATTCCCGTCGGGTCGTGCTCCGCCATCGCCCCGACCAGCGGCTCGGCCGGCGGGAGCCATTGGGGCCATGGCGGGCCGGTGGGCCGCAGCGTCCGGGCCTGCCGGATGGCCGAGGGGGGTCGGCTGGTGCGACACTTGGGACATGGGCACCTCGAAGCGGGCGGCGGTGCGCGCCCTGCGACCGCTGCGCGACTTCCTGCACACCGAGGCCGCCGGCGGCACGCTGCTGGTGGGCGCAGCGACGGTCGCCCTGGTGTGGGCGAACTCGCCATGGCGAGACAGCTATCGCCAGGTCTGGGACACCATGGCGGCAGTGTCGATGGGCAGCGTCGGCCTTGCGCTCGACCTGCGCCACTGGGTGAACGACGCTGCCATGACCCTGTTCTTCCTCGTCGTCGGTCTCGAGATCAGGCGCGAGACGGCCACCGGCCACCTCGCCGAACGCCGAGCTGCGGCACTGCCGCTGGCGGCGGCGGTGGGCGGCATGGCGGTGCCGGCACTCCTCTATCTCGCCATCGCGGGGCGAGACGCAGCGCAGGGCTGGGGCGTGCCGATGGCCACCGACATCGCGCTCGCCGTCGGCGTGCTCGCCCTCGCCGGCTCGCGTGTCCCGCAGTCGCTGCGCGCCTTCTTGCTGGGCCTCGCGGTCGTCGACGACATCGGCGCCATCATCGTGATCGCCGTCTTCTACTCGAAGGGCACCGAGCTGCAGTGGCTGGGCCTGGCAGCAGCGGCGCTGGCCGTCACGCTGGGGATTCGGCGGGCCGGCGTGCAGCGCATCGTCGTCTATGTGGCGCTCGGCATCGTGCTGTGGATCGCACTTCACGAGGCAGGCGTGCATCCCACGCTCGCCGGTGTTGCGATGGGCCTGCTGGCACCCACAACGCCGCGCCCGAGCACCGACCTGGTCGATGCCGACGATCTCGACGCGGCGGGCGGTGATGGCACAGCGGAGTCGTTGCCGATGACCGCCGAGGCTGCGCGACTCGAGGTGCAGCGCGCACGCGCATCGGTGAGCACCGTCGAGTGGCTGCAGCATGTGCTGCACCCGTGGACGAGTTATCTGGTCGTGCCGGTCTTCGCGCTCGCCAACGCCGGCATCGAGGTGTCGGGCGAGAGCCTGCGCAGTGCCGCCTCGTCGACGCTCACATGGGGCATCGTCGTCGGACTCCTCGCCGGCAAGCCGCTCGGCGTCGTGCTGGTCTCGCTTGCCGCGATCCGCAGCGGCGTGGCGAGCCGGCCCGATGGCACCTCGCTGCGCCACCTCGCCGGCGCCGGCGCAGCTGCCGGTATCGGCTTCACCGTGGCACTGTTCATCGCCGAGCTGGCCTTCACCGACGAGGCGCAGCTGACCGACGCGAAGATGGGCATCCTCGTGGCCTCGGTGCTGAGCGGTCTTGTGTCGCTCGCCGTGCTGCGACGTGCACCGGCCGACGGCTGACGCCGGTCAGTCGTCGGCGAGCAGGCTTGCGGGATCGGCCTCGCCGTCGCGATAGCGGCGCACCAGCTCGGCGCTCAGCGCGTCGATGCGCTCGAAGAGGGCCTTGCGCTCCGACGAGCGCTGCGACTCCCACTCGGCAAGACGCTGCTCGTACTCGGCGAGCTCGCCGTCGTCGAGGTCGCCGATCTCGGTACCGCCCGCTGCGGCACACAGCGAGTCGAGTTCGAGTGCGAGCGGGTGGCCGCTGAAGTCGTCGGCGGGCCGCGGCGGACGGGCCGTGCCGCCGACGAGGTGCGAGCTGAGGATGGTGGAGAGCTCGCCCGTGATGTCGCCCGACGCCTCGCCGCCACTGCGGCGCGCCCGCTCGGCTCGCACCAGGTCGAGCCGCACCTGCGCGAGTCGACGCACATAGCTGACGACATCATCGCTTCGCTGCAGTTCGGCGCGCAGCGAGCGCAGGTCGGCAAGCGACAGGTCTTTCGGATCGTCCGTCATCGTCATCCTCCACTCACCGGCGGGAGCACCGCCACCTCGTCATCGGCCGCCACATGATCGCCGGGTTCTGCTGGCTCGCCATTCACCCATACCCGGCAGCTGGCCAGCACCTCGCGGAACGGGTTGCCGTAGGCAGCGATCGCCTGCTGCAGGACGTCGCCAACCGTGACGCCCTCGAACCGTGCCTGCTGCACGCCGGCTGCCTCGCGGGCTGAGGCGAACAGTCGGAGCACCGCCATGGGCACAGCGTAGTGGTCGGCTGTGCCGGGTACCCTCGCCGCGGTGGCTGTACCCGGCAACGACGATCGTCTCGAGGGCGGGCCGACCGACAGCGTGCGGCAGCACGGCGACGCGTTCACCGTCGAGGTGGTGCGATCGGCACGGCGCAAGCGCACGGTCGGGGCCCAGTTGCGCGGCAGCGTGCTCCGTGTGTCCGTGCCCGGCTGGATGTCGCGGGCCGATGAGCGTCGTTGGGTCGAGCAGATGACCGAGAGCTTCCGGCGCCGGACGCGGGCCGAGCGTCTCGACCTGCCGCGCCGCGCGGCGCGCCTCGCGTCGACCTACGGGCTGCCGACTCCGGCGCAGGTGTCGTGGAGCGACTCGATGACGGCGCGGTGGGGCAGCTGCTCGCCCGAGCGTCGAACGATTGCCATCAGCACGCGGCTGGCGCCGTTTCCCGACTGGGTGGTCGACTCGGTCATCATGCACGAGCTGTGCCATCTCGTCGTCCCGCACCATGGTGCCGAGTTCTGGGAGCTGGCCAACCGGTACCCGAAGATGGAGCGGGCGATCGGCTACCTGATGGCGAAGTCCGAGCACCCGGTCGACGGTGATGCTCGCGGCGATGCCGCACCTGGTGACGGCGCCGACGACGTCGATCTCGACGGGGATTGACCGGCGCGGCGTTCGACGCGCAGCGGGGCCGGGCACGGCGCGTGCCGCACCCGGCTCCCGGTGCGCGTGACCCGTCGCCAGGCGGCAGGTCATCACCGCGGGCCTCTCCCGCCCGCAGGGTGTGCATCGGCCGATCACCCGTCGAACTCAACGGTGATCATCAGTACGTCTCCCCGGCCGTACATGACGGCCGTGCATGGTGGCCTGTGCATGGTGGCCTGTGCATGGTGGCCCGTGCTGTCGGCCGGGATGCCGGTCGGCAGGTCGGTGCGTCACTCCGGTAACCTTCCGTCTTCGTGGGAACTGCAAAGCGCGAACGACAGAAGGCCAACCGCCAGGCTCGACTCGAGCAGCTCGCCCGTGAGGCGCGCGTGCGCAAGTCGAAGCGGGTCGGCATGCGCACCTCGATCGTCGTCCTGCTCGTCGTTGGCGTCGTGGCTGCCGTCTATTTCGTCGGTGGCGACGACAGCCCCGAGAGCAGCACCGGCACTGCTGTCACCATCGACACCACCGCACCGGGCGACACCACCGTCGTCTCCGATCCTGCGCCCACATGCCCGACCAGCACCACCGTGCCGGGCTCGGCGGCGCCCGCCTCCACCCCGGCTCCCACCACCACGATCGCCTATGCGAAGCCGGCCGTGCAGATTCCCGCCGCGATTCCCACCGAGTTGCAGGTGACGACGCTGAAGGACGGTACGGGCCCCGCCGCCAAGACCTGCGACGAGTTGCTGGTGCACTACGTCGGTGTGCGCTCTGCCGACGGTGTCGAGTTCGACAACAGCTACGACCGCGGCTCGGCGTTCCCCGTCACCCTCGGGGTCACCTCGCTGATCCAGGGATGGACCGATGGCCTCGTCGGGGTGCAGGCCGGCGGCCAGTACCAGCTCGACATCCCCGCCAGCCTCGCCTACGGCGACGTCGGCTCGGGCGACGTCATCAGGCCGGGCGATGCGATCACCTTCGTGGTCGACATCGTCTCGGTCACTCCCGCCGCCTAGTCGGCTCGCCGCATCGTGCGGCCGCTCGGGCCTGTCAGGGCAGGTCGCCGTGCACTTCGGGCTGGCCGACCGTCTCCCACGCCGTTCCCGAACGCACCAGCGCGTCGCCGGTGCGCAGCACGGCGAATGCCGTGTTGGCGAGCTTGC
Source organism: Actinomycetota bacterium (assembly GCA_041178405.1). GTDB lineage: Bacteria > Actinomycetota > Acidimicrobiia > Acidimicrobiales > Ilumatobacteraceae > UBA668. The sequence goes on along the minus strand of JBEGVK010000090.1, from coordinate 4,148 downwards.
GGGTGCGATGCAGGCGCTCGGGCGACCAGCGCTCGGCCTCGGTCACCAGTGCGAGGCCGGGGATGAGTCCGAGGCCCAGGGTGAAGGCGCCACCGCGCTGATCCACCATCGGATCGCACAGTGCGGCCGCGCTGCCCGCCACCGCCGTCACCACGCCACCGGCCGACAGCACCGCTCGGATCGCGTCGTACAGCGGGGTGTCCTTCAGCACTGAGCGCAGGTGCATCGGCTGGTCGCCCACCAGCCACACCGCCCGTGCACCGTCGAGCGACCTTGCCGCCGATGCCTCGAGTGCCTCGCCGCGTCGCAGCACCATCAGCGCCTCGATGTCGACGCCCATCCGCTCGCCCCACGTCATTGCCGCAGCGACGAGGCGCTCGGGATGCTCGTAGGCGTCGGCGGTCGGCAGCACCACCACCGACGTGGCGTGAGCGGCACTGATCAGGCGCCGGTCGAGGTCGTCGTTCGCGGTGAACGGTCCGCCGCCCTGCAATGCCACGATGCCGGTCATGGCCCGAGCGTAACCCCCGTGCCTGCGTGCCGTGTTGCGCCGGTCGTCGCTCGTCAGCCGTCGAGCAGCACCGACGCGAGGTGGTCGACCTCGGCATCGGTGACACCGAAGTCGCGCACCATGCCGCGGATCGATCCGTGTCGCCCGTTCACCGTGGCGATGATGCGGCGCATCGCCTCGGGCACCGAGGCGAGGAACGATGCCGGTGCGTCGTCGAGCCGCTTGCTCAGCTCGGGTGCCGAACGGCGCGCCCACTCGCGCATCCGGTCGGTTGCCTCTGAGGTGAGCGCATAGTCGGCGACGATGATCTCGTCGGGTACGCCCAGTGCGCCGAGCACCATCATCGACAGCACGCCGGTGCGGTCCTTGCCCGCGGCGCAGTGGAACACCGCCGGCAGTACCTCGGCCTCGCACAGGTGGCTGAAGGCGCGGGCGAACCGGTCGGGTGTCCCGTCGAGCATGTCGAGATACGCCCACTCGAGGAAGTCCGCCGGCTCGCGGGTGGCGATCTCGTCGCGCTCGAGGCCGTGCCAGGTGGAGTCGATCACCGGCACATGGTGGAAGGTGATCGGGTGGTACTCGAGCGGGAAGCGTCCGTAGTTGGTGATCTCCTGCTCGGTGCGCAGGTCGATCACCGTGCGCAGGCCGAGGCCGCGCACCACCTCGAGGTCGGCGGTCGTCAGCCGGTACAGCCCGTCGGCGCGGAACAGCGTCCGCCAGCGGATCGAGCGTCCGTCGGCGGTGGGGTAGCCACCGAGGTCGCGGAAGTTGTGCACCGCATCGAGTGCGACCAGTCGCTGCGGATGCCGCGTGGCCGCCAGCAGGTCGTGCAGTTCGTGGTCGGGCGACATCTGCGTCACAGGCCGCTGGCTGCGTCGAGTGCCGAGCGCAGCGTGTCGACCAGCTGGTCGATCTCGCCCTCGCTGACACCGAACTGCGGTGCCACCATCACGGCGTCGGCGACGGGTCCCGAGCCGGCCGGGTACACCCACAGGTCGCGCTCGAGTGCGGCGCCCACCACGGCATCGCGGCTGACGGTGATCTCGATGCCGTAGAACAGGCCGCGGCCGCGGATCTCGACCACCGACGGATGGTCGCCCAGCGCGGCGCGCAGGCGACTGCCCAGCACCTCGCCCATCGATGCGCTGCGCTGCACCAGCTGCTCGCGGCGCACGATCTCGAGCACCTTCGCCCCCGCTGCACAGGCGGCGTCGTTGCCCGTGAAGGTGAAGTACATGAACCCCGAGCCCACCAGTGGCTCGGCGATGCGGTCGTGTGCGGCGACGGCACCGAGTGGCACGTACCCGCCGCCGAGTCCCTTGCCGCCGACGATCACGTCGGGTTCGAACGGGAAGTGCTGGTGGCCGAAGTTGCGGCCGGTGCGGCCGTAGCCGGTCATCACCTCGTCGGCGATCAGCACCACGTCGTGCTCGCGGCACAGGTCGGTGACCGTCTGCCAGTACTCGTCGCTGGCGGTGAGACACGCGCCCGCGGCGCCCGTCATCGGCTCGGCGATGAACCCGGCGATCGTGGCGGGGTCCTCCTGCTCGAAGACCTTGGCCACCTGCTCAGCGTCGTCCCACGGCACCTTCGGGAACGGCAGCAGCATCGGCTCGTAGCCCTTCTGCCGTCCGAGGTGACTGGCCGCCGCCATCGTGCCGAGGGTCATGCCGTGGTAGCTGGGGTGGCGGCCGATGATCTTCCACCGATCGGGCCGGCCCTTGGCCACCTGGTAGGCGCGGGCGAGGCGCAGTGCCGAGTCGGTGCTCTCGCTGCCGCCACTGGTGAAGAACACGTGGTCGAACCCCTCGGGCAGCCAGTGCTGGGTGAGTTCGTCGATCAGCGCGAGACGCGACGGCGTCGCCCACAGCGGCACCACATAGCCCATCGGCATCACCCGTGCCGCCGCCTCGGCCACCTCGGTGCGGCCCCATCCGATGTTGCCGACGATGGCACCGGCTGCACCGTCGAGGATGCGCCGGCCCTCTGACGTGATGAGGTACGAGCCCTGGCCGTCGACGATCGTCGGGAATGCGGGCGCGCCCAGCGCTGGCGGCGTGAACGAGTACCGGCGGAAGTTGTCGGCCGGTGAGCCGACAGCGTGGTCGTGCAGAGCAGTCATCGACGCCAGTATCGCACCACCGACGACGCATCCGGCCGGGGTCGCCGCAGTGTCGCGAGCTGTTCACCGGCAGTTCGCGGTCGCCGGTGACCACCGTAGAGTCGGCGCGATGCAGCGGGGGCGACCGACGGTGACCATCGAGTCGGCCGGAGATCCTCGCATCGCCGAGTTCGCCGATCTTCGTCATCGGCCACCGGGCGGCACCACCGGCCGCATTGCCATCGTCGAGAGCCAGCCGGTCATCGAGCGGCTGGTCGGCTCGCGTGTCACGCCCACGTCGTTCCTCCTCACCCCGAGACGCGCCGACGGCCTGGCCGCCACGCTCGCCGCATTTCCCGGGGCGGCGGTGTACGTCGCCGACGATGCGGTGATGCAGCAGATCGTCGGCTTCGATCTCCACCGGGGTGCGCTCGCCGCCTGCACGCTGCCGGACGAGCCCGTCGAGAGTTCGCTCCTTGCCGCGTCGCAGCGGATCGTCGTCCTCGAGGGCTCGAACGATCCGGAGAACATCGGTGCGATCGCCCGCTCGGCACGGGCCCTCGGCATCGATGCGATGGTGCTCGATCCCACCTGCGCCACCGCCTACAGCCGTCGTGCCATCCGCGTGAGCATGGGCGAGCTGCTGCACCTTCCGGTGCTGCACGCTTCCGACTGGCCGGCGCCACTCACACGCTTGCACGACCACGGGTTCGAGACCTGGGCACTGACCCCGCGGCGTGATGCCGACTGCATCTTCGACCTCTCACCGCCACCGCGCGTCGCGCTGATCGCCGGCGCCGAGGGGCCGGGCCTCACGGAGGCGACGCTCAGCGCCGCCACGCGCAGGGTTCGGATTCCGCTGCACGCCGACGTCGACTCACTGAACCTCGGCCACGCCCTCGCCATCGCCATCGCACACGTCAGCGCACCGACCCCACCCGACGCGTGACTGTCGAGCGGCGTGCAACCCCAGGTCGAATCGAGGCTTCCAGCCGGACGACGCGAGACCGGGGGTGCCCTCACGGACCTGACGTCACCGTGGCCAGCGTCGTCACGACAGCACGACGCCGTTCGTCACTACCCGTCTACGGTGTGAACGTCGACGCCATCCGGCTCCATGTGCCGCTGCGACCGGTGTAACGGCAACGATCCGGCAGAAGCGGGACCACGGTTACGAGACCCACGACACCGCTACCGGCACGGGGCTGTCAGTGGTGCTGCCGTCGCCGAGCTGCCCGAGGATGTTCCACCCCCAGCACTTGGCGGCCCCATCGTGGATCGCACACGAGTGGCGGAGGCCGGCTGAGATTGCAGTCACCCCGGATACCAACCCCGACACCTGCACCGGCACACTGCTGTCGATGGTGCTGTTGTTGCCGAGCCGCCCGTTGCTGTTGCTCCCCCAGCACTTGGCGGCCCCATTGTGGATCGCACACGACTGGCCGCCGCCGGCTGAGATTGCAGTCACCCCGGATACCAACCCTGACACCTGCACCGGCACACTGCTGGCGGTCGTGCTGTCGTTGCCGAGCTGCC
>JBEGVK010000089.1:0-7662 GCA_041178405.1 Actinomycetota bacterium | reverse complement strand
GGGCTACAGCGTCCGGTCGCTGCCGCCGTCGATGGCGATCTGTGCTCCTGTCGTGGCGGCAAAGGCAGGGCCGACCAGTTGCAGGACCGCGTCGGCGACGACTGCCGACGTCACCTCGGTGCCGAGGAGATTGCGGCGCTTGTACTGGTCGACGGTGAGCCCGTACTTCGCGGCGCGCTGCGCCAGCAGCTCGTCGGTCCACAGGCCCGTGTCGAACACGGCGTCGGGGTGCACGATGTTGACCCGGATGCCGTCCTTCGCCCATTCCAGTGCGGCGACCCGTGCCAGCTGGGTGAGCGCTGCCTTGGACGCCGAGTAGGCGGCTGCGCCCGGCCCGGGTGCCTGGACGTTCTTCGAGCCGATCGCAACGACTCGTCCGCCCGACGGCGAGAGTGCGAGCAGGGGCTGCAGTGACGTGAGGCACCGTGCCGCCGCAGTGAGGTTGACTGCGATTACCCTGTCCCACTCTGCGCTGTCGAGCTCGCCGATGGCGGCCGTCTGGCCGAAGATTCCCGCCGACAGCACGGCGATGTCGACTCCTCCGAACCGCTCGACACATCGGTCGATCGCAGTGCGCTGCGCCTCGGCATCGGTGACGTCGGCCTGTAGTCCGAGCCATGCGGGCGTTCGGAAGGCAGTGGCCACCGAGTCGGACAGATCGAGTCCGACGACTGCGGCGCCATGAGACAGCAGTGCGCGAGCACATGCCATGCCGATGCCCGATGCTGCGCCAGTGACAACGGCGATCTGGCCTGCGAGCATCGGCGGCGCGCCGGCGCGGCGGAGCTTCGCCTGCTCGAGATCCCAGTACTCGACATCGAAGAGATGGTGCTCGTCGAGCGGAACCCAGCCGCCGAGGCGGTCCTCGCAGTCGGACAGCACGTCGATGGTGTGGTGGTAGATGTCGGCGGCGATGTCGGCGTCCTTCGCCTGCGTGCCGATCGTCAGCATGCCGAACTCGTGATCGAGGATCACGCGAGGTGCTGGATCCAGCATGGCGATCGAGGTGCGCGCCCGGTGGCACTGGCGTTCGTAGAACGAGCGATATGCGTCGGCGTAGCCCGCGATATCGCGTCCGACGAGGGGAATCCGCTTCGTGCGGATGACGTGGTCAGGAGTCAGCGGGCCACGGGTGGCGAGGTCGACGAGGTCGCTGCGTCCCGTGAACTGCATGACTGCGTCGTCGGTGTGCCGGCTGACGATGAGCGGCCGGCCGGCAATCTCGGACAGCGTGCGACGGATCGCAGCAAGGTCGGTGGCGCAGACGTGCGGCACGCTGCGTGCCTCGGTCACCTCTGCGGCGGGCAGCGACTGGAGAAATGTCTCTACGGTCTCGATGAGCGACCAGTGGCGCTCGAATGCCTGGCGGCTCGTGTCGCCGAAGGTGAAGAGGCCGTGTGCCATCAGCACCATGCCGATGGTGCCGTCATGGGCCTGATCGGCCCAGCACTCGACGACGGCGCGGGCGAGGTCGAAGCCAGGCATCACATATGGCACGACGACGACAGAGTCGCCGAAGAGCGACCTGACCCGTGCGTCGCCATCGTGCAGGTTGGTGACGGTGAGGATGAGGTCGGCGTGGCTGTGCAGCACGGCACGGTGCGGAAGGAATGCATGCAGCAGGGCCTCGACCGACGGCTGCGGTGCCTCTGGGTCGAGACGGGCTGCGGACAGTTCGCGCACCATGTCGGGGTCACTCAGCTCGGTGAGTGCAAGCAGTGCGTGCAGCCGCGCAAGCGGCAGAGGGGCGAAGCCGGGTCGCTCGATAGTGCCGAGATCCCAGCCGGAGCCCTTCACGTAGAGCGCATCGATCATCTCGCCGGTGATGTCGGCGAACGGTGCCTTCACCGAGGTATTGCCGCCACCGTGCAGCACGAGGCTGGGATCGCTGCCGAGCGCGCGTGACGCGATCACGAGCTCGTCGAGTGCGTCGCCGGTTGGGGGCAGCGTCCAGTCGACTGTCGGCGTGGGCATGGTGTTCCTCGTCGTGGCTGTGGGAGTGGACGGCGGGGCTGGGATCAGTAGGGAGTGTCGCCGCCGTCGATGCTGATCGACTGGCCGCGGATGATGACTGCGTCGTCGGAGAGCAGGAATGCCACGACGCGGCCGACCTCGATCGGCGCGATCTTGCGACCCAGCTGGGCTGCCGACATTCCAGCAAGGATCTCGTCGGCCGGAGCGCCGATGCGCGGTGCCAGCCAGTCGGCGACGCCCGACAGCATCGGGGTATCGACTGCGCCGGGGCATACGGCATTGACGTTGATGTTGTCGTCGGCCCATTCGCGCGAGAGCGATCGGGTGAGGCTGATGACTGCAGCCTTCGATGCGTTGTAGGCGGCCATGTTGTTGTAACCGACCTTGCCGCAGTTCGAGGACACGTTGACGATCGAGCCGCCGCCGCGCGTTCGGAGGTGCCGCGCCGCTGCGCGCGCCGTGGTGAACGATGCCGTCACGTTGACGTCGAGCTGGCGAGTCCAGTCGGCCGCCGTGGCGTCCCATGCCGAATCCATCACGATCAAGCCGGCATTGTTGACGAGGCCGTGCAGTTCGCCGAAGTGCGCCACTGAGTTGGCGATGAGCGAGTCGACGGCGGTCGGGTCGGCGAGGTCGGCGGCCAGTGCATGAGTTCGGCTGCCACTGGGGTCGATCTCTGCGGCGGCGGCAGCGACCCTGGCGGCGTCGAGGTCGGTGAGCACGACCTTGGCTCCCTCGGCGAGCAGCGCTGCGCCGATGCCCTTGCCGATGCCACCGGCGCCGCCGGTGACGATGATGACTCTGTCGGCGAGCTTCATGCGGGGCTCCCTGTGGCGATGTGGTGGGTGGAGTTCACGGGGCGGTCACCACGTGGATCGTGCCGAGACGCCGCCGTCGACAATGAGGTTGGCGCCGCTGACCCACGCGGCGAGCGGCGAGCACAGGAAGACGCAGGCGTTGCCGACGTCGGCGGGTGTGCCGAGCCTGCCGAGTGGTGCCTTTTCAAGCCAGCGGTTGACACCTTCTGGCCATGCCTGCTCGATGCCGTCTCGGTGGATGAGCCCAGGCGACACGGCGTTCACCCTGATGCGGTGCTTGCCCAGTTCAATGGCACCCACCTTGGCGTGCATCAGCAGGGCTGCCTTCGACACGCCGTAGTGACCGTGCCCGGAGGCCGGCTGGGTGCCTTCGATCGAGCTGATGTGCACGACCGAGCCTTCGCCGTTGCGGCCGATGACATGGTGGGCGAAGGCGAGCGTGAGGCGGTGCGCCGCAGTGAGGTTCGTCTCGATCATCTCGTGCCATTGGGCATCCGTCATCGACGTCAACTCAGCGTGCGGCTGCACGGCAGCGTTGTTGACGAGACAGTCGAGCCGGCCGAACCGGCCGACAGCCGCCTCGACGAGTGCGCTCGGGGCGTGCTCGTCGGTGAGGTCGACCTGCACGGCGATGTGGTCGGTCGCTGCTGCGGGAGCGGGACTGCGGTGATGCTGGAGTACGAGCGATGCACCTGCTGCAGCGAAGCGCTCAGTGATGCCAGTGCCGATGCCGCCAGCAGCACCGGTGATGGCGACGACCATTCCCGTGAGATCGATCCCGATCATTCGCGCCCTCCCAAGTTGTCAGACAACCTATCGACACGTCGATTCAGCGTCAAAGGTCAGCGTCGCAGTACATTCGCAGCGATGACAGCGCCGGTTGTGCCACCGCAGAAGCGTTCGGCAGCCGTCGCCGACAGCCTCCGCGAGCGCCTCGAGCGCGGCGAGTGGGCACCGAGCGAGAAGCTGCCCTCCGAGCACGAACTGGCCGCCGAATACGGCGTCTCGCGGCCGACGGTGCGCACGGCGTTGCGCACACTCGACAGCCGTGGACTCACGTTCACGATTCACGGTCTCGGAACCTTTGCCACGGCGATGTCGAGCGTGGTCGCTGCCGACCTGCATCGTCTCGAGTCGATCTCGCGCACCATCGAGCGCATGGGCCGGCGGCCCGGCATGCGCTTCCGTTCGATCTCGCTGCGCGAGGCCTCGCAGCACGAGGCCGCAGCGCTTTCGGTGGATCCTGGCTCGGTGGTGCTGGCGCTGGAACGCGAGGTGCTGGCCGACGATGAGGTGGTCGCCTACGCCCGCGACGCCGTGCCCCGTTCGGTGTTTGACGAGGGGTTCGAGCTCCAGTCGATCGACGGTTCGCTGTTCGCCCTGCTCGAGCGGCACGGCGTGGTGGTGCGTTCAGCGTTCGTCACCGTGCACGCCTCTGACGGTCACGACATCGGCTGGTTCGAGGAGCCATCGCACCCGCTCTTTGTGCTGCTCGAGCAGTTGCACTTCGACGACCGCAACCGGGGCGTTGCGTTCTCGAGGACCTGGTTCGTGGAGGGCAGATTCCAGTTCAGCCTGCTGCGTGTCACCTGATCGCGAGGATTGTTCTGCGAAGCAGAGCCTTGACCTACAGGGCGGCGAGCCGTACTGTCGACGATGGTGTTGTCTGACAAGTCGCCTGGGGGGCGGGTCGTCCATCACACGGTGTCGTGGGTCGATGGAGCGGTCGAGATGATCGACCAGACGCGCTTGCCGCAGGAACTGATGATGCTTCGCTGCACCAGGGTCGACGAGGTGATCGGCGCCATCCAGCGCCTTGCCGTGCGGGGCGCCCCCGCAATCGGGGTGGCGGGGGCATATGGCGTGGCGCTCGCTGCGCTGGTGCACGACCCCGCCCGCGACCGTGCTGCGTTCGACCGTGAGGTCGCCCGCCTGCGGGCGGCGCGCCCCACGGCCGTCAACCTGGCTCGCATGGTCGACCGCGTTGCCGCCGCTGCCACCAGCGCAGCAGCAGCGCTTGCCGAGGCTGACGCAGTTCGCGACGACGAGCGTGAGGCTTCGTACGCCATGGGCGAGCGCGGTGCCGACCTGCTGCTGCGGCTGTGCGGGCATCGTCCCCTGCGGGTGATGACTATCTGCAACACCGGCGGCCTGGCCACCGTCGAGCGCGGCACTGCACTTGCCGTCATCCAGACCCTTCATGAGCGTGATCTGCTCGCCGAGGCATTGCCGCTTGAGACCCGCCCCCTGCTGCAGGGCGGCCGGCTCACGGCGTGGGAACTGCAGCGGATGGGTGCCCCATTCCGGCTGCTCGTCGACTCTGCTGCTGCGTCGCTGCTCGCCCGCGGCTTTGCCGACGCGGTCGTCGCCGGGGCCGATCGGATTGCGGCCAACGGCGACACCGCGAACAAGGTGGGAACACTCGCGCTCGCGCTCGCCGCGCGACACGCAGGCGTGCCGTTCGTGATCGTGGCGCCAGAGTCGACCGTTGATGTGGCCACCCCCGACGGCGCTCATATCGAGATCGAAGACCGCAGCACCGACGAGGTGGTGTCGATCAGGGGAATGGCGATGTGCCCGCCGGGCACGCTCGCCGTCAACCCCGCGTTCGATGTCACCCCCGTGGGTCTCATCGATGCGCTGGTCACCGACCGGCGCATCGTCAACTTCCGCGAAGGGGAGGCCCTCTGATGAGCGCCGAACCACGTGGCTCAGCAGCAACGAACAAGGGAGAGACATGACTTCAACACGGACACGCCGCCGCCGGGCTCTGCTCGGCGCCGCGGTCGCCTTGGCCGTCGTCGCCGCAGGTTGCGGTGGCGACTCGTCGGGAGACGGCGGCGATGGCGACTACACGTTCATCTACCTGCCGCCGACGCCAATCGGCGGCAACCCCTTCCTCGAGTTGGGATGGAAGGGCACGCAGGACGCGGCAGCGAAGCTCGGTGGCGAGGCGAAGATGTTCGAGTCGACCGACCTCAACAGCCGCCGCGCCAACCTCGAGGCAGCCATCGAGGAGAAGCCGACGGTGGTGGTGATGAACACCTTCGACTTCACCGACCTCGCCGCAGAGTTCTCGGCAGCGAACCCAGAGCAGCAGTTCATCCTGATCGACTCGTGCCCAGAGGCACCGCCGGCCAACCTGCACTGCGGTGTCTTCCGTGAATACGAGGGTGCGTACCTGCTCGGCATCATGGCGGGCTCGCTCAGCGAGGCCAAGAAGATCGGATCGGTCGGCGCGCTCGACATTCCGTTCCTGCACCGGTACACCGACTCGTTCGCGCTCGGTGCCCAGAGCGTCGACCCCTCGATCACCGACTCGCAGGTCTGGATCGGCGGCGACAGCCCGTTCACCGATCCGGCACGCGCCAAGGAGCAGGCACTGTCGCTCGCAGCGCAGGGCCTCGACCACATCTTCGCGGTGGGTGCCGGCTCGAACGGCGGCGTCTTCGAGGCCGCCACCGAGCAGGGCTTCTTCAGCTACGGCGTCGACATCAACGAGTGCCCGAAGGCACCCGGGCAGATCGTCGACAACAACCTGAAGCTGGTCGATGCAGTCGTCTCGCAGCTGATCGAGAAGGTCGTCGGCGGTACCGCTGAGTCGGTGGTGTCGTTCGGTCTCGCCGATGGCGGCATGGGCGTGATCGCCCTCCAGGACGACGTCGCCGACAGCGGCTGCGTGATCGCCGAGCACCCGGACGTGATCGAAGCGGTGAAGGCTGCCGCCGAGAAGATCATCTCGGGCGAACTGGTGATCCCCGATCCGCTGATGGCGGGCTGACAGACCCACTGACGGGTCGACAGTCATGACGGTCGAACTCGCGCTCCGGGGCATCACCAAGCGGTATCCGGGGGTCGTCGCCAACGATGCGATCGATCTCACGGTGCATGCGGGCGAGGTGCATGCCATCGTGGGCGAGAACGGGGCCGGCAAGTCGACCCTGATGTCAATCCTGTACGGGCTGATCGCCCCGGACGAGGGAGAGATCCTCGTCCGGGGCGAACCCGTGCGCTTCAAGTCGCCGCTCGATGCAATGGCTGCCGGCCTCGGGATGGTGCACCAGTCGTTTCAACTCTTTCCCACGATGACGGTCGCCGAGAATGTGGTGTACGGCCACGAGCCGCGACGCGGTCCGTTCGTCGACAGGGCGGCAGCGGATCGGATCGTGGGCGAACTCGCATCGTCGTTCGGTCTCGGCGTCGACGTCACGGTGCGATGCGAGGATCTCGGCGTCGGCACCCTGCAGCGTGTCGAGATTCTGAAGGCGCTGTACCGCGACGCGCGGGTGCTGATCCTTGATGAGCCCACGGCAGTGCTGACGCCCCAAGAGCGCGACGGACTGTTCGAGATCATCCGACAGCTGCGCGCTGACGGACGCACGATCCTCTTCATCACCCACAAGCTGAACGAGGTGATGGCCACCAGCGACCGGGTCACGGTGCTGCGGCGCGGACGGGTCGTCGACGAAATGGTGGTGGCGGAGACCACGCCGGCATCAATGTCGCTGGCGATGACCGGACGCAGCGTCGACACCGCGCAGCGTTGCCATGAGCACGTGCCCGAAGCTGTGCGGCTCCGTGTGAGCGATCTCGATGTCGTCGACGCATCGGGTGTCCGCCGAGTGAGCGGAGTGAGCCTCGATGTCGCGGCAGGAGAGATCGTCGGCATTGCGGGTGTCACGGGAAGTGGACAGACCGAGTTGGTAGAGGCGATTCTCGGGCTGCGCGAGCCGACGGCTGGATCGATTCTGCTGGACGGCGCTGACCTTGCCGGACGTTCTGTCGGCGAGCGTCGCGCTGCTGGACTGTCGTTCGTGCCCGAGGATCGGTATCGCGTCGGCTCGGCGGGGGCTGCAACGACGCGCGAGAA
>JBEGVK010000088.1:0-4094 GCA_041178405.1 Actinomycetota bacterium | reverse complement strand
CCCAACGTGCTCGGCAGCAGCACCAACCCCACGCTGCCATTCGGTCGTGATGCCCTCGACGAGCACTACGAGATGATCTTCGCCGCCCACGGCCTGAATCACCACTCGCACAGCGACCACCACCTCGTACGCGACCGCATCCGTGGCGGCACGATGGGCGCTGAGGGCGTGCTGCACGACATGGGCGTCATCGGCATCACCTCGAGCGACGCGCAGGGCATGGGTCGGGCCGGCGAGACCGTGCGGCGCACATTCCAGCTGGCGGCGCGGATGAAGGACGCCGGGCTGATCACCCGCCACGACAACGACCGGGTGCGGCAGTACATCGCCAAGCTCACCATCAACCCGGCGATCGCCCACGGGCTGTCGGGCGAGATCGGATCGGTCGAGGTAGGCAAGGTGGCTGACATCGTCCTGTGGCGCCCCGACCACTTCGGTGCCAAGCCGCAGCTGGTGCTGAAGTCGGGCTTTCCCGCCTTCGGCGTCACCGGCGACCCCAACGCCACCACCGACTCGTGCGAGCCGCTCGTGCTCGGCCCGCAGTTCGGCTCATTCGGCGCCACCGCTGCCGACCTGTCGATCGCATTCGTGTCGGGTGCTGCCGTGCAGTCGGGCGACGACTCGATGGCCACGTCGCGTCGCCGCGTCGCCGTGCGCGGCACGCGCGGCATCGGTCCGGCAAGCCTGGTGCACAACGACCGGCTCGGTACTGTCGAGGTTGATCCGGCCACCGGGTCGGTGTCGTTCGAGGGAGAGCGCGTCTACGTCGACCCGGTCGATCAGGTGCCGCTCAGTAGGTTGTACTTCCTATGAGCACGCCGCGCGCCCACGGCTTCGCGATGCCGCCCGAGTGGCTGCCGCACACGCGCACGTGGATGGAGTTCCCCACCTCGAACCAGGCATTCAGCGAGGGCGACGAGCTCGAGCACTACCGCCACGTGTGGATCGGCGTCACCAATGCCATCGCCAGGTTCGAGCCGGTGGCGCTGGTGTGCAACGTGGGCGAGGGCGATGCGGCGAGGCGGATGATCGACCCCGACGTTGCCAGCCGGATCGAGGTGCACGAGACGCACATCGACGACGCGTGGGCACGCGACAGCGGCCCCACGTTCCTCGTGCATCCCGACGGTCGGCTCGGCGCCACGCACTGGCGCTTTAACGCATGGGGCAATGCCGGGTACTCGCGCTTCGACGACGAGCAGCACGTCGGTGCCTTCATGGCCGGGCTCGCGGGCGCCGAGTTGTTCAGCTCGCAGATGGTGAATGAGGGCGGCGGCATCCACGTCGACGGCCGCGGCACGGTGATGGCCACCACCACCGTGCAACTCGATCCGGGCCGCAATCCGACGCTCAACCACGAGTCGGTCGAGGCAGAGCTGCGCGCGTACCTGGGCATCACGTCCACCGTGTGGCTGCCCCGCGGGCTCACCAAGGACTACGACCGCTTCGGCACCCGCGGCCACGTCGACATCGTCGCCTGCTTCACGCCCACCGGCCCGGTGCTGGCGCACTCGCAGCGCGACCCATCGCATCCCGACTTCGAGGTGTGCCGCGAGAACCTCGCCATCCTGCGCGCATCACGCCACGCCGACGGCACGCCGTTCGAGGTGGTCGAGGTGCCGGCTCCGCAGCAGACCGAGGCCGACGGCGACATCGTCGACTGGAGCTACATCAACCACTACGTGTGCAACGGCGCAGTGATCCTGTGCACGTTCGACGATGCGAACGACGATGAAGTGTTCGACATCATGGCGAAGGCGTATCCCGGCCGCGAGATCGTCGGCTACGACGCCCGCGAGATCTTCGCCTGCGGCGGCGGCATCCACTGCATCACGCAGCAGCAGCCGGCAACGGCGCTCGGCTAGAGGGTCGTCACCAGCGACACGCCGGGCGTGGCGAAGCGCCCCATGGCGGGCAGCGCCACCGGCACGTCGTCGAGCGAGAGTCGCTGGCGCACCACCGCTGTGGGATCGATGCTGCCGTCGGCCACCATCGCCAGCACCTGCGGGATACGCGACGCCGACAGGCCGTGCACGCCGAGTACCTCGAGCTCGTCACGGATGACCCGCGAGATGGGAAAGTCGGCGGTGGGAGCGGGGAACAGGCCGATCTGCACGTGGCGGCCGAGTGGTCGCAGGCAGCGGACCGAGTTGGCGGCCGTGACGGCATGGCCGAGGCATTCGACCGACACATGGGCGCCACCGGCAAGATCGTGCACGGCCTCGTCGACCGACCCGACTGCGCTGGCGTCGAGCAGATCGTCGGCGCCGACGCTGCGGGCGAGTTCGAGTGCCTCGGCCGACACGTCGATGGCCACGACTCGGGCGCCGAGTGCCCGCCCGAAGGCGATGGCAGCAAGCCCCACCCCGCCACACCCGTGCACGGCGAGCACCTCGCCGGCAGCGAGTCGGCCCTGTTCGACGACACCGCGATACGCAGTGCTGACGCGGCAGCCCACGAGTGCCGCCGCCTCGTCGGACACCGACTCGGGCACGTGCACCGCATTGACGTCGGCATAGGGGATGGTGGTGAGCTGGGCGAAGGCACCCCACCTGGTGAAGCCAGGCTGCTCCTGCCGGCGGCACACCTGATGCTGGCCGGCACGGCACGGCCCGCACTCGCCGCAGCCGCACACGAACGGCACCATGATGCGGTCGTCGATGCGCACTCGCTGCACGCCGGCGCCCACTGCGACCACCCGGCCGACGAACTCGTGGCCGCCCACGTGCGGACAGGCAATGTCGGGGTCGGTGCCGTGCCATCCGTGGTAGTCGCTGCGGCACAGGCCAACGGCCGTGACCTGCACGATCGCCTCGCCCGGTGCCGGCGACGGATCGGGCACCTCGACGACAGCGATAGGACCCTCGAATTGCTCGTACACCGCGGCGCGCATCGGTGGAGAGGCTAACGACGACCGGTAACGATGGGGGAGTGAGCAGCATCACCGTGTCGGAACTCGAGTACGCGCCACCCGGTGCCGACTCGCTGTTCTTCGACGTCTCGTTCGGCGTGGCCCCGGGCGAGCATGCGGCACTGGTGGGCGCCAATGGCGTCGGCAAGAGCACGATCCTGCGCATCCTCTCGGGCGTGCTCGAGGCCGACAGCGGCGAGTTCCAACTGGGCGGCACCGTGCTGACGATGACCCAGGACGTCGGGATGTCGAGTCCCGACGACAGCCTGCGCGACATGCTGGTCGAGGTGGCCCCGCGAGCACTGCGCGATGCGGGCCGTGCGCTGCACGCTGCCGAGGCGGCGATGTATGCGGGCACCGACGACGGCACCGGCTACGCCGAGGCGCTCACGCACTGGGGCGATCTCGGCGGGTACGAGCTCGAGGCACAGTGGGCGGCGGCAGCGCGGCGCAGCGTGAAGACGCCGGTCGACGACTTCGCGTCGCGCAAGGTCGGCGAGCTGAGCGGGGGTGAGCGCAAGCGGTTGGTGCTCGACCTGCTGCTCACCTCGGGAGCCGACATCCTGCTGCTCGACGAACCCGACAACTACCTCGACATCCCCACGCGTGAGTGGCTCGAAGAGCAGATCAAGGCCTGCCGCAGCACCGTGCTGATGGTGTCGCACGACCGAACGCTGCTCGAGCGGGTGGCCGGCAAGATCATCGTCATCGAGGGCAGCGGCGCATGGGTGCACGGTGGGTCGTACGCCACGTTCCCCGAGGCCCGCCAGAAGCGACAGGAACTGCTCGGCGACGCGCTGAAGCGGTGGAACGACGAAGAGCGCCGCCTGTTCCACCACATGAAGATCATGAAGCAACGCGCCGCGCAGAACTTCAAGAACGCCACCAAGGCCAACGCTGCCGAGACCCGCTGGGAGAAGTTTGTCGCCGCCGGCCCGCCGCCGCCCCCGGTGCTCGACCAGCAGATCAAGGTGCGCCTGCGCGGCGCCGACTCGGCGCGCCGGGTGGTGCAACTCGAGGGCGTGGCAGTGGGCGACCTGTTCTCGCCGTTCAGCGACGAGGTGTACTTCGGCGAGCGCGTCGGCCTGATCGGGCCCAATGGCACCGGCAAGACGCACCTGCTCAGTGCTCTCGCCGGCGGGCTCGAGGCCTCGGGCAGCATCTCGTTCGGCCCGCGCACCTC
>JBEGVK010000087.1:0-13726 GCA_041178405.1 Actinomycetota bacterium | reverse complement strand
TGGTCATGATCCGCACAGGAATGGAGACAGCACAATGAGCGAGCGCATTCTTGTCACCGGAGCAAATGGCTGCATCGGCGCATGGGTGGTACGCGCCCTCGTCGCCGACGGCAGCGACATCGTGGCGTTCGACCTCGGCACCGACGAGCACCGCCACCGTCTCGTGAACGACGGCGAACTGCCCGAGGTCGAGTGGTGGCACGGCGACCTCACCGTGCTCGATGACGTGATGGCTGCTGCCGAGGGAGTGCAGCGCATCATCCACCTTGCCGCCCTGCAGGTGCCGTTCTGCCGCGCCAACCCGTCGCGTGGGGCCAGCGTCAACGTCACCGGCACCGTGAACGTCTTCGAGGCGGCCCGGCAGCACTCCGTGCAGCAGGTCGCCCATGCCAGCAGCATCGCCGTGTTCGGCAGGGCATCCGACTACGGCACCGCCGTGCTCGGCCCCGACGCCCCGCGGCTGCCATCCACCCTCTACGGCGCCTACAAGGTGGCGGGCGAGGACCTCGCCAAGGTGTACTGGAACGACCACGGCATCCGCAGCGTCGGCCTGCGCCCGCACACCGTGTTCGGGCCAGGCCGCGACCAGGGAATGACATCGCTGCCCAGCGTCGCCATCGACAAGGGCGTGCGTGCCGAGCCGTTCCACGTCGAGTTCGGCGGCACACTCGACTTCCAGTACGCGCCCGACGTCGCCGCAGCGTTCATCCACGCGTCACGTGTCGCGATTGACGGTGCACCCACCTACACCATCGGCGGTCACGTCATGCCGGTCGCCGAGTTCCTTGCGGCTGTTCGCGAGGTCACTGGATTCGAAGCACTCACGTGCGGAGACGACGCACTGCCACTCGTCGATGCCGCTGATTCGAGCGCATGGTTCGGTGAGGCCGGGGGGCCTGCCCCGACACCGCTGCGCGACGCACTCGCTGCGTCGGCTGCGGTGTTCGCCGCCGCTGCCGGCCGCTGAGGCCCGCTCAGCCGATCGAGCGCAGCACGAGGGCTGCCTCGAGAGCGGCCATGGCCGCTTCGATGCCCTTGTTGCCGGCCTTCGTGCCGGCCCGCTCGATGCACTGCTCGATGGTCTCGGTGGTCAGCACCCCGAACGACACTGGGAGACGCGACTCGAGCTGCACGCGCATCAGCCCGGCCGCGCACTGGCCGGCAACATGGGTGTAGTGGTCAGTCGAGCCCTTGATGACCGCACCGAGCGCCACTACCGCATCGAACCTGCCCGACGACGCCAGGCGCTGCGCGACCACCGGCAGCTCCCACGCACCGGGCACCCAGACGGTGGTCAGGTCGCCGATGCCAACACCGTGCGACGTGAGCGCCTCCGTGGCGCCATCGACGAGCCGCTCGACGATGAGGTCATTGAAGCGGCCGGCGACAATCGCGACCCGCAGGCCGGCGCCATCGAGACGGACGAGTGACTTGCTCATGATGTGTGCTCCTCCAGGAGGTGTCCGAGACGCTCGCGCTTGGTGCGCAAGTACGCCTCGTTGTGTGGGTTTGGCGTGATGACAATGGGCTCGCGGCCGGCGATGCGCAGACCGAAGCCGGCGAGGCCGCCGTACTTCGCCGGATTGTTGGTGAGCAGGCGCACACTGCGCACCCCGAGCTCGGCAAGGATCTGCGCACCGGTGCCGTATTCGCGACGGTCGACTGGCAGGCCGAGCGCCAGGTTGGCATCGACCGTGTCGAGACCGCGCTCCTGCAGCTCGTAGGCGCGCAGCTTGTGGCCGATGCCGATGCCGCGGCCCTCCTGGCCGCGGAGGTACACCACGACCCCGCAGCCGGCTTCCTGGATCCGCTGCATCGACTTGTGCAGCTGGGGCCCGCAGTCGCAGCGCTGCGAGCCGAAGACATCGCCGGTGAGGCACTCAGAGTGCACGCGCACCAGCACGTCCTCGCCCCGCTCGGATGCCGCAGCAGGGTCGCCGGCGACGAAGGCAAGGTGGGTCTCGCCATCGAGCGACGACTCGAAGGCGACGAGCGTGAAGTCACCCCACTCGGTAGGCATGGCCGTGGTCGCCACGCGCTGCACCAGCCGCTCGTGCTCGAGCCGATAGCGCACGAGGTCGGCGATCGAGACGAGCAGGAGACCGTGCTCGGCGCAGAACTTCACGAGGTCGGGCACCCGGGCCATGGTGCCGTCGTCGAGGGCCAGCTCGCAGAGCAGGCCGGCAGGGCGCCGACCCGCGAGCACCGCAAGGTCGACGGCCGCCTCGGTGTGCCCGGTGCGCTTCAGCACGCCGCCGCGACGAGCGCGCAACGGGAACACGTGCCCGGGTCGGGCGAGGTCGTCGGGCCGGGTTCCCGGATCGGCGAGGGCGCGGATCGTGGCGGCGCGGTCGGCAGCCGAGATGCCGGTGGTCGTGCCGTGCTTCAGGTCGACGGTCGTGGTGAATGCGGTGCGCATCGACTCGGTGTTGCGCTCGACCATCAGCGGCAGGGCGAGCCGGTCGGCCTCGTCCTCGGTGATCGCAACGCACACCACGCCCGAGGTGTGGCGGATCACGAAGGCGAGCGACTCGGGCGTCGCTGCGTCGGCAGCCATGATGAGGTCGCCCTCGTTCTCGCGGTCCTCGTCGTCGGCGACCACGACCATGCCACCAGCCCTGATCACCTCGATGGCCTCTTCGATCGGCCGGAACGGCGACTCGCTCATCGTGCACCTCCGGGGAGCAGCGTCTCGATGTACTTGGCGACGACGTCGACCTCGATGTTCACCTGGTCGCCCGGCTTCTTGTGGCCGAGTGTCGTGACTGCGGCGGTGTGGGGGATGACCGCGACGGTGAAGCCGTCGTCGAGGGGTTGCACCACGGTAAGGCTCACGCCGTCGACCGTGATCGAACCCTTCTCCACCACGTAGCGCAGCAACGCTGACGGAATTCGCACGCGAAGGTCCGGTGGAGTGTCGACGATCTCGCCGACTGCGTCGACATGGCCTTGCACGAGGTGGCCGCCGAGTCGGTCGGCCAGGCGCACCGGCCGCTCGAGGTTCACCGGATCGCCGGGACGGAGCGTCCCGAGGCATGTACGCCGCCAGGTCTCGTCGCTGACATCGCACGCCCACCAGTCGCTGCCCCACTCGACGACGGTGAGGCAGCATCCGCTGACGGCGATGGACGCTCCGAGCACGACGTCATCGAGCACGGTGCCCGCCTCGATGACGAGCCGTGCGCCGTCTCGCGACCGCACGCGGCCGAGTTCCTCCACGATTCCCGTGAACATCAGTCCCCCTCTCCGGCGTCTGGCCGGAAGTCGATTCGAATGTCTGAGCCCACCTGCATCACGCTCGCGATGCGCCCCCGGCGAAGGGCCGCGATCGACGGCGCCGCCGGGCCCGACACGAGTGGCGCTGCGTCGTCGCCGCCGAAGATCGCCGGCGCGAGATAGACGATCACTTGCTGTACGAACTGGCCGCGCAGGAACGATCCGGCGACTCGGGCGCCGCCCTCGACCAGCAGTTGCACGGTGTCCTCGGCGCCGAGGTGTTCGAGCAGTTCGGCGATGCCGCCGTCCCACTCGAGGCAGGGATGCACCCTGGCCTCCGCCGGTGCCGAGCCGAGCACCACTCGCCGGGGGCTGCGGCCGCATGCCGAGCGAACTGTCAGCTCGGGATCATCGGCGCGCACTGTGCCTGCGCCGACGAGGACCGCATCGCTCTCGGCTCTCAGGCGGTGCACGTCGGCGCGCGCCTCGGCGCCTGTGATCCACCTCGATGAGCCGTCAGGCGCAGCGGTACGGCCGTCGAGGGTGGATGCCATCTTCAGCACGACCCATGGCCGGCCAGTGCGACGATGGTGCAGATACGGCGCCAACTGCTCGGCGATCTCGTCGCTGCGCACGCCAGTCTCCACCTCGATGCCTGCCCGGCGCAGTCGTGAAAGCCCGCTGCCATCAACCCTGGTGTCGGGATCGACGACTCCGACGACCACTCTCGAGACGCCAGCCTCGACCAGCGCATCTGCACAGGGAGGAGTGCGCCCAGTGTGGCTGCACGGTTCGAGTGTCACGGCCACCGTCGCGCCGAGCGTCGACGCGCCGGCGACTCGCGCCGCATCGAGCGCCACCCGCTCTGCATGCCGTCCGCCCGGCGGCTCGGTGGCTCCGGCGAACACCCTGCCGTCGACGGTGCGCAGTGCCGCCCCCACCCACGGGTTGGGCGACGTGAGGGCGCGCACCGAGACTGCCGCCTCGAGTGCCAGTCCCATGAGTTCGTCGTCGTCCACTCGTTCGTCTCCGTGCGTGCTGCCCGAGCGAGGGCGCACCACACGGCACGGCCACAGCTGGGTCGGACGCCCGCGGCATACCACGGACGTACGACCGCGGCTCGGGGACGCGTCGACGCGGCACGCACCTTGCTCCCATCCGGACTGTGACCGTCGGCCCCGGAATTACACCGGGTCGGCCCCCCGGCTGAGCCGAGGGGTTCGCGGGCTGTGACCGCCGGTAGGGATTTCCACCCTGCCCTGCAAGGGGCGTGTAACTCAGTTGTGGCCTAGACCGTACCGGCGGACGATGGCCGGTGGCTACTCGGGGAGCCGTGCGTCGCCGGTCAGCGGAGCACTCGCACCTGACCGCCGACCGGGTCGACCTCGACCTGGGCTCCGTCGGGTATGTCGAGCAGGGCCCTCGGCGCACCGACGACCGCCGGGATTCCGAGTTCGCGGGCCAGTACGGCAGCGTGGCTCAGGGCGCCTCCCTCGGCCGTCACGACCGCACCCGCCATCGACAGCACCATGTTGAAGGCCGGCGTGGTGCACGGGACAACGAGCACATCCCCCGGCTGGAGCTGTTCGAGCGCCGCCTCAGGACTGCCGGCCAGCCGCGCCGTGCCTCGATACGGTGCGCTGCCAACGCCAACGCCGCTGAGACCCTCCGACTTCGTCTCGCCGTCGAGACCGGCCTCGGCGATGACGCGCTGCACGAATCCCACCACCCGGGCCATTGCAGGCGGCAGCACGTCGAGGGGCGGAGCTGGCTCGTCGACCCCGAGCCTCCGCGGTGCCGACTCGACGTCTACCCGCTGACGCCAGTGCTGGCGCGCAGCCAGTTCATCGGCGGTCGGACCCGTGCCCGACATCGCCGAAGCCACCTCGTCGACACCGAGTTCGAGCGCATGCTCGGGCTTCGCAGCTCGGCCGGCGGCGACGAGCCGACGGCCGACCTCGACCAGGGCGAGACGAACGAGCCCGAACGGCCACTCGATCGTGTGCGGGCCGTTGTCGTCGCGCAGGTCCATGGCAGCACGCGCCTCGGCGAGGAAGAGATCGAAGAGCGAGCGATCGGCCGCTGGTACCCGGTCGCGCACCTCGGCCGTTCGCCACTCGAGCGCGCCAGCAACTGCCGCAGCGCGCTCGCTGTCGTCGCGCGCGGCGAGGATGGTGGCGAGCAGCACGCCCGGCGACTCGGCTAGCGAGAGTCCGTCGATGTCGTAGCGCGACACAATGAGCCGACCGCGCAGGCGGAGGAAATCGTCGAGATCTGCCGCCACCGCCCGCGACACCGAGCGGAGCTCATCGAGCGTCGACGGACTGGCACCTGCCTCCTCGACGGCCACCCGGATCCTGCGCAGCGCCCGCTCAGCCGACGAGGTCGACGGTGAGGCGCCCTCCAGCAGCGGGATCACCTCGCTCGACTCAATCCCCCAGCCTGCCGCTGCGTCGAGCAGCAGGCCGATCGGGCCGAGGTCGTAGTTGTGCAGCCAGAAGTGCTGATCCCACATGGCGACTGCATGGTCGACGACGCGCACTGCGTGAGCGACGAGCTCGTCATCGCCGAGCGCAGCGAGATCGATGTCCTGAATGGCGAGGTTCTCGCGCTCGCACTGTTCGCGCATGCCGCCAGGTGCCGACCATTCTGCGAGCACTCGACGCCACGGGCGCTCCTCGAGCACTCGCTCGGCGGTCGCTGCGCGGCGGCGCATCTCGGGATGCAGGCGCATCGCCAGCTTCAGCAGCGGCTTCGGCGGCACCTTCGTCGCAGCGCGATCGGGAGCAATGAGCGGCCGGATCCGCGAGTAGACGAGGCCGTTGACGAAGCGGAAGTCGAGTCCGTCGAGTGGGGCTCCCATCTCGGCAAGGCCTCGCCGCGTCCCGGTGATGGTGCTGGTGGTCTGGATGTGCTGGCAGATCAGCGTGGCCGGCCGGTTGACATGCGAGCGGTCGAGGTTCCACATTCCGGGCCCTGGCGCAGTCCAGGTGAGCGGAGCGGACGGGTCGTGCTGCGGCGTCGCCATGTGCGAAAACTAGCCATCCACGGGCGGCAGCGAGTCCGGCTCCGCTAGTCGGCAAGGAGGGTGTAGCGAATCGGCAGGCGCTTGTGGCCGCCCACGAATGTGGACCGTGCCATCGGTGCGTCGCCGGCAAGTTCGAGGCTGGCAAGCCGGGGCACGACGGCCCCGAAGAGCGAGCGCATCTCGTTCCGCGCCAGTTGCGCGCCGAGGCAGAAGTGGGCCCCGTGCCCGAACGAGACGTGCTTTCCCGCATTCGGCCGGTCGATGTCGAATCGCAGTGGGTCGTCGAAGAATGAGGGATCGAGATTCGCGGCCGCATACGACAGGTAGAGGCGATCGCCGCGTTCGAGCCGCTGGCCGGCCACTTCCGCCGGCTCGGCAACCGTGCGCATGAAGTGCCGCACTGGGGCCGTGAGCCGCAGGCACTCCTCGAGAGCGTTGGCGAGCAGGTCTGGCTGCTCCTGCAGTCGGCGCAGCGCTGCCGGGTTCGAGGCAAGGAGGTGCATCGCACCTGCCATCGCGCTTGATGTGGTGTCGTGGCCGGCGGTGGCGACGATGACGTAGTAGCCGAGCATCGGGAGCTCGGCAATCGGCGCGCCGTCGACGACAGCATTGGCGATCACGCTGGCGAGGTCGCTCGTCGGTGACTGCCGTCGATCGGCGGCCAGTCCGCGGAAGTACTGGAAGAAGTCCTCGACGATGCGCTCGCGCGTCTCGGGCGACTGCGGCTCGCGCTGAAGGTCTGGGTCTTCCTGGCCGAAGAGCTCCTGCGTGAGGCGCAGCATGTCGGCGTAGTCGGACTCTGGAAGGCCGAGTACCTCGAGGATCACCTGCAGCGGATACGGAAGCGCTATCTCGGCCACCCAGTCGCACTCGCCGCCGAGCTCGCGAAGACGCTCGACTGCCCGGGCGCTGAGGTCGTCGAGCCGCGCTGTCATCCGGCCGATGCTGGCGGGCTTGAACCAGTCGGACGTCAGCTGACGGTGCACCGCGTGCTCGTGGCCGTCCATGTGAATCAGGGCGCGCAGTTCGCGTCGTCGGGCAGCGTCCTGCTCGAGCGTCGACAGCACCGGCCGCGGCGCATTGCAGAACGTGGCAGCGCGCCGCTCGACGTCGAGCACGGCGTCGTGGCCGATCACTGCCCAGAACGGCGCATATCCGGGCGCCTCGACGCGATGAATCGGTCCCGACCCATGGAGGTCGACAGCGGCACGCCGCCATCCGCTGATGTCAGCCCACCGGTCGCCGTTGGTGAAGAGATCGACGTACGCCATGTTCACGACGCCCGTCAGGCAGCTCGCCGCCGAAGCGAGCTCACGGCACGAGCACGCCGCGTTCGACGACCGTCACGCCGTCGAGCGTGATGGTGTGGTTGCGCAGCGGCAGATCGAAGTGCCCGGCCGTGAACCTGCCGGCGTTCTCGTTGGCGCCGGTCGAGTAGAGGAAGTTCCCGGCGAAGGCACGAACCTCGGTGCCCCACAGATCGCGCTTGTCCCACAGTGCGAGCGAGTCCCACCGGGCATTGCGGTTGAGGCCCCAGCCGACATGGCTGGTGGCGTAACTCTCGCGGTCGCCAAAGGCTGACAGGTACGAGCGGAACAGATCGGCGTCGAGTCCGTCGCCATCGATCTCGGTGATGTGATCGTCGAGGATCGTGAGCTGCACCGTCGACTCCATGTATCGGCCGAAGGTGAGGTTGACATCGCCGGGCGCGAGCACGACGACCCCCTCGACAGAGTGCGATGCCGGGAAGGCGAGCACCAGTCCGCCCGGCCAATGGGCAATCGACCCCGGGCCGTCGGTGAGTCCGACCGAGCCGGCGGTGAACGCGCCAGCGAGCCGAACGGTGAGATCGGTGCCGGCCGCGCTGTGGGCGCGCATGACAGCAGCGCTCTTCAGCCGTGCGTGCGCTGCTTCGACCTCTGCCACCAGCGCGGCGTCGAACCGAAGTCGGTCGAACGTGTCGGGGTGCTCGTTCGAGACCATCAGCACCCGCGTGCCCCCGGCGAGGATCTCGCCCAGTTCGGGCGCATGCAGCAGGCCCTCGACAGTGCAGTCGACCACCATGTCGGTGCGGGCAAGCGCGGCGACAACCGCTCGGTTGCGGGCAATCGCCTGCGACGCACCTGTCGACCGGATCGCAACCGGGTGGGCTGACGGCGGCGTCGGCAGGACGATGTCGAAGACCTGCGCCCCGAGACTCTGGGCCGCAAGTCGGGCGGTCGCGACGAGTTCGGTGCGGCTCTGCGACTCGCTGAGCACGGCGACGACCTCACCCGCTGTCATCGCACAGCGGCGGAACTGCTGCGCGAACGCGTCGACGTAGCGCCACTCGACGCTCATGCCCGCTGTCCCTGCCCAGGGACGGTTGTCGCGCCTACCAGTGTCGTCGTCACCACATACCTCGCATTCGCCCCGGGCCGGGTCGTGCCGCGTCGGCGCGCCCAGTGACAGTACCGGATCGGCGGCATTCGCAGTCTGGCCTCACTGCCACGGGAGTCCTGCATGTCGGGCGATGAGCCCAGTGACCTCGTCGGGGGCCTCGACGTTCAGCAGATGTCCGGCGCCCGGGATCACGTGGAGCGGGGCGTCGTGCATCGATGCTGCGATCGACTGCGCATACGCGATCGGTGTCTCGTGGTCGAGCTCGCCCACGGCGATGACCGTCGGCACCGTGAGGCTGCCGAGCCACGCCCGGCTGTCGTGGGTGACGAGCATCTCCACCGACGCTCTCAGGGCCGAGGCTGGCACGAGTGCCGCAGCGGCGATCTGCCCCGCCAGTGCCGCCTCGCTGATTCCGGGCCCGCCGATCGAGCGCAGCACGCGGGGCGCCAGATCGGCAGGCTGCTGTCCTGCATCGAGGGCGGCCAGGCGGCTTCGCCGCCAGTCGTCGGGCGAGGTGCCGTCGAGCCCGAATTTCGGGCTGGTGGCGAGGAGTGCCAGCGTCGCGAGGCGGGCCGGATGCCGGTGCGCAACGTGCTGGGCGATCATTCCCCCGAACGACAGGCCGACCAGGTGCGCCCGCTCGACCTCAAGCATGTCGAGGAACCCGGCCACTGCGTCGGCGACTGACTCGAAGCCTGCGCGCCCAGCGAGCGGTGCCGACATGCCGTATCCGGGCGCATCCCATGAGATCACCCTGCAGCAGGTGCCGAGTGCCGACAGCTGTGGCTCCCACGACAGGCGGCTGCCCATCAGGCCGTGCAGCAGCACCACGGGAGGCCCGTCGCCGTGGCCGGACTCGCGCCAGCCGAATCCGCCTGCCGAGCGCTCGAGGGTCGCAGCAGGCCCGGTCACTTCGCGGCAGCGTATGGATGGAGCGCGTACGATGTCAATCAGCCGGATCGCACTCGTCACGCGGGCGGCAGCGAGTGAAGGAGCGGCCATGACCACCGTGTCGGACGACATCGCCACTGCTGGTTCCGCCGCGGCCGAAGTGCCGGCCGGCAACCGCACCGCATTCCGCGACGACCTCGTGCAGCGGGTGAGATCGATTGCCCCGCAGATGCGCGAGCGCGCCGTGCGCTACGACCGTCAGGCCAGTTTCCCCCACGAGAACTTCGCCGACTTCCGGCGACTCGGACTGCTGGCGGTCTGCGTCCCCACCCGCTACGGGGGGCTCGGCGCAACGTATGCCGACTACATCCGCGTCAGCGAGGAGGTCGGCCGCTACTGCGGCGCGAGCGCCCTCACCTTCAACATGCACAACGCCACCATGCTCTGGTGCGGCCAGGTTGCCGACGCGCTCGACATGAGCCACGAGCAGCGCTCCCACCACGAGGCCATCCGCGCCGAGATGTACCGCGGCGTGGTGGAGCGTGGCGAGATCCACAGCCAGCCATTCAGCGAGGGGCTCGCGCCCGGGGCCACTGCCGGTGTCGCCACGAAGGCGGTGCCCGTCGAGGGCGGGTGGCTGGTGAGCGGCCGGAAGATCTTCGCCTCGCTCTCCGGCGCCGCCAGCTTCTACAACGTCACGTGCGCCGTGCCCGGCGAGAGCGAGGTGCGGCTGCTCGGTGTGCCGTCCGATGCCGATGGCGTGCAGATCGTCGACGACTGGGATCCTCTCGGCATGCGCGGCACCGTCTCGCGCACGCTGCTGATGAACGACGTCTTCGTGCCCCACCACAACGAGTGGATGCCGGCCGGCTCCTACAACCAGGCGGCCCTGCGGTATCCGTGGATGTTCCTCTCTCTCGCCCCCAGCTACCTCGGCCTCACCAAGGGCGTGATCGACACGGCAGGCATGTACCTGCGCGGCGAACTGCCCGGCCAGGTGGCGGGCTCGCGCCGCGATCATCCGATCAAGCAGGTCGGCTGGGCGCAGATGAACCTCCGCTACGAGCAGTCGAGGGCGCTGCTCTACCACGCCATCGACAACGCCACGCTCGATCCCACCGAGGACGACCTCGCCACCGGCTGGGCGGCAGCGGTCACCGTGATGGAGCATGCGGCCGAGGTGGCGTCGCTCGCCATCAAGGTGTGCGGCGGCCAGTCGATGATGAAGACGATGCCCCTCGAGCGCATGTACCGCGACGCCCGCCTCGGCAGTTTGATGCTGCCGTGGAGCGCCGAGGTGTGCACCGAGCGACTCGGCCGGGTGCGCCTCTTCCCCGAGTCGCCCGACACACCCGCCTGAGTGGCCCGAGCACGCCTACGGGCGTGGGCCGTCGGGATACGGCATCACGACGATGATCGTGCACACCGAGTTCGAGCGGTTCACCAGCGTACGCGCCTCGCCGCCAGGAATCAGGCATGAATCACCGACGCGCAGCGTCACGTCCTGCGACTCGGTGATCACCGTCGCCTCGCCTGCCGTCACCACATAGACCCGCTCGAGCGGCGATGCGGCATGCTCGGCGCCGCCACCGGGCAGCACGTGCGACATCGACACCGAGAAGTTCTTGCAGTCGCTCGCCTCCCACCCCTGCAGGCGCAGCGCTACGACGCCGCTGTGTCCCGGCGCGTCGTAGGGGCGAGCGTCGTCGAATCTCGTTACGTGCATCTGCTGCGCTCCTGGTGGCGGGGTCATTCGGCCGACCGAACGAGTCGGCGGCGAATTGGGAAGAGGTCGATGCCGAAGCGGCGCTTCACGAGGCCCCACAGCCCGGGCTGCATGTACAGCGCTGCGAGCACGGCAGCCACGCCGCTGCCGATCAGGTACCAGGTCTCGTATTCCTTGAAGTAGTCGCGGAGGAAGTAGTAGAGCAGCGCACCGATAATCGGTCCCTCGATGGTGCCGATGCCGCCGATGACAACGATCACCACGATGGGCGCCACCCAGTTCGCGACGCTGAACGAGTCCTTCGGCTGCACTCGCAGGTTGGCGAGGTAGAACACGGCGCCAGCGAGACCGGTCCAGAAGGCTGCCACCACCCACACGATGAACCTGGTTCGGTAGATGTTGGCGCCGAGGCCCTTCGCGCCGCCCTCGTTGTCGCGGATGGCCTGCATCTGCAGTCCGAGACGCGACCGCAGGATCAGATAGGCCAGCAGGACGGCTCCTGCGCCGACCACGAGGGCCAGCCAGTAGGTGACGTTCTGGCGGGTTTCGAGGTCGGAGCCCTTCACGTCGATCGACACGCCGTTGCCCGCACCGAGCGAGTTCTGCTGGAGGATCACCAAGCTGACCACCTCGGCAATCACCCAGGTTCCGATGGCGAAGTAGCTGCCGCGGAGCCGGAAGGCGACGAAGGCGATCGGCACGCTGATGACGGCGACGGCCACCGCAGACAGCGGCACCGACAAGTAGAGGTCGAGTCCCTGCACGTTGATGAACGCGACCATCGCATAGGCACCGAGTCCGACGAACGCCTGCTGCCCCACCGACACCAGGCCGGCGAATCCGGCGAGCAGGTTCCACATCTGCGCCACGGCGATGAGGGTGAACAGCTCGATCATCTTCCGCTGCGTGCCCGCCTCGCCCCACACCGGCATGAAGGCGAGCACTCCCACCACAACGCTCGCGGCTGCGAGGAAGACGCGACTGGTCCATGTGCCGCGCTGGATCGTGACGGTGCTCATCGCAGCTGCCCCTTTCCGAACAGGCCTGTCGGCCGCACGACGAGAACCGCCAGGAACACGGCGTGACCGGCGAGTTCGCCCCACTGCGGATTCACCTGGCGGCCGATCGCCTGCGCGACGCCCAGCACGATGCCGCCGATGAGCGTTCCCCAGAGCGAGCCGAGGCCGCCGATGATGACCGCCTCGAAGGCGTAGATGAGGCGGGCCGGGCCGACGAACGGGTCGAACGACGAACGGGCCCCGTAGAGCACGCCTGCCAGTGCCACCGTGACGAAGGCAAGTGCCATGGCCACTGCCCAGACGCGCCTGATGTCGATGCCCATCAGCCGCGCCGCCTCGGGATCGTCGCTGGTGGCGCGAAAGGCGCGACCGGTGCGGGTCCGCTTCATGAACAGTGCGAGTGCCGAGAGAACAACGACTGCGGCGATGAGCGTCATCAGCGGCAGCCAGCCGATGGTGATGGTGCTGTTCACCTCGAAGCCGGCGGTCTCGAGCGCCTTCACGTCGAGCCCCTGCGAATCGGCCGTGTACTTCTCGTAGATGAGGTTCTGCAGCACGACGCTGAGCCCGAACGTGGTGACGATCTGGAACGCAGGGTCGACGCCGACCGTGCGGTCGAAGACGAGTCGCTGCAGCACATAGCCCACGACGAACGAGACGGGCAGCACGACGACGAGCGACACGAGCGGGTTCCAGCCGAGCGCCTCGCTCACCGACATGCACAGGAAGGCAGCCGCGATCGCCACGTCGCCATGCGCGAGGTTGACGAAGCGCATGACGCCGAAGGCGAGCGACAGGCCGGTGGCGAACAGCGCGAAGAGGCCGCCCAGCAGGATTCCCTGCACGACGGCGTTGACCCACACCATCAGTGGCCTCCCTCGACGGATGACAGGCCGAAGTAGGCGTCGGTGATGTCCTGCTTGGCGACCGAGCCCGGCGTGCCGCTCAGCGACACACGCCCCTCGAGCAGGCAGTAGAAGCGGTCGGCCACGGCAAGGGCCTGATTGACATCCTGCTCGACGACCACCACGGTGGTGCCCTGTGCCTTCACGGCGGGAATGGCCTCATAGACCTGCTTCACGACGATGGGCGCCAATCCGAGCGAGACCTCGTCGAGCAGCAGCAGGTCGGGGTTCGACATGAGGGCCCTGCCGATTGCGAGCGTCTGGCGCTCGCCTCCCGAGAGGCCATCGGTGTTGCGCTTGCGGAGTCGCTCGAGCAGTGGGAATGCGGCGAGCACGGCATCGCGGTGCCACGGGCCCTTGCGCGCCGTGTGGGCGCCGACGGCGAGGTTCTCCTCGACTGTCAGCGACGGGAAAATCCGCCGGCCCTCCGGCACCATTGCGATGCCGGCCGACACGCGGCGGTGGGCGGCGATCGCAGCGACATCGGCTCCCTTGTACGAGATCGTGCCGCTGCGGACGGTGGCGAGTCCGCAGATTGCCTTCAGCAGGGTGCTCTTGC
>JBEGVK010000086.1:0-2786 GCA_041178405.1 Actinomycetota bacterium | reverse complement strand
ACGATGGCACCGGCGTTCAGCACGAGCACCATTCCCAGCAGGACGACGATTGCGGCAGCGTTGAGGTCTTCGAATGTGAGTCCTGTCCGCTCGCCGGGCGAGTTCGGATTGTTGGCCCAGCGGAAGATCACGACCGGCATCGCCGTGAACTTGCCCTGCAGTTGGTCGAGGAATGACTGGCCGGGCGCTGCGGCGAGTCGGCCCGTGATGGCGCCGATGAGGAGCAGTGGCGCCGCCTCGCCCAGGGCTCGCGCCACGGCGAGCACGGTGCCGGTGAGAATTCCCGGGGCTGCATAGGGCAGCACATGGTGGCGTGTGGTCTCCCACCGCGTGGCGCCGACGCCGTAACCCGCTTCGCGCAGTCCGGCGGGCACGGCGCGGACCGCCTCGGCGGTCGTGATGATGACGATCGGCAGCACGAGGATCGCCATGGTGATGCCCGCCGACATCACGCTGCGACCTCCGGTGACCGGTTCCAGCGCCTTGACGAACACGACCAGGCCGAGGATGCCGTAGACCACGCTGGGCACGCCGGCGAGATTGCGGATGTTCAGCTGGATGAAGTTCGTGAGCCGTCCCGGGGTGGCGTACTCCTCGAGGTACACGCCTGCGGCAATCCCGATCGGGAATGCCAGCACGATCACGAACGCAGCGATCATCAGCGAGCCCCAGATCCCCTGGCTGACGCCGACCCGGTCGGGGTTCGAGCCCATCGTCCCCTTGAAGAAGCCACTGCTGCGAGAGTCGAAGACCGGGATGGCACTGGCCAGGACATCCCACATCAGCACCGTCAGCACGACCATGGCGATCAGCAGGCAGGCAAGCAGCAGGCCCGCCAAGAGCATGCCGCGCACGTCGCGCCGGCCGCCCATGATCGAGGCGCGCACCGCTGCGGCGCTGCTGGAGAGAGACGACTGCGAGACTGCCATGCGATTCGCCTAGTACCTGGCCCGAACCCGCTTGACGACACGCGCCGCAAGCAGATTGAGAACGAGAGTCAGCACGAACAGGAGTGCACCGACGAAGAACAGGCTCTGGAATGCGAGACCGCTGCCTACGAGCTGATCGCTCCCCTGCGCGAGCTGTGCCATCGATGCGGTCATGGTCAGCCCCGGCTCGCGTGGGTCGACCACACGAGGTGCCGAGCCGAGGCGGCCCGATGCGAGCGCCGCCACCATGGTCTCGCCGATTGCGCGCGACACCGAGAGGATGAGCGCTGCGACGATCCCCGACACCGCCGCAGGAAGGACGATCTTCACCACGGTGGAGCTCTTTCGTGCACCGAGGCCAGTGCTCGCCTCGCGCAGCGATGTAGGGACCGACCGCAGAGCGTCCTCGCTGACCGACGCCATGAGCGGCGTCACGAGGACGCCGATGGCAACGCCGGTGACCAGCAGCCCGGTCGACTGCGGGGTGTCGAAGAGCGGCTGTAGGAGGTCGGGACCGAGCACGCGCAGTGCGAAGAAGCCGAACACCACGCTCGGCACCCCGGCCAGAACCTCGAGGACCGGCTTCAGCACCCGACGAACTCGCGGCGAGGCGTACTCGGAGAGGAACACCGCAGATCCGAGGCCGAGTGGCGCTGCGACGATCATTGCCACGGCCGACACGATCACCGTCCCGAGGAAGATGGTGGGGATGTCGAATCGGCCCCGCCGCGGATCCCAGCTCGGCACGTCGGCCCGGTCGATGAGTCCGCCGATGCCCTGCTCGTCGATCAGGTCCGAGAGGAACGTCCATGCCTCGCTGAACAGCGTCCACACGATCGCCACACTGATGACGATCGACACGGCCGCTGCGCCGAACATTGCGACGCGTGCTGCGCGCTCAGACCTGAGTCGGCGGCGGTCGCCGCGCAAGTCGGCAACGGTGAGCGGGCGCTGGAGCGTGGTCACGGGAATGCAGGAAGCGAGCGGGGCCGGACTGCGGTCGCAGTTCCGGCCCCGCTCATCCTAGGAGGCTGGTGCTCAGGCCTTGGCAGCCGACCAGGCCGCACGTGCGGCCTCGAGGCGGTCGGCGGGGATTGCCACGTAGCCGGCTTCGGCAACCGAGGCAATGCCGTCGTCGCTGAGGTACAGGTCGACGTACGAGCCGACGGCCGGATTCTCGGCAAGCGAGTTGAGGCTGACGTAGATGTAGAGCGAACGGCTGAAGGGGTACGAGCCGTCGGCGATCGACTCGTCGGTGGGCTGCACGCAACCCTCGCCGCCGTCGATGGCGAGGCCCTTCATCTTGTCGCCCTCGGCCTTATAGAAGGCGTAGCCCACCCAGCCGAGGCTGGTGTCGCTGCCCTCGATGCCGTCGACGATGAGGTTGTCGTTGGGGCTGGCCGTGTAGTCGCTGCGCGTCGTGTCCTCGGTGCCGCGCTCCTCGGCCAGCTTCTTGATCGCGAACTCGACGAACGAGTCGTAGGTGCCGCTCTCGGGTCCGGGGCCAACAACCGTCAGCGGGGCATCGGGCAGTGCCGAGTACGCCGAACCCAGCTCGCCGGCGATGGCATTTGCATCGGCCCAGCTGTCGAAGCCCTCCGACTCGGGCCCGATGAGCGCATACAGCGCCGCCCGGTCGAGGCACTCGACCGCCGCGTTGTTCGGGTTGGTCGCCACCGTGAGCCCGTCGATCGCAATCTCGAGCTCGACGAACTCGATGCCGGCCTCGGCGCACAGGGCCGCCTCCTCGTCCTTGATCTTGCGCGAGGCGTCGCTGATGTCGGCTTCG
This sequence comes from Actinomycetota bacterium, assembly GCA_041178405.1. Lineage (GTDB taxonomy): Bacteria > Actinomycetota > Acidimicrobiia > Acidimicrobiales > Ilumatobacteraceae > UBA668. The sequence goes on along the minus strand of JBEGVK010000086.1, from coordinate 68 downwards.
CCGTTGCAGAACTTCTGGAACCCGTCGCCGGTGCCGGGGCCCTCGACGGTGACGGCGAGCTGGCCGCC
>JBEGVK010000085.1:0-2820 GCA_041178405.1 Actinomycetota bacterium | reverse complement strand
GCGCCGGCTCGGTGCCGTCGCCCCTGTACGCCGGCCTCGCCGCCGATCGGTTCCCCAATGCGCGCATCACCGTGCTTGCCGATGGATCGGGTGCGTATCCCGACGTTCCCGCCATCAACGGTGCCACCGGTGGTCTGTGGGGCACGATGAACGCCGTGCCCGACTGGCCCGTGAATGCGGGCATGACCGTCGAGCGATGGAGCTTCCCCGGCCTCTTCGTGCAGGCTGCCGCACACGCGCCGCGCATCGTCTTCGCCAGGCACGACTTCGCCTTCGACCAGACACAGGTCTTCTTCGCCGGCCTTGCCGGCATCTCTGCCGACGACCTCGTAGAGCTGATCGACCGCAACGAGGAGCAGATCGAGGCCAGCGGCGCGTCGCTGTGGAGCTTCATCTCGCCCGGTGACGAGCACACCATTCTCCACCGCGCCGAGTTCTACACCCACGAGGTCGAGGGCGTGCGCCTCGTCGACTGGGTGCGATCGCTCATCGCCGGCGAACCCGTTGTCGACGTGCACTGCACCGTGTGCACCACCGGTTGAGGCGCCAATGACAACTGCGCTCGAGCACGTCGTTGTCGTCGGCGCGTCGCTGGCTGGCCTGCGTGCCTGCGAGAGTCTCCGCCAGGAGGGCTTCGACGGTCGTCTCACGCTGGTCGGCGGGGAAGCAGAACTCCCCTACGACCGTCCGCCGCTGTCGAAGGCGTTCCTTGCCGGTGAGTGGGAGATCGACCGGATCCGGCTGCGCAAGCCAGATGCCATCGAGTCGCTGCGCCTCGACATGCGCCTCGGCGTTGCGGCGGCATCACTCGACACCGTCGCCCGCCGAGTGGCGCTTGCTGACGGCTCAGCCATCGATTACGACGGGCTCGTCATCGCCACCGGGTGCGCGCCGCGGAATCTGCCCGGCCAGCCCGACGTGCAGGGGGTGCTGTCGCTGCGAACTCTTGGCGATGCAGTGGCGCTGCGCACGCTGCTGACGGCTGAACGTGGCCGCCCGACGCAGCTGGTCGTAGTCGGCGCTGGATTCATCGGCCTCGAGGTGGCGGCGACGGCACGCCGCCTCGGGTGTGAGGTGACAGTGCTCGAGGGCGGCGCAGTGCCGCTGCAGCGCGGACTCGGCGACACGATGGGCTCGGCCATCGCGGCCCTGCATGCTGCGCACGGTGTCGACGTGCGGTGCGGCGTCACCGTCGAGTCAATCGAGCATGACGGCACTCGCGTGACCGGAGTGCGACTGGCCACTGCGGGTGCTGCAAGTGGCGCGAGCGACCGCATCATCCCAGCCGATGCTGTCGTGGTGGGCGTCGGCGTGACACCGGCCGTCGGCTGGCTCGAGGGCAGCGGGTTGGCGCTGCAGGACGGCATCGTGTGCGATGCCGCCCTTCGGACTGGGGCGCCAGGCGTGGTCGCCGCTGGCGACTGCGTACGGTGGCCGAACTCCGTGTTCGAGGGCGACGACGACGCGGTCATGCGCGTCGAGCACTGGACCAACGCATCCGAGCAGGGCGCTGCCGCCGCACGCTCGCTGCTCGCTGCGGCACGCGGCGACGAACCCGAGCCGTTCGCCTCGGTGCCGTTCTTCTGGAGCGACCAGTACGAGCACCGTGTGCAGTTCGTCGGTCGGGCACACGGCGGCGACGAGGTACGAGTGGTGGCTGGCGAGCCCAGCAGTGGCCCGTTTATGGCGATGTACGGATGGCAGGGCCGCCTGCGCGGAGTGCTCGGTCTGAGCATGCCCAAGCTGGTGATGCGCTGCCGGCAGATGGTGGCCGACCGGCTGCCGTTCGACGAGGCCGTGGCCCGCGCTGGCGAGATCGCAGCCGGCTGACCGACGCCCGCGCTCAGCTCGAGGCCGGTGCTGCGCCCTGTGCGGCGGCCCGCCGCTCGCCCGGAATCGCCGGCTCGTGCAGGTGCACGGGCGACTTCGGCTTGCGCGACCGGATGTTGAGCACCTCGACCAGCAGCGCGAAGGCCATCGAGAAGTAGACGTAGCCCTTCGGGATCTTCTGGTCGACGCCCTCGGCAATCAGCGTCATGCCGATGAGCAGCAGGAATGACAGGGCCAGCATCTTCACCGTGGGATGTCGATTGACGAATTCGTAGATGTACTTCGAAGCCAGCAGCATCACCGCAACCGAGGCGAGCACGGCGATGATCATCACCTGCTGGTAGGTGGTCATGCCCACGGCAGTGATGACCGAGTCGATCGAGAAGACGAGATCGAGCAGCAACACCTGGATGATGACGGCCCGAAAGGTGATGGAGGCCGCGCCGCTGTGGGAGTGATCGACGCCTTCAAGACGGTGGTGGATCTCCTTCACGGCCTTGAAGATGAGGAACAGGCCGCCGAGCAGCAACACGATCGACTTGCCGGTGAACTTGACCCCGGCGAGCTCGAACAGCTCGGCCTTCAGGCCGAGGATCACCCCGATGCCCAGCAGGAACAGCACGCGCATGCCGGCCGCAAGCAGTAGGCCCATCTGCCGGGCCTTCGCCTGCTGCTCGACCGGCAGCTTGTTGGCGAGGATGGAGATGAAGACGACATTGTCGACACCGAGGACGATCTCGAGCAGCAGGAGCGCTGCGAGTGCCGACCACCCCTCCGCCGACGTGAGCCAACCGGTGTCGAGTAGCGCTGCGATCATGACCAGTTACCGTAACTGGTCGTGTCGGCACCGTGGTGCCTCGACACGGAACGGTGTGACGCGGCAACACCCGGGGGCGCGGCCCTGGCCATTGCCCCTGTTCAGGCTCACTGGCAGCGTCGTACACTTGCGCCATGAGCGCCGATTCGCACCTCTCGAACGTCTGGTTCTCG
>JBEGVK010000084.1:0-31780 GCA_041178405.1 Actinomycetota bacterium | reverse complement strand
CCGTGACGGTGGTGCCGCCAACTCGACGCTGATCAGTGCCGACGTTCCGTCGGGTCGCTGCACGCTGATCTCAACGACATCACCAACGTGGTGCAGAGCGAGAGCGCCAGCGAGCTCGATTGAGCTGCCGATCACAGTGCCGTCGACACCGACGATGATGTCGCCGACGCCGAGGCCGGCCATCGCCGCCGGGCCGTCTGGATCGATGGCGGCGATCGTGATGCTGCCCGACGGCTGGTCGTCGATCAGCACACCGAGCCAGACCGTCGGTCGGAGGAGCGCGCCGAGTGCGCGTCGCAGTTCGATGATGCGGTCGGCGAGCACGAGCATCGGGCCGTCGGTGCCGCGTGTGCAGAGTGCAACGAGTTCGCCGTCCTGATTCAGCACCGGCTCTCCTTCGGCCGGCTCGTCGGAGACTGCCAGGAGTTCGTCGAGTGTCGTCACCAGGTGATCGTGCTCATTGATCGTGTCGCCGGGCTCGAGTCCCGTCGGTGCGACCTCGACCGGCTCGGACGTGCGGCCCGGCACCGACAGCAGGTCGCCGACGACGATCGACTCGGCGACATCGACGCCCACGATCGAGGCAGTGGCATCGGGGAGGAGTACTGCCAGTCCACTCGACTCATCGGCGAACAGCACCTGCGCCGTGGCCGTATTGCCCTCTGCATCGATCAACTGCACCTGGCGCCGGTCGTCGACTGCGGCGATCGTGGTGATGATGAGCGCACCATCCCCGACGGCGATGGCCACGGGGTTCACGGCGGTCGCCGCGGCCACGTCGGAGATGCCGGCGGCCGTGACCGTCTGGACGCGGAACGTGGGCAGGGGATCGTCGGCGACCGCCACCGGCGTCGACGGGGGGGCGGCCGTGACGGGCGCGACCTCGGCGGGGCTGTCGCCCGGTGGGGTGGGAGAGGGTTCGACGCTGGCTGCGGCGTATCGAACGGCAGTGGCGATGGCTGCCGTGGGCTGCCCGGGGTGTGTGGACAGGGTGGTGAACGCGAGCACTACCGAGAGCACCACGGCGACGGTGCCGGTGGCCGTGGCCAAGCCCCTGCCGAGCACCAGTGGTGGCTCACTGGCGGCCCAGGCGTGCGCTGCCACCTCGCTGGGGTGCCGCCAGTGACGCTCGTGCGGGGGCACCGGGGCGGGGCCAGAGATGCCGTCGGCCTCGCTGTCGGCGTCGTCGAACTGCATCCCCTCCACGAGCGACGAAGGTTAGTGACGAGTGAGCGGCGAGTGGCGTCGCGGCCTCGCGGCTAGATTCCACTAGGTGGAGGCTCCCGTCGACGGTCGATCGTGGCTCGCGATCGCGCACGAGCCGCTGCCGGTCGGCGCCGTGTACGACTGGTGCGTGCAGCCCGACTGCGGCGCCGTCGTCGTCTTCAGTGGCACAGTCCGCGATCACGCCGTTGACGAGAGCGGCGATATGCGCGGCGGGGTCGAGCACCTCACCTACGAAGCGTACGAGGAGCAGGTCGTGCGGGCATTCGAGGCGATCGTGGGCGAACTGCGCACGCGGTGGCCCGACACCGGACGCGTGGCGGTGCTGCATCGGCTGGGGCGCATGGGCGTCGGCGAGAGTTCCGTGGTGGTGGGCGTCAGCTCGCCGCATCGCCCGCAGGCATTCGAGGCGGCCCGCTACGCCATCGATGCGCTCAAGGCGAGTGCACCGATCTGGAAGCACGAGGTGTGGTCGGATGGATCAGGCTGGGGTACCGGTGCGCTGCCACCCGTCGATCCGTCGACGGTGCAGACGGCCCGCGTCGGTGCGGGAATCGAGCCCCAGTGAACTGGGCCGTTGCCGTGGTCGTTGCAGTTGCCGTCGTCGGTGCCGGAGTCGGCGTCGCAATGCGCCGCAGGCGCAGCGAGTCGGGCATGCGCAGTTTCCGCCGTCACCTCGATGCGCTCTCGCCTGAGGCGCGTCGCGAGGTGGCCGACCGCGTTCGCAAGTCGCTCGACGACGGGCCAGACGGCAAGGGACGCTGACTCATGGCTCGCGACCTCGCAATCGACCTCGGCACCGCCAACACCCTCGTCTACATGAAGGGTCGCGGCATCGTCCTCAACGAGCCGTCGGTCATCGCCATGAACCGCCAGACCGGCGAAGTGCTTGCCACTGGGCGAGAGGCGTGGCAGATGATCGGCCGCACGCCCGGCTACATCGTCGCAGTGCGTCCGTTGCGCGGCGGTGCCATCACCGACTTCGAGATCACCGAGCGCATGATCCGGCTTCTTCTGCAGCGAGTCGGCGTCAGCCGGTTCACGCGGCCGAAGGTGGTCATCTGCGTGCCGTCGGCCATCACCGAGGTCGAGCGACGCGCCGTGACGGATGCTGCCCGACGGGCGGGCGCTGCCGACGCCCAGTTGATCGAGCAGCCGATGGCCGCTGCAATCGGTGCCGATCTTCCCATCGAGGAGCCGGTCGGCAACATGGTGATCGACATCGGCGGCGGTACCAGCGAGACCGCTGTCATCAGTCTGGGCGGGATCGTCACGCTCGAGGCAGTGCGAGTCGGTTCATTCGACATCGATGCTGCGATCCAGGCCTATGTGCGACGCGAGCATGGCATCGCCATCGGCGAGCGCACTGCCGAAGAGGTGAAGATGGCGATCGGCTCGGCGTCACCGGTCGACGAGGATCGGCAGGCCGAGGTGCGCGGCCGCGACCTGATGACGGGCCTGCCACGGACGGTGCTGCTCACTCCCGAAGAAGTCCGTTTCGCCATTGAGGATCCGGTCAGCAGCATCATCGCCTCGGTGGTGCGCTGCCTCTCCCGTGCCCCAGCCGAACTCGCCCAGGACTTCCTGAGTCGGGGCATGTACCTCGTGGGCGGCGGCGGACTGCTGCGCGGTCTCGCCGAGCGCATCGTGGCCGAGACAGGCGTGCCGGTGAAGATGTCGGAGATGCCGCTCGAAGCCGTCGTGCTCGGTGCCGGTCACTGCATCGAGCACTACGACGCGTTGAAGCGCATGTTCATGGGCGCTCGACGCTGAGCCGCAGCATCAGGCCGTCGATCAGCAGCACGTAGAGCGTGCCGGTGACATCGCGGCGCACGGCGGAGACATTGCCGATACCGCCGTCGCCCGTGCCACTGGCATCGATGCGGACGGGCTCGCCGGTCTGGCGCATCGCCCACACCCTCCCGCTGCAGTAGTCGGAGAACACGAACCAGCCGTCTCCGCTGCTGCCGTCGGGCCGTAGTACGGCTCCACCGCTGACTGAGCAGCCGGCATCGCCGTGCTGGTACTCGAATGCCGGCGGAGTGGCACCGCGTCCGTCTTGGTCGTCGTTGAACGGGTGCGAGCCCTCGAAGGCGCTCCAGCCGAAGTTCACGCCCCGGCCGGTAGCGACGACGGTGACCTCCTCCCAGTCGCCCTGCCCCACATCGGCAACCCAGAGCTCGCCGGTGGATGGGTCGAGGTCGATACGCCAGGGATTGCGAAGGCCGGCCGACCAGATCTCTGGCAGCGCGCCTGGAGTGGTGATGAACGGGTTGTCAGCCGGCACGCCGTACGGCTCGCCGGTGGCCGGGCGGGGGTCGATCCGCAGGATCTTGCCGAGCATGGATCCCATGTCGAGGGCAACGCGCTCGGGATCGCCGCCGGCGCCACCATCGCCGAGCGCCACCAGCAGCATGCCCTGTGCGTCGAAGACGAGGTCGCCGCCATTGTGGTTCGGATACGGCTGCTGCACGGTGAGCAGCACTCGACGCGAGTCGCGGTCGAAGGCTGCGGTACCGCCCATGTCGTCGACCTCGAACTCGACCACCTGCGTGTGGCCGTCGAGATCGGTGTAGTTGGCGTAGGCGTAGGGCTCGGAGGGATGGAACTCGACAGCGAGGAGTCCCTGCTCGTTGCCGGACGAGACCATGTCGGAGATGTCGAGCACGGGCGCTCCGACCTGCGAGGTCCCCGTTGCATCGACAGTGACGGGCACCACGGTGCCGACCTGCTCGACGACGTAGATCGTCGGATCACCCGCTCGCGAGGCGATGTCGACAGGCTGTACAAGATCGGCAGTGACCCTCGTGAATGAGATGGTGTCGGGTCCGATCTCGGTTGCCTCGATGGGTTGCGTCGCTGACGTGCCCGGTGCCGAGTCGGTCGAACCGGTGGACTGCGGGGCGGCGCTGCCATCGGCAAATGTCGCACCCGGAGGCAGGCCGGCGTTGCCCGCACGATCGGAGCCGCACGCCGCGGCCAGTGCACTCAGCGCGACGACGAGTGCTGCCGTGCCGGCACGACGTCTCACTGCCGGCCCATCCGGACGAGACCCTCTTGGACGACACTCACCGCCAGCACGCCGTCACGCGTGTAGATCGCCCCGCCAGCCAGGCCTCGCGACGCGCCGGTGCTCATCGGGTGCTGGTCGTACAGGAGCCAGTCGTCGGCGCGGAACGGGCGGTGGAACCACATTGCATGATCGAGGCTCGCCATCTGCATGCCGGGCGTGTCCCACGACATGCCGAACGGCATGAGAGTGGTGTCGAGAAGGGTCATGTCGCTCGCATACGTGACGATGCACGCATGCAGCACCGGATCGTCAGGCAGGGTTCCATCGGCGCGCAGCCATACCCGCTGCTGGGTGGACGGGTTGCCACGCCGGCTGAAGGGGTCGCCGTCGACGTGGCGCACGTCGATGGGCCGCGGCCGGTCGTACCACTCGCCCATCTGCTCGCGGAAGGGCTCCATGCGCGTCTTGAAGTCGGGGAGCGACTCGGGATCGGGCATGCCTTCGGGCATCGTGGTCTGGTAGTCGGCGCCCGGCTCGAGCACGTGGAAGCTGGCCTGCAGGTTGAAGATCACCTTGCCGTGCTGGATGGCGACGACGCGTCTCGTGGTGAAGCTCTTGCCGTCGCGAATGCGGTCGACCTGGTAGAGGATCGGCACCAGCGGGTCGCCGGGACGGAGGAAGTAGGCGTGCAGCGAATGCACCATCCGCGACGGATCGACGGTGCGCGTTGCTGCGACGAGCGCCTGCCCTGCAACCTGTCCACCGAACACCCGCTGACGGTTCTCGTCGGGTGACACTCCCCGAAAGATGTTGACCTCGATCGACTCGAGGTCGAGCAGGGACACGAGATCGTCGAGCGCGGTCATCGGGCAGCATTCTCGCAGCGGGTCACGCCCTCTGCCACCTCGTGAGCGGGGGATAGGGTGCGCCGATGGCGTCCCAACCGCTCCTGCCACTCGGTCCCGACGAACTGCTCACCACCACGCGGGCCGTCAGGCGTCGACTCGACATGGGCCGCCCGGTACCCGACGACCTCGTGCGCGAATGCATCGAGATCGCCATGCAGTCGCCGAGCGGCAGCAATCACATGAGCATGGAGTTTGTCGTCGTCCGAGACTCCGAGAAGCGGCGCGCGCTCGGCGACCTGTACCGGCAGTGCTACGAGATCTACCGCGGACTGCCGGGTGTGTACATCCGCACGATCGACAAGGGGGATGCGGCCTCGAACGCACAGCAGCAGCGCAGTGCAGACTCGGCTGACTACCTCGGCGAGCACATGGGTGATGCCCCGGTGCTGGTGATCGCGTGCGTGAGAGGCCGCACTGATGGCATGCCCGCGATGGTGACCTCGTCGCGCATGGGCAATGTGCTGCCGGCAATGTGGAGCTTCATGCTGGCTGCACGAGCACGCGGCCTTGGCACGTGCTGGACGACGGTGCATCTCTTCATGGAGCAGCAGGCAGCGGAGTTGCTGGGCATCCCGTTTGATGAGGTGCAGCAGGTCTGCATGTCACCGGTGGCCTTCACGGCGGGGACCGACTTCAAGCCAGCCGATCGTCCGCCGGCCGACAGCATCATCCACTGGGACGGGTGGTGAACGGCCAGTGAGACTCGATGGCGAGCTGCGCGCCCACGCGCTCGCAGCGAAGGGCTTCATGCCGCCCGACGAAGGCGACGCGCTCTTCGCCGCTGCAGTCGAGGCCGGTACGGCACTGCCTGGCCTTCCGATGGTCGAGGTTGGCTCGTACTGCGGTCGCTCGACAGTGTGGCTCGGCGCAGCAGCACGCCGGTGCGGCACGCTGCTGTTCGCCGTCGACCACCACCGCGGTAGCGAGGAGAACCAGGCGGGCTGGGAGCACCACGATCCGGACGTGGTCGACCTGCGTACAGGCCGGATGGACACGCTGCCGCTGTTCAGGGCGACGGTGCACGATGCCGGTCTCGAAGACACCGTGGTGGCGATGGTCGGCCACTCGGCGCCGATCGCCCGGGCATGGCGGACGCCGCTGAGTCTGCTGTTCATCGACGGGGGGCACGGTGTCGAGCCGGCACAGCTCGACTATGAGTGCTGGACGCCGCATGTCGGCATCGGCGGAACGCTGGCGATCCATGACGTGTTCCCCGACCCAGCAGACGGCGGACGTCCGCCGTACGAGTGCATCTACCTGCCGGCGCTGGAGAGTGGTCGCTTCACGCAGGTGGGCGAGGCGGGCAGCCTGCGAATACTGCGCCGCATCGGCTGAGGACCGTCAGCCGAACTGCACTCCCTGAGCCAGCGGCAACTCGTCGGAGTAGTTGATGGTGTTGGTGGCTCGGCGCATGTACGCCTTCCACGCATCGCTGCCGCTCTCGCGTCCGCCGCCGGTGGCCTTCTCTCCGCCGAACGCTCCGCCGATCTCGGCGCCGCTCGGACCGATGTTGACGTTGGCGATGCCGCAGTCGCTGCCGGCAGCGCTGCAGAAGCGCTCGGCCTCGCGGACGTCGGTGGTGAAGATGCTGCTGGCGAGTCCCTGGGGCACGCCGTTCTGGAGCGAGATCGCCTCGTCGAAGGAGTCGTAGCCGAGGACGTAGAGGATCGGTGCGAAGGTCTCGGTGCGGACGATCTCGGTCTGCGCCTGCATCGTGACGATTGCGGGCCGCGCATAGGCGGCCTCGGGGGCGGCCTCAGCGAGTTGCCGGTCGCCGCCCACTGCCACGGCGCCGCCGTCGGCACGGGCCGTCTCGAGAGCGGCGCGCATCTGCTCGTAGGCGCGAAGGGTGATGAGCGGTCCGACGAGCGTGCCGACATCGAGCGGGCTCCCGACCGGCAGGCTGGCGTAGGCACGCGACAGTCGGTCGACGACCTCGTCGATGCGGGTGCGGTGCACGATGAGCCGTCGCAGGGTGGTGCAGCGCTGGCCGGCCGTACCGGCGGCGGCGAACGTGGCGCCTCTGGCAACCAGTTCGATGTCGGCGCTCGGGGCGACGATGGCCGCATTGTTGCCGCCAAGCTCGAGGATGCTGCGGCCAAAGCGGGCGGCGACCACTGGCGCCACCTTCTGCCCCATTGCCGTGGACCCCGTTGCGCTGACGAGGGGGATGCCCTCGTGGGCGACGAGTGCAGCACCGACGGTGGCGTCGCCGAGTACGACCTGCACGAGGTGGTCGGGAACGTCGAGTCCGGCGGCGGCGCGCTGCATCAGGCTCGCCGACGCGATCGCGGTGAGCGGCGTGAGCTCGCTCGGCTTCCAGATCACCGGGTTGCCGCACACGAGCGCCAGCGCTGTGTTCCAGCTCCAGACGGCAACGGGGAAGTTGAATGCCGTGATCACCAGCGTGGGACCGAGTGGATGCCATTGCTCCATGAGCCGGTGTCCGGGTCGCTCGCTCGAGATGGTCAGTCCGTGCAGCTGGCGACTCAGCCCGACGGCGAAGTCGCAGATGTCGATCATCTCCTGGACCTCGCCGAGCGCCTCGCTGGTGATCTTCCCGGCTTCGAGCTGCACGATGCGGGCAAGGTCGGCCTTGTGGGCACGGAGCTGCTCGCCGAAGCGACGCACGAGCTCGCCGCGCAGCGGTGCGGGTGTCGAGCGCCAGGCGACGAAGGCCTGGGCTGCGCGCTCGGCTGCGCGGTCGGGGTCGATGCCGGCCGCTAGTGAGGCCATCACGCCGCCGGTGATGGGGGTTCGCACGGCATGGGGCCCGGCGCCGGGAGCGAGCAGATCGGCGACGCCGCAGGCGGCGGCGGACTGTCGGGCGAGGTCGGCCAGGGAGTCGGTCGTGGGCAGGGTCACGTCGTCATGCTGCCACGAACACGCCCCCTCCGCCGATGGCGTCGGCGGCGAGGATGACGGCGGCTGCGGTGTAGGCGCTGGTCTCGTGCGGCGGGAAGGTCTCGCCCGAGGGGTAGACGATGCCGGTGAGGTACGAGCCGTCGTCGAGTCGGTGGGGCCGCGTCCAGCGGAGGAGGTCGGCAGCCGTGGCGACGTCGCCCACGACGGCGTGGGCAATGCTGCACTCGGCCGTCTCGCTCGCAGTCACCCACGACTCGTCGCTCACGCAGCGAATGCCGAGTTGGTCCATGGCGAACTCGTCCCACTGCGCCGCAAGCCGGGCGACGGCGCGCTCGCCGGTGAGGCAACCGGCGAGCACCGGGTAGTACCAGTCCATCGCCCAGCGTTCCTTCGGCTCGAATGCGTGCGGCGAGTCGGCGACCAGGGCGGCGAGACGGCCGGCCGCCTCGACCCAGTCGGCCCGTGGTTCGCCGGCAGCCTCTGCGAGCCGCACCCCGCAGCGCAGGGCGTGGGCGATGCTGCTCGAGCCGGTGAGGAGTGCGTAGTCCCACGGTCGCTCGTGCTCTTCGCACGCCCAGAGCACGCTGCCATCGGCGCGCCGCATCGAGAGCACCCAGTCGAGCGAGCGCTGCACCGTGGGCCACAGGCGATCGAGGAATGCCCCGCTGCGCGTGAGTCGCCAGTGATGCCACGCGCCGGTGGCCACATAGGCGCACACGTTGGTGTCGAGCTTGGCCTCCTCGACTGATCCGTCGGGAAAGTAGTAGTTCCACCAGCTGCCGTCGGGCCGCTGGATGTCGACGAGCCACTCATAAGCGTGCGCGGCGTGGTCGTGGAGACCGGCGGTGTCGAGGGCCATCGCGGTCTCGACATGGTTCCACGGGTCGCAGTGGCCGCCGGGGAACCACGGGATCATCCCGGTGGGGAGCTGGAGCGACGCGATGTGCTCGGCGGTCTGGCGTATCTCGTCGGCGGTGATGACACCGTCGACACTCGGCACGGTCGTCATCCGGCTGCCTTCACCGCATAGACGACGTAGCTCTTGCCGAGCGCTGGCGAGGCGACACGCTCGACGAGCTGCAGTGCCGCCGGCTGGCGGGTGATCTCCCACTCGAGGAGCTGCCGGTAGCGGCGTACGAGCGGATGGTGCTCGTTGCGCGGGCCGACGGCGCAGCGCAGCCACCAGTACGGCGAGTGCAGCGCATGGGCGCGGTGAGAGCCGATGACCCGCAGCCCGGCCGTGCGGAGCTTGGCGCGCAGTTCGGTGGCGCTGTAGATGCGAACGTGGCCACCCGTCGCCTTCGGAGCGTGATACTCGTCGCTGAGCATCCAGTTCACCTTCTCGGGAAGCCAGGCGGGAACGGTGGCGGCAAAGGTGCCGCCGGGCCGCAGCACGCGGGCGAGTTCGCCGATGGCATCGACGTCGTGCTGGATGTGCTCGAGCACCTCGCTCGTGATCACCCTGTCGAACGACGCGTCGGCGAACGGTAGGCGGGTGGCATCACCCTGCAGCACGCCGACATAGCGTTCGACCGGGATCTCGCCGGCCTCGACCATCGCCCCGAAGGTGCCACGTGTCGCGGTGACCTCGTCGGCCGCGTAGTCGAGTGCGACGACGTCGGCGCCACGGCGGGCGAGTTCGAAGGCGTGCCGTCCGAAGCCGGCACCGGCATCGAGCACGAGGTCGCCCTGGCGGACGCCGAGTCGGTCGAATCGAATGGTGAGCATGTCGGGTTCGGGTCAGAGCCGGCCGTTGCGGCGGAGCTTCTCGACGTTGTGGGGCATCGAGAGCACTTCGCGGTACTGGTCGACGGTGAGCTGGGCACAGTGGCGCCAGCTCCAGCGCTCGACGACCCGCTGTCGGCCGGCAGCGCCGACCCTGGCTCGCAGCTCGGCGTCGTCGAGGCCCCTGCGGAGCGCACCCACCAGTGAGTCGACGTCGCCCGCCTTGCACTGCAGCACGGTGTCGCCGTCGGTGCCGGTGACCTCGGGCAGGGCGCCGCCATCGGTGGCGACGAGGCAGATGCCCGTTGACATCGCCTCGATCGCAGGAAGGCTGAAGCCCTCGTAGAGGCTCGGCACGACGGCGAGCTCGGCCTCGGCGTAGAGCTCGACGATGCGCTCGTCGGGCACGCCGGAGACGAAGTCGATGTGCGGACGCAGGCCGAGCCGGTCGATGAGGTCGGCGCTGGCACCGGCGCGGGGCTTGCCGATGATGGTGAGCCGCACCTCGCGCTCGGTGCGGAGCTTGGCCATCGCCTCGAGCAGGTATGCAAGGCCCTTCAGTGCCACGTCGGCCGACGCAGTGGTGATGAGCCGACCCGGCTGCCGGGCGATGTGCGGCTTCGGCGTGAACAGGTCGGGATCGACGCCGACCGGCACGAGCCGCATCCTGTCGAGGCTCACCCCCATGTCGGCGTGGATGTCCTTGATGCTGTTCTCGCTGACCACGACGACCCGCGGCATCCGGCTGGCGACCCTGCCCTGCATCTTCACGAAGCCGTACCAGCGGCCGATGCTGCGCTTCTTCCACCAGGTCGGCGCGTGGTCCATCTCGAGTGCGCGGTCACGGGTGATGGGATGGTGGAGGGTGACAACGGTGGGCATCATCCGCTCGACGCCGAGGATTCCGTAGCCAAGGCACTGGTTGTCGTGCACGAGATCGAACTCCCGCTGGCGGCGGCGCAGCTCCTGCCAGATCCGCACGCTGAAGCCGAGCGGCTCGCCGAAGGTGCCCTTCAGGTGGCACGCCACCTCGGCGACGTCGCCGGCCGACTTGATCTCCCAGTAGGCCGGGAACCGGCCGGGGTAGTGGTCGTTCCAGAGGTCGAGGCTCGGCATGCGATGCATCTGGATGCGCTCGTCGAGCACCGGGTACGGCTGTCCGCCGAATACCTCGACCGTGTGGCCGAGGTCGACGAGGGCCTTGGTGAGGTGTCTCGTGTAGACGCCCTGTCCGCCGACGTGTGGCTTGCCGCGGTACGTGAGGTAGGCGAGTGTCAGCGGGGCATCCGCCGGGAGGCCGGTGGCCCGAATTGCTGGCATGGGACGCCACCCTACTGGCAGGTGGTTACCGGTCGGTAGGCGGGCGCTGCCACGAGATCTCGAACCGCCGCTGCAGCATCTCGCCGGGCTCGAGGACTGCTGCGCTGCCCAGATTGTGGGCATCGGGCGGAGCGCTCTGGGGTTCGACGCAGAGGGCGTCGGGGAGCTCGTTGAACACGACCCAGTGGTCGCAGTCGCTGTCGAGGCGCACATCGATCGGCGGGCGTTGGCCGTCGGCGGCGTAGTGCAGCAGGGGCGGTGTGCGAGGTGCGGTGAAGCAGTCGTCCCACGGCGGCGGCGGTGCGTTCACGATCTCACCGGTGGGGATGCCCTCGGCGTCGCGTCGGTACATGAACTCGACATCGAGTGTGGCCGACGTCGGTGGCCTGAAGCAGGGGTGCCAGCCGAGCGCGGCCGGCATCCGCTGCGAGGTCGCGACCACGGCGAGCAGCAGCACGATGCCGTCGGGTCGCATGACGAGGTGCTGGTGGGCGATGCCGCCGAATGGCCAGTCGAGGTCGCAGCGCAGTTCGCAGTGGTCCCTGCCGGCGTCGACGACCTCCCATCGGGCGAGGTGCGCAGTGCCGTGAATGGCGTGCGGTGGGGCATCGATCGGCAGCTGATAGCGATGGCCGTCGAATTCGAATGCGCCGTGTCGGATGCGCCCGGCCCACGGTGCCATGGGGTAGCAGCCCCAGAGCATCGATGACGGCGAGGCATCATCGCGGAGGAGACGGTGACCGTGCACCTCGAGGCTCCCGAGACGGCCGCCGCGTTCGGGGTGCACCGACGCCCTGGCGTCGCCTGCCTCGAGGTCGTGGACGAGCTCTCGTGCCATCCCCGTTCTCTAGCATCTGGCGCCATGCGAGGTCTGGTACAGCGCGTGGTGCGTGCAGAGGTGACGGTCGCGGGCGAGACGGTGGGTTCGATCGGCCACGGACTGTGCGTGCTGGTCGGCGTCACCCACGACGACGACGAGGCCAGCGCGCGTCGGCTGGCCGAGAAGATCTGGCACCTGCGCGTGATGGACGATGACGACGGGGTGATGAACCGCTCGGTGGCCGACACCTCGCGCGAGGTGCTGGTCGTGAGCCAGTTCACGCTGTACGGCGACACGAGCGCCGGACGCCGCCCCAGTTGGATCGCAGCCGCACGTCCCGAGCATGCCGAGCCGCTCGTCACGGTGGTGGTGGAGCACCTCCGCACCCTCGGTGCGACCGTGGCGACGGGCCGCTTCCGCACCGACATGCTCGTCTCGATCGACAACGACGGCCCGGTGACGGTGCTGCTCGAGACCTGACACCTGACGGGCGACGGCCACGGGCCGCCGTTCCACGATGCGGGCCTGTTCCGGCATGCGAAACGACCCAGCGACTGCGGCTACGCTGTCGCCCGCACCACGGGGATGCAGAGGGGACGAACATGGCACTGGCCGAACGACTCAGCAATCTCGGCACGGAGACCGCCTTTGCGGTGTCGCTGGCCGCTGCCGACTGGGCGTCGAAGGGGAACCGGGTGTACCCGTTCCACCTCGGCGACATCAACCTGCCCACGCCGGCCAACGTGGTGGCGGCGATGGACAGGGCGATTGCCGAGGGCAAGACCGGCTACTGCGCTGCCGCAGGCATCGCTCCGCTGCGCGAGGCGCTCGCCGCCGACGTCGGCAGCCGACGCGGCCTGCCGTACTCGCCGGCGAATGTCGTGGTGCAGCCGGGCGGCAAGCCGGTGATCGGCAAGTTCATCCAGTCGGTGATGAATCCGGGCGACAGCGTGCTGTACCCGAACCCCGGCTACCCGATCTACGAGAGCATGATCGAGTACTACGGGGGCGAGGCACTCGCCTACCGGTACCACCAGACCGACAAGGGCTTCGCGATCGACCTCGACCACTTGCGCAGTCGCATCACGCCGCGCACCCGCGCGATTGTCTACAACAACCTGCAGAACCCGCTCGGATGCGAGAGCACGCCGGACGAGATGCAGGCGATCGCCGACATCGCGATCGAGCACGACCTGTGGGTGCTCGCCGACGAGGCCTACTACGAGATGCGCTACTCGGGCGAGAGCACGTCGATCGCAGCGCTGCCGGGGATGTACGACCGAACTGTCATCCTCTACACATTCTCGAAGAAGTTCGCGATGACGGGTTGGCGTCTCGGTGCGGCAATCGGCCCGACGGCCATCGCCGAGAGCATTGCCAAGCTGAACACCAACGACGAGAGCTGCACCACGCACTTCGTGCAGGCTGCCGGCGTCGAGGGCATCACCGGTTCGCAGGATGGCCCGAAGGCGATCCTCGCCGAACTGCAGCGCCGCCGCGATGCGGCGTGGGGCGAGCTCGTCCAGATCGACGGCCTGGTGTGCCCGAAGCCCGAGTCGACCTTCTACCTGTTTCCGAAGGTCACCGACGTGATGGCCCGGATGGGATATGGCGACCTTGCGTCGTTCGCGACGGCAGCGCTGCACAACACGGGCGTGTCGTTCTGCACGCGGCTGCACTTCGGCCGGCCGCAGCCCGGCGAGACGGAGTTCTTCGTCCGCTTTGCGTACAGCGGGCTCTCGGTCGACGACATTCATGAGGGACTCTCGGGACTGCGTCGATGGATCGAGTCGGCATGAGCCGGCCGCGCATCGCTGTCACCGGTCGGATCCCCGAGCCCGGGCTCGTGATGCTGCGCGAAGCAGGCGACGTGTCTGCATGGGACTCGGCAGAGGTGCCGTCCGTCGACCAGGTGCACGACATGGTGCGAGGTGCCGATGCAGTGGTGACGCTCCTCACCACCAAGGTCGACGATGCTCTCCTCGATGCGGCAGGGCCGCAGCTGAAGGTGGTGGCCAACGTCGCCGTCGGGTACAACAACATCGATGTCGCCGCCTGCGCACGTCGTGGCATCACCGCCACCAACACGCCGGGAGTGCTCACCGAGGCCACTGCCGACATCGCCATGGCACTCGTGCTGATGACCACCCGCAGGCTCGGTGAGGGCGAGCGCGTCATCCGCAGCGGCACGCCGTGGCAGTGGGGCATGTTCTACATGCTCGGTACGGGAATCCAGGGGCAGCAGCTCGGCATCATCGGCATGGGCGACATCGGCCAGGCGCTCGCCCGCAGGGCACGTGCGTTCGGCATGACAATCGCCTATGCGAACCGAAAGCCCGTTGAGGCATCGATCGAAGCCGACCTCGGTGCGGTGTTCATGTCGCAGGACGAACTGCTCGCGTCGAGCGATGTCGTGAGCCTCAACTGCCCGTACAGCCCGGCGACACACCATCTCATCGGCGCCACCGAACTGGGCCGAATGAAGCGCTCGGCACACCTCGTCAATACTGCCCGGGGTCCGATCGTCGACGAAGCGGCGCTCGTCGATGCGCTGCGCACCGGCATCATCGCCGGCGCGGGCCTTGATGTGTTCGAGCACGAACCCACCGTGCATCCCGGACTGCTCGAGTGCGAGCAGGCGGTGCTGATCCCGCACCTTGGATCCGCCACCATCGAGACTCGTAGCGCCATGGCGACCCTGGCGGCACGGAATGTGGCTGCGGTGCTGGGCGGCACCACGCCGCCGACGCCCATTCCGGTGCCGTCAGCCTGACTGCGTGGCCGAGGCGCGCGTCTCGCGTCTCGAGCGCCACACTGCGACCGCAAGCACCACTGCCGCTGCTGCGAGCCATGGGGCGTCACCGGTATGCGAGTACCAGGTGCGGCCCTCGCGGAGCACGACGTCGCCGATGATCACCGCTCGCTCGCTCACACCGGTCCGCTGCAGCACGTCGCCGCCCGGTGAGACGAAGGCGCTGAAGCCGGTCGGCGCGGCCTGCACGACCCAGCGTCCCTGCTCCCTGGCGCGCAGCACTGACGAAGCGATCTGCTGGCCCTGCAGCACCGTCCACGTGTAACTGCTGCCGTTGGTGGGGTTGACGATGAGCGAGGCACCGCGCTCGATGCCTTCGTTGGCGCGTCCGCCGAAGAAGACCTCCCAGGAGATCACGACGGCCAGGCGGGTGCCGTCCGGCAGGTCGATGACCGCCGGGCCGGTTCCGGCGACAGCGTCGCGAGGAACCAGGTCGACCGGCGCGCCGAGGGCATCGAGCGCGCTGCGCAGCGGCATGTACTCGCCGAATGGAACGCGCCTGACCTTCTCGTAGCGACTCACCGACTCGCCGGACGGCGACACCACCACCTGGGCATTGAGAAATGCGGTGCCGTCGGCGCTGTCCTCGGTGACGCCGACAGCGAACGGCACCCCAAGGCGCGCCGCTTCAGCGGCGATCGCCTCGTGGGCAGTGCTCTGCTCGAACGGCATGTCGTCGACGTCGATGACGTTCTCCGGCCACAGCACGAGATCAGCGTCGCCCGGCGAGAGGTCGCCGGTCGCGTCGAGATGCCGCTGCAGCACTTCTTCCGACGAGGTGTAGATCGCCCGGGTGCCCTGCTCGCCACCGCCCTGCACCACGGCGATGCGCAGTGTTGGTCCGGTGTCGCGTACGCCACTGTCGGCGAGCGGTGTCACAGCCCAGGCGGACACGGCGACACCGAGCGCAGCCACGCCGAGCCACTCGGGTGCTGCGGTGACGCCGCGTGCCCGGGCCAGTCGCGGGACGAACGGCGAGGGTCCGGCAAGGGCGAAGCCTGCCTGGAACACGAACCAGGTCAGCAGGATCACGCCTCCGACACCGGCGATGCCGGCGAACGGGGACGACGCCTGGCCGATGGGCAGGCTGGCGAGCGGCACGCCACCGAAGGGGAGTGAGAATCGGAGGGCCTCGGCGAGCGTGTGCGCTGCCGGCCGTCCGATGACGCGCCATCGGCCGGTGGGTGCTGCGAGCGCGGCGACCGCATGCAGTGCGGCGAACAGTGCAGCGGCGATGAGATAGCCGGGGACGGTGAGGAACCACATCCAGCACATGCCGAGGTAGAGCCAGGTGGCACCGAACAGCCAGCCGCGCCGCAGTCGCTCGGCGCGACTGGGCGTCGCCCCGATCGACGACTCGAAGATCGCCACGCCGATGATGCCGAGGGGCCAGAACCCCCACGGTGGCAGCGACAGCGCTACCAGCAGGCCCGCTGCCACGGCGCCGATGGTGCCTCGGCCGGGCAGGCGGAACGTCATGCGTCGCGCAGCGTCGCCCTGACGATGATGCGCTGATCGGTGGTGAAGAGCGGATGGCAGGCGAACAGCGTCGTCGTGTAGCCCGGCGTCTGCGAGATGACCCAGTTGTCGTCTGGATCGACGATGAAGATGTGTGTCACCTCGTAGACGAAGGTTCCCTCGTCGGTGGTGTACACGATCTCGTCACCCTCGACGAGTTTGTCGAGTGAGTAGAACGGCCGAGAGTGGCTCGTTCGGTGACCGCCGACGACTGTGTTGCCGTACCCGCCCGGCATCGCCGTTCCCGGCCAGTGGCTCGGGCCACGGTCGAGCGACGACATCGCCATCCCCTGATACAGGGTGTCGGAGAGGCCGATGGCGGGAATCTCGATCGTGCCGATGACGACTTCAGGCTCGTCGGTGCCGTCGGGTGGCACCGGCTGCGGCACGGGGAGCGGCGGCAGTGTGGGGGGCACCGTCGTGCTCGTGGTCGACGTGCTCGTCGTGGTGGATGCGGTTGTCGTCGGGGCGATCGTGGTGGGCGGAGGCGTCGTGGTGTCGGACGATGCTGCGGCGCCGCCGCAGGCGCTGAGGGCGAATGCGAGGGCTGCGAGACCTGCCGCGGTGAGCGGGCGATGGAATCGGGGAGGGGAGATCTGCATCGTCGAGCCTGGGGTGGGGGTGGGGAGCGCGTGCGCCGGGGACGACGACGATTCTGGCACGGGCGGCCGGTCAGGTGCCGACGCGTGCTGCCGCTGTCAGGCCGCTGCGCACGCAGGCGGGGATGCCGATGCCGTCGAAGGCGGCTCCGGCCACGGCGATCCCGTCGGGCAGGTGACGGCGAATCTCGGCGACCCGGGCGGCATGGTGAGGCCGGTACTGCGGGAACGCTCCGGGCCAGCGGCTGACGCGCACGGCGCTCGGCTGCAGGTCGAGCCCGAGCTGGGCCCCTACCTCGGTGACCGCTGCCTCGACCAACTGGGTGTCGTCGAGGTGCAGCACGGGAAGTCCGTCGCGCCCGAGTGAGATCCGCAGGATCACCGAGTCGCCGTCGGCCCACCGGGCCCACTTCTGCGAGCCGAACGACACGGCGGTGACGAGCGACTGCACGGGCTTCGGTACGAGGTAGCCGCTGAGCCCGGCGAGTCGGCGCGGCCAGTCGCGTGCATCGATGGCGATGGTGATGATGACGACGTCGGCTGTGTCGATGGTGGCGGTGCTCGATGCACTCTCGACAGCGCCTGCTGTGTCGAGCAGACGCGAGGCTGCCGCGGGCGGTGTTGCCACGACGACCGCATCGAAGGGCCCTGCATCGACGCCGCCGAGGTGCCAGCCCGTCGCCGATGCTGTGAGGGCCTCGACGCGCATGCTGCGGTGCACGGTGCCGCCTGCGCGGTCGATCGCGTCGGCAACTGCAGTGGCCATCGATTCGAGCCCTGCGGCGGGGGCGAGGAACACCGGGGTTCCGTCGACCGGTGCCCGGCGTCGACGACGTCCGGCAACAAGGACGCTTCGCCCCGACGCCGCAAGGTCAGCGACCTGCGACACTGCGGTGAGGCTGAACCTGTCGGTGTCGGCGGCGTAGATCGAGCCGATCAGCGGGTCGACGAGCCGCTCGTGCACCTCGTTGCCGAATCGCGCCCGCACGAATGCACCGAGCGCGTCGTTGCTGAGGGAGGTGGTGGGCAGGAGCGGTTCGAGCGCCGCACGCGCCTTGCCACGCCATGTGAGCAGGCGCGTGCGAGAGAGCGCAGCGACGCCAGTGGGCATGCCGAGCATCAGACCGGTGGGAATCTGGTGCAACCCGTTCCACCACACGGCAGCGGTGCCCGACTGCGGCGCGACGAGCGAGTCGCTGAGCCCGACCGCCCTGGCGAGCTCGGTGGCACCGGGCACACGGGCGAGAAATGCATCTGGTCCCTCGTCGACTGCCGGCAGACCGGCAAAGGGTGACGTGCGCAACTTCCCGCCAACCGACGCACTGGCCTCGAACAGTTCGACCGCTGCGCCGTGTTCAACAACCAGTGCATGGGCGCACGCAAGTCCGCTGATCCCGCCTCCGATCACGGCGACGCGCCGGCCGCCACCCGCAGCCGGTGTTGTCATCGGCGGTCGAGGTCGACGACGCGGTGGGCGAGTGCGCCGATGACTGCGCTGTCGTCGTTGACGCACGAGGTGCGGGCGAATGCGAGACCTCGACCCGCCGCGTGGCGGGCTGCCTCGATGTCGAGGTCGTAGAGCACCTCGAGATGGTCGGCGACAAAGCCGACTGCGCTCACGGCGATGCCCTCAGCGCCCTCGTCGGCGACACGGTCGATGACCTCGAGGATGTCGGGTCCGAGCCATGGCTCGGGTGTGCGGCCAGCACTCTGCCAGGCCACGTCCCAGCGGTCGTCGGCGAGGCCAATGGCGTCGGCGACAGCGGCCGCCGTCGACCTGACCTCGTCGGGGTAGCGGTCGCCGGCAGCGATGATGCGCTCGGGCAGCGAGTGGGCTGTGAAGAACACCCTCGTGGACGCCGGCATCGTCGACAGCTGTCGGGCGAGGTCGTTGGCGATGAACGACACGAAGGCTGGCTCGGTGGCCCAGCTCTCGATGCCGAGCACGTCGATGCCGTGCGGCTGCGCAGCAGTGCGGGCCCTGTCGAGGTACTGGCCGATGGAGTACGCCGAGTAGTGCGGTGCGAGGACGAGTCCGATGATGCGGCGGTGACCGTCGGCGGCGAGGGCGTCGACTGCGGCCTCGACCTTGGGGTCGGCGTGCTTCAGGCCGAGGACGACTCGGTACGAACCGGGGCTGATCGAGTCGAGGGCAGCCTGCAGTGCGTCGCGCTGTGCATCGGTGCGCGCAGCGAGTGGACTCGTGCCGCCGAGGGCGTCGTAGCGCGCAGTGAGGTCGGCGAGCTGCTCGGGGGTGGGCGGGCGCCCGCGGCGGATGTCGGTGTAGTACGGCTCGATCTGGTCGCGCGTGCGCGGAGTGCCGTAGGCCATCAGCAGGACGGCGGTCTCGGGTCTCATGGGGTCTCCTCAGTGGCGGTGCGGACGCGTTCGACGACGGCGGCGAGCACCTCGGGATCGGTAGCCGGATTGACCCCGTGACCGAGGTTGAAGATGTGACCGGGGTGCCGTGACCCGTCGGGCCGCCGGTTGTCGGCGAGCACGGCGTCGGTGCCGGTGAGCGCGATGTCGGTGCCGGCCAGCACGAGTGCCGGATCGAGGTTGCCCTGCACGCAGAGTTCGTCGCCGAGGCGGCGGCGCGCGTCGGCGATCGACGTCCGCCAGTCGAGTCCGAGAACCGCGGGCCCCGCTGCGTGCATGCTCTCGAGGAGATGGTCGCATCCAATCCCGAAGTGGATTCCCGCAGCGCCTGGATGCCTGCTGCGCAGTTGGTCGAAGACTGCGCGCGAGTGCGGCAGCACGAAACGGTCGTAGTCGACACGGGACAGCGACCCCGCCCACGAGTCGAACAGTTGGTAGGCGGCCGCACCGTTCGACAGCTGCGAGCTGATGCTCTCGACAGCATGCTGCGCCAGGCGATCCATCAGCGAATGCCACAGGGTGGCGTCGACGTGCATCAGTCGCTTGGTGTGCTCGTAGGTGCGGCTCGGCCGGCCTTCGATGAGATAGCTGGCGACGGTGAACGGCGCCCCGGCAAACGCAAGCAGCGGCACGGCTGCGGGGAGATCGCGGGCGAGCGTGCGCACCGTGTCGAGCACATACGGCGTGTCGGCCTCGGCGTCGAGTGGCCGGAGGCGGCGCAGGTCGTCGGGGCCGCGGAACGGCCGCTCGCAGACGGGGCCCGTGCCGGGGGCGACATCGATGCCGAAGCCGACAGCGTGGGCCGGCACGACAATGTCGCTGTAGAGCACAGCGGCGTCGACGCCGTACCTGCGGACAGGCTGCAGCGTGAGCTCGGCTGCCAGTTCTGGGTCCTTGATGGCGTCGAGGATGCTGCCGCTGCCCCGGCGGGCTCGGTATTCGGGCAGGCTGCGGCCCGCCTGGCGCATGAACCAGACCGGAGTCCGGGTGGAGGGGCGGCCCGCGGCGGCATCCAGGAAGGGCACGGATGGGGCGGCCGACATCGTCGGGAACGCTACCGGTGCGCCGCGTAGGGCAGGATGTCGTCCCATGACTGCGACTCCGTTTCCCGACCTGTTCTCACTTCGCGGAAAGCGGGCCGTCGTCACCGGCGGCTCGCGGGGCATCGGTGCGATGATCGCCCGAGGCCTTCTCGATGCCGGGGCCGAGGTGCTCATCAGCGCCCGCAAGGAGCACGAACTCGAGGCTGCCAGGGCATCGCTCTCGGACCATGGAACCGTGCACGCTGTGCGCGCCGACGTGAGCACGGTCGAGGGTGTCGTGGCACTCGCCGACGCGATCTCGGCGGTCTTCCCGTCGCTCGACATTCTCGTCAACAATGCCGGAGCGACATGGGGCATGCCGATCGACGACTTCGACGAGCATGCGTGGGACAAGGTGATGGACACGAATGTGAAGGGCGTGTTCTTCCTCACGCAGAGACTGCTGCCCAACCTGCGGGTAGCAGCCAGCGCGGCAGACCCCGCTCGGGTGATCAACATCGGGTCGATCGACGGTCTGCACGTCAACACGATGGAGACGTACAGCTATGCGGCGAGCAAGGCAGGCGTGCATCACCTCACCAGGTCGCTCGCCAGGCGGCTCGGCCGCGACCACATCACGGTGAACGCCGTGGCGCCGGGACCGTTCGAGAGCAAGATGATGAAGGCCACGCTCGAGGCCTTCGGCGACTCGATCGCAGCGTCGGCCCCGCTCGGCCGCATCGGCCGTCCCGACGACATGGCCGGGGTGGCGGTGTTCCTCGCCAGCCGTGCTGGCTCGTATGTCACGGGTGCGGTGATCCCCGTTGACGGGGGCATCGCCACCACTGCCTGACGGGCTGAATTTCCTGCGATCAGGCCTCGTCTGAGACGCAGGGGGTGCCGATAGGGTTTTCCGACCGCCAGCGGAGCCGGTTCCGCCGGAGACAGCCCCCATGACGCAGCACCATCCCGACCTCGGCGCCGAGCAGGACCACATCGACTTCGCGTACCGGTGCCTCGAGCGGGCCCGTGCCGATGCGCTTCGGATGCGTG
Source organism: Actinomycetota bacterium (assembly GCA_041178405.1). Taxonomy (GTDB): domain Bacteria; phylum Actinomycetota; class Acidimicrobiia; order Acidimicrobiales; family Ilumatobacteraceae; genus UBA668. The sequence goes on along the minus strand of JBEGVK010000084.1, from coordinate 10,522 downwards.
ACCTGCACGAGGGAACCATGGGCGGCACATTCCAGGCGCGCTACGAGCGCGACGTCGTCGACGAGACCGTCTACAAGCGCCTCACCGAACTCGATCTCGGCGACGCCGCCCTGGTGTTCGGCCGCATCGACCGGCTCGCCGAGGCGCCGGACGCAGTCGAGAGCTTCCACATCGGCCGACTGGCCGTGGCCGACGAGCACAGCGATCCGGTGGTCGTCGACTGGCGGGCTCCGGTTGCCGAGCCCTTCTATCGCGCGACGGGGCGCGAGCCGCTCGGTCTGGTCCGCCGCCGTCACTTCCACGTCGACGGCCGCAGGCTGCTGGGCCTCGAGGACGAACTGTTCGGCGAGGGGCACCTCGGCATCGGCAGCGAAGTCGACGGTACCGATGCGCTCGGCCGACCCGAGGGGATCCGCGGCTACAGCACGCTGCTGGCTGCAATCGAGCGCGGCCGCACGGGTCAACTCGGCGACATCGTCGCCACGATCCAAGCCGAGCAGGACGAGATCATCCGCTCGCCGCAGGCCGGCGTGCTCGTGGTGCAGGGCGGACCGGGCACCGGCAAGACCGTGGTGGCGCTGCACCGGGCGGCGTACCTGCTCTACACGCACCGTTTCCCGCTCGAAGACCAGGGCGTGCTGGTCATCGGTCCCAACCGCGTGTTCCTCCGCTACATCGAGCGAGTGTTGCCCTCGCTCGGCGAGGCCGGTGTCGAGCAGGCAATCCTTGCCGATCTCGTACCCGACGTGTCGTGGGCACGGTTCGGCGTCGATCCTGCCGACAGCGCCGAGACGGCGCGCGTGAAGGGCGACCTGCGGATGTGCCAGGTGATCGACCAGGCGGTGACCGACCGCGAGCGTCCGCTCCGCGACGAACTCGTGGTGCCGTTCCGCACGGGCTACCTGCGCCTGACCGTCGACGAGAGCCGCCGCATCGTGCGCGCTGCGCAGCGGCGCTATCGACGCCACAATGCCGGCCGCCGGTGGGTCGAGGGTGAGGTGTGGCAGTCGATGGCCGGCACGTGGCGCGACGGCGGCGTGTCCGCCTACGACGTGAAGGACGCCGTGCGCCAGTTGCCCGAGATGCGCGAGGCGCTCGAGCGCATGTGGCCGTGGCTGACGCCGGCCCAGCTGCTCCACGACCTCTTCGGCAGCAAGGCGCTGCTTCGACTCGCAGGAGCGAAGCACCTCACCGAGCAGGAATACCTCTCGCTCTACCGTCCTCGTGCCGCCGAGCTCGCCGAGGTTCGCTGGACCGAGCACGACATCGCCCTTCTCGATGAAGCGCGCAGCTATCTGGGACCCCGGCCAGGCAAGAAGGGCACCGTCGACGATGCTGACGACATCCGCACCTATGGACACATCGTGGTCGACGAGGTGCAGGACCTCACCCCGATGCAACTGCGCATGGTGTCGCGCCGCTCGCTCAACGGCAGCCTCACGGTGGTGGGCGACATCGCGCAGGCCACGGGTGCACTGGCGCCCGACGACTGGAGCGACGTGCTGCGCCACCTGCCCGACCTGCGACCGTCGCGGGTGGTCGGCCTCAGCGTCGGCTACCGGATTCCGTCGCAGATCATGGCGCTGGCGAACCGCGTGATGATGGCCGCCACCCCCGGCCTCCGGGCGCCGACGAGCGTCCGCAGCGGCGACGAGCACCCCGAGTTCGTGCGCGTGGCCGACAGCGAACTGCTCGATGCGGTGGTGGCTGCCACGAAGGAACTCGATGCCGAGCTCGTCGGCGGCAACGTGGCCGTCGTGGTGCCCGATCCGCTCTACGGACAGGTCAGTGAGGCACTCGCAGCGGCTGGCATCGAGCACGGCTCCGCCACTCGCTCCGGCCTCGAGATGGGCATCACGGTGGTGCCCGTCAGTGTCGTGAAAGGCCTCGAGCTCGACGGCGTGGTGGTGGTCGAGCCCGCCGCCATCGTCGAGGCCGAGCATCTCGGCATGCGGGCGCTGTACGTCGCTCTCACCCGCAGCACGAAGCGGCTCACGGTCGTGCACGCCCGTCCGCTTCCGGCCGCCATGGCCGAGCCGGCGATCGACGCTGACGGCGTCAGCCGCTGACGTACTCGTCGACGAGCACCACGAGGTTCTTGTAGGCGCGGTCGGCATCGGCAGGCCGCTGACGGTCGACGGCGAGCCTGCAGCGGGTGATGACGAAGTCGAAATCCTCGGCCAGATCCGGGCGGGCCGAGGTGACCTCGTCGGCGATGCCGGCCCACAACTGCTCGATTCGCTCGACCGCGAGCGTGTCGGCATCGTTCTCGGCGACCCGGCGGCCGAGGTCTTCGACTTCGAGGAGGATCGCCGCTAGCAACTCTGCTGCAGTGCCGGTGGGCAGCGTGGTGGTGCTCGGCGTGGTGGTGGTGGCCAGTGTCGCGTCGTAGGTGGTGGGCGCGCACGCCGATACAGCGACGCCGAGTACCGACACCGCTGCAGCGCAGAGAGCGGCCGTCGCCGTGCGGCTCACAGTTCGACCAGGATGCGCTCGCCCGCGAATCGGTCGACCTCGACAGTGCTGCCGTCGATGTCGATCCGCAGCGTGCCATCGGGCGGGGCCGCCACGATCCGGCCTTCGCGGCCGGGGAGGATGCGACGCGATTCGAGGTAGTCGAGCAGTCCCGGCGTGAACTCGAGTTCCTCGGGGATGCGCGACACCACGAAGGTGGCGCCGACCGACAGTCCCGAGAGCGGCACCTGGGCGGGCGCGTCGTACGGGGCACCGGGAATGGGGTTGCCGTGCGGGCATGTGGTGGGGTGGCCGAGCACGCGGGTCATCGCTTCCTCGACCGCGTCGCTCATGACGTGTTCCCACCTGCCGGCCTCGTGATGGGCCTCGGCCCATGAGAGTCCGAGCACGTCGGTGAGGAAGCGCTCGGCGAGGCGGTGGCGGCGAACGGTGCGCTGGGCGATGGCGAGGCCCGCAACCGTGAGTTGGATCTCGCGGCCATCGAGGCGGATCAGTCCCTCGGCAGCCATGCGCTTGGTCATCTCGCTGACCGCGGCTCGGCTCACCTGAAGGCGCTCGGCAATGCGGACCTGGGCGACCGAGAGATCGTCCTCCTGCAGTTCGAAGATGCACTCGCAGTATTCCTCGAATGCCGGGTGGTGCTCACCGAGTGCGGGCATGGCGAGAGGCTACCTGCGGCGCAGCCACGCCTCACCGTGGCGGGCACGGCGCTCGAGTTGGTCGTTCGTCGCAGCGCCGACCGACGAGATTCCCGCCAGGCGGTTCAGTTCGGCCTGCACGCGGCCGTGGGTCCAGCCGGTGAGGTCGACGAGCCGGCGGGCGATGTCCATGTTGCGCTCGCGCAGTTCCTGCTTCTTCTCGGCGATGCTCGTACCGGTCGTGAGCACATAGCCGGCCTCGGTGGGGATGTCGGGAAGTTCGATGTCGCCGCCGGTGGGTTCGCCCGACGGCTCGGGAATGTCGGGCTCGTCGTCGAACAGCGTGATGCCGGTCTCGGTGATGGCGTGCACGCTCATGCCAGTGGCGACGCTCGAGAGCACGCTGAACAGCGAGAGCTGCTCGTACTCGAAGCCGGCCTCCAGCATCGCCTCGGCCTCGGCGCGCTCTGGCGAGAACTCGTCGTCGCGTTCCGAGGGCGGGTGCAGTACGTGGCGTCGAGCCTCGGCGATCTGGAAGGCGTGCGCGCGCAGCCGGGGGTCGTCGGGCAGGAAGACGTAGGCCTTCTGGCTGGGCATGCCACGAATCCAGCGGACGAAGCGCCCGATGGCCTGCCGGAAGAACAGCTCGGTGACGACCGTCGACGCATAGACGCCGACGCGCAGCCGCGGGATGTCGACCCCTTCGCTCACCATCCGCACGGCGACGAGCCAAGGGCGTGTGCCGCGTGCGAATGCCGACAGCTTCTTGCTGGCATCGGGATCGTCGCTGACAACGATCTCGGCATCCACGCCGAACTTCGTCCTGATCACTCGGGCGAGATCGCGGGCGTGCTCCTGGTCCATGCAGATGGCCAGTGCGGCAGCATCGGGGTGCGACTGGCGAATGGCCATGAGGCGTTCGTGTGCCTGGCCGAGCACGGCAACCAGCCAGTCGCCCTGCAGGCTGAGTGCAGCACGGAGCCGGTGCGACTGGCCGGTGCGGTCGAGGTCGTCGTGGAAGTTGGCGGACTGCACGCTGCCGTCGGGGGCGCTCCACTCCATGAGTCCGTCGAACCGCGGGAAGTAGACGGGCCTCACCACGCCGCCGTCGCGCAGGGCCTCGGCGTAGCCGTAGGTGTAGTCGGGATGTGCCTCGCCGCCGACCCCGGTCTCCTCATAGCGAACGAAGGGGATGCTCGAGGTGTCGCTGCGGAACGGAGTGCCGCTGAGGCTCAGCCGTCGATAGGCGTGCTCGAACGCAGTGCGCACGCTGTCGCCCCAGGCTCGCTCGTCGCCGGCATGGTGGATCTCGTCGAGGACGACGAACGAGTCGTGGGCGAGGCCTCGCAGCACGCGGGCGGTGTCGGCGGTGCTGACCTGCTGGTAGGTGGTGATGATGCCGTGCACGTCACGGGCGACGCCGTCGGACGGCGACCAGTTGTGGTCGAGATGCAGGCCGAGTCGGTGGGCGGCGTGGCTCCACTGGGTCTTCAGGTGCGTGGTGGGAGCGACGACGATGAGTCGGCGCCGCTGCTGCGCGAGCGACCATCGTGCGCAGGCGAGCGCGAACGTCGTCTTGCCCGCACCGGGCGTCGCCACCGCAAGGAAGTCGGCGTGCTCGCTCGCCGCGAACTTGTCGAAGGCCTCGCGCTGCCACGGCCGGAGGTGAAGGACGTCGCTCATGGGGAGCCACGATTCTGGCGGGGCGCGAGCGCACGAGCGCGCCGGCGGGCCAGATTTCCGGGATTCGGGGAATTGCGGGACCGCTGCCGGGCCTAGCCTCCGCCCGTGGCCCCACATCCAGTGCTCGACGGCTTCTCGCCGGCCGTGCGCGAGTGGTTCGCCGCCTCATTCCCCGAGCCAACGGCCCCCCAGGCGCAGGGCTGGCCGGTGATCCGCGCCGGAGCCCATGCACTGGTGTGCGCCCCGACGGGCACTGGCAAGACGCTCACCGCCTTCCTCAGCAGCATCGACCGACTCGTCGTGCCGGGCGATGACGGTGGTCCCGACCCGACGGCGCGCACGCGGGTGCTGTACCTGTCGCCGCTGCGGGCGCTTGCGGTCGACGTCGAGAAGAACCTCCGCGCCCCGCTCGTGGGCATCGGCCTGGCTGCCGAGCGCCTCGGCCTGCCGTTCGCTGCGCCGACTGTGGCGATGCGGACCGGCGACACGCCTGGGCGCGAGCGCCAGGCGATGCTTCGCCGCCCGCCCGACCTCCTCATCACCACGCCGGAGAGCCTCTACCTGATGCTCACCAGCGAGGCTCGCCACACGCTCGTGAATGTCGAGACAGTGATCATCGACGAGATCCACGCCATGGCGAGCACCAAGCGCGGCGCGCACCTGATGCTCAGTCTCGAGCGCCTCGAGGAGATCACGGCACGCCCACCGCAGCGCATCGGCCTCAGTGCCACACAGCGACCGCTCGAGGAGATCGCCCACTTCCTCGGAGGTCACGCCGCCGACGGATCCCGCCGCCCGGTGACGATCGTCGATGCCGGCGTGCGCAAGCCACTCGAGATCGAGGTGGTCGTGCCTGTCGACGACATGGGCTCGCTGGGCCAGCTGCTGCCGCCGACGCTGAAGAGCGGACCCGCTACTGCGGCCCTCGATCCGCAGCGCAGCAGCATCTGGCCGAGCATCTACCCGCGGATTCTCGCCCAGGTGCTCGCGCATCGCAGCACCATCATCTTCTGCAATGCGCGTCGGCAGGCCGAGCGGCTTGCTGCCCGGCTGAACCAGTTGGCGGCCGACGAGGGACTGGTTGCCGACGACGGCTCGACGCGAGACCTCGTGAAGGCACACCATGGCTCACTGGCACGAGAACAGCGCGTCGCCATCGAGGACGAGCTCAAGCGTGGCGAACTGCGGGCGATCGTTGCCACGAGCAGCCTCGAGCTGGGCATCGACATGGGTGCCGTCGACCTGGTGGTCCAGGTCGAGTCGCCGGGTGCGGTGTCGCGCGGCCTCCAGCGCATCGGACGCGCCGGCCACCAGGTTGGTGAGCCGAGTCGCGGCACGGTGTACCCGAAGCACCGCGGCGACCTGCTCGAGGCGGCAGTGGTGGTCGAGCGCATGCACGCCGGACTCGTCGAGTCGATGAGGTTCCTCCGCAACCCGCTCGACGTGCTCGCCCAGCAGCTCGTTGCGCATGCGAGCACCTCGCCCGACATCGCTGTCGCCGAGCTCGCTGCGATCATGCGCCGCGCGGCGTGCTTCCACGACCTGAGCGACGACCTGCTGCACGGGGTGCTCGACATGCTGTCGGGCCGCTATCCGAGCGACGAGTTCGCCGAACTGAGGCCGCGACTGGTGTGGGATCGGGTGGCCGGCACGGTGAGGGCGCGTGACGGCGCAAAGCGGCTCGCCGTGGTCAGCGGCGGCACGATTCCCGACCGCGGGCTCTTCGGCGTGTTCCTCCCCGACGGCACTCGTGTGGGAGAACTCGACGAGGAGATGGTGTACGAGAGCCGGCCCGGCGAGACCTTCCTGCTGGGGGCCAGTACGTGGCGCATCGAGGACATCACCTTCGACCGCGTCGTGGTGTCGCCAGCACCCGGCCAGCCCGGGAAGATGCCGTTCTGGCACGGTGACCGGCCAGGGCGACCGCTCGAGCTCGGCCGGGCGCTGGGCGCCTTCGTGCGGGGCACCCGCGCCGTGGCAGTCGAGCGTCCCGCCGACGCCCTGGCCGAGTTGATGCGGACGCACTCGCTCGATGCGCTGGCGGCCTCGAATGTGCTGCGCTATCTCGACGAGCAGGCGCTGGCCACCGGTGTTTTGCCTGACGATCGAACTGTCGTCGTCGAGCGGTTCCGCGATGAGATCGGCGACTGGCGGGTGTGCGTGCTCACTCCCTTCGGCACGAGAGTGCATGCACCGTGGGCGATAGCGATGCAGCGGCGGCTCGGCGAGCGATTCGATGCACACGTCGAGGCGATGTGGACCGATGACGGCATCGTCCTGCGCCTTCCCGAGGCAGTCGATGGCCTGCCGCTCGAGGATCTCGTCATCGATCCTCTAGAGATCGACGAACTGGTCGTCTCGAGCCTTCCCGGCACCTCGCTGTTCGCAGCTCGATTCCGCGAGTGCGCCGCAAGAGCACTGCTGCTGCCGCGCCGCCGACCCGATCGCCGCACGCCGCTCTGGCAGCAGCGACAGCGCGCCCACGACCTGCTGGCGGTGGCGGCGAAGTACCCCTCGTTCCCCGTGCTGCTCGAGACGGGCCGCGAGTGCTTGCACGATGTCTTCGACCTGCCCGGCCTGCGCGAAGTGCTCGGCCAGCTGCGAGATCGGACGATTCGCGTCGTGGCCGTCGACACGCAGCGAGCATCGCCCTTTGCACAGAGCCTGCTGTTCAACTGGATCGCTGCGTACATGTACGAGGGCGACGCGCCGCTCGCCGAGCGCCGCGCGGCAGCCCTGGCGCTCGACCGCGAACTGCTGCGCGACCTGCTCGGTACCGAGGAACTGCGAGACATCCTCGATGCCGGCGCACTCGCCGACATCGAACTCGAGTTGCAGTCGCTCGCCGATGGCCGGCGGGCGCGAAGCGCTGACGAACTGCACGATGTCCTCCGTCGAGTCGGTGATCTCAGCCTCGACGAGGTGGCGCTCCGCTGCGAGGGCGACGGCGATGGTCCTGCATGGGTCGACGAGTTGCGGCGCGAGCGGCGTGCGATCTCGCTGACGATTGCCGGCGAGGAGCGCATCGTTGCCGCCGAGGATGCAGCCCGGTATCGCGACGCGCTGGGATGCGCGCTGCCGCTCGGCCTGCCGCGGGAGTTCACCGAGCCGGTACCGCTGCCGCTCGAGGGACTGCTCGCCCGGTTCGCGCGCACGCACGGCCCCTTCACGACCGCGCAGGCAGCTGCACGACTGGGCGTGACGTCAGAGCGCGCCACCGGTGCGCTCACGGCGCTGCTCGATGACGGCCGGGTCGCCCGCGGCGAGTTCCGCCCAGGGGGCAGCGGCGTCGAGTGGGTCGATGCCGAGGTGCTCCGTCAGCTCCGTCGACGCTCGCTCGCCGCACTGCGCAAGGAGATCGAGCCTGTCGATCATCGTGCCTATGCTCGCTTCGTGGCCGAGTGGCACTCGGTGGGCTCCGAGCGTCGCGGGCTCGATCACCTCGTCGAGTCGCTTGCCCAGCTGCAGGGTGCGTCGATCGTTGCGAGCACGCTCGAACGAGACGTGCTTCCCGTCAGAGTGCGCGGCTTTCGCGCCGCCGACCTCGATGCACTGTGTACGTCGGGCGACCTCGTCTGGATCGGGGCGGGGGCGCTCGGTGCAGCCGACGGCCGGGTGCGGCTGTATTTCGCCGACCAGCTCGCCGATCTTGCGGGTGCATGGGAGTGTCCCGAGCGCGTGGATGGTGCGGTGCACGATGCGCTGCGCGTCCACCTCGAGTCGCGGGGTGCCTCGTTCTGGACGGCGCTGCGAGCGGCCGCGCCCGAGGCGACAGAGGCCGAGGTGCTGGCTGCGCTGTGGGACCTTGTGTGGTCGGGCGAGGTGACGAACGACTCGCTGGCCCCGCTTCGCTCGTATCTCGCCGGCGGCGGTCGGTCGTCTCGGCCGACGAAGCCGCGCCCGCGACCAGGCAGGCTGACGCGGATCGGCCCGCCTGCCGGCGCTGGCCGGTGGAGTCTGGTCACGTCGCTGCTGGCCGACCCCTCGCGGACGTCGGCGACCGCGACGGCGCATGCGGTTGCCCTGTCGCTCCTCGAGCGGCATGGCGTCGTGACACGAGAGGCGGTGGCGGCCGAGGGCGTCGTGGGTGGCTATGCGTCGGTGTACCGGGTGCTGACCCTGCTGGAAGAGCGCGGCCGCTGCCGACGCGGGTACTTCGTTGCCGGCCTCGGCGCCGCCCAGTTCGCGCTGCCGGGCGCTGTCGATCGACTTCGCTCGACCGATCCCGCCGGTGACGAGCGGGTGCCGTCGGTGCTGGCGGCGACGGATCCGGCGCAGCCGTTCGGCGCGGCGCTCGAGTGGCCGTCTACGGCCGGCCGGCCTGCGAGGTCGTCGAACGCTGTCGTGGTGATCGCCGACGGCGAGCCGTTGATCTGGTTCGACCACGGCTCGCACCACGTCGTCACGTTCGAGGCGGCCCGCCGCGACAGCCGGTGGGCCGAGGCACTCGCATCGCTCGTGAAGGACGGCCGACTGCGCTCGGCAGAAGTCCGCAAGCTCGATGGCGAGCAGGTCGAGCGGACGGGAGCGTGGGCCGATGCGCTTCGTGGGGCGGGCTTCGAGGAGGGCTATCGGGGCTGGGTTCGGCGCAGCTGATTCCGCGGTGTCGCATCGAGCTCGCGGGCGTCCTAGCCGGCGCGGTGCACCACGCGGAGTCCGGCCCAGGCGAGGTCCGCGATCTGCTGGCCGAGCAGCTCGGGATCGAACGACGTGCCCTTCTCGACGAGATGGCGGCTGACGCCCTCGGCGAGGCCGACGAGGCCGTGCGCAAGGGTCCGCTGGTGGTCGGCATCGATGTCGGCGGCGATCAGCGGTGCGATGGCCAGCGCGGCCTCGGCGGTAATGCGGTGGATCACGGCGGTCGACTCCGCGTCGCGGTTGGCGCGCGATCCGAAGAGCAGCAGGAAGGCGTCGTGGTCGTCGGCAACCCAGCGGAAGTACGCCTTGAAGCCGCGCTCGGTCTGCTGCTTGCCGCTCACCGCACCAGCGACCGCCGAGTCGATTGCTGCCCGCAGTCGGCTACCGGCTTCGTCGAGCAGCGCGTGATACAGATGCTGCTTGCTCTCGAAGTGCTGGTAGAGCACCGGCTTCGTGACACCGATGGCCTCGGCGACGTCCTTCATCGACGTCGAATGGAAGCCGCGGTGGGCGAACACCTGCACCGCGACCTCGAGGATCTGCTCGCGCCGGGCCGAGGCGGTGAGGCGCACGGTCATACGCTTGGAAAGGCTAACTGGCTGTCCGCCGACGTCACAGGCCGCGCTCGCGGTCGTCGCGTTCGGCGGCCTTTACGGCGTAGCCGAGCACGATCGAAGGGGCGAGCAGCACCGAGCCGGCCACGAGCGAGGTGATGACGACAGCCGAGACCGCAGCGGTGAACGAGATAGCGAAGCCGATGACAAAGGTGGCGAGCGCCAGCGCATAGAACAGGTAGCCGATCCGATTGGCGAGCAGCGTGTAGCGGGCGACCACAGCACGCCTGGCGCGGATCGGATCGTCGGGGGAGGGCGGCGAGGTCACAGGCCGGGTGGCAGGAGCCGGTTGAGGTTCTCGTAGAAGAAGTAGAGGCCGACGACTACCGGCACGGCCCCTGACACGCCAACGGCCCAGAGACGGCGGACACGGCGGCCGAACATCCAGGCGGCGAGCCCGAGGGCAGCGGTGAGCGTGCCCCATGCGCCGACGTGTGGAATCGCGGCCCGGTCGTCGAACCAGCCGGCGGAGAA
>JBEGVK010000083.1:0-5144 GCA_041178405.1 Actinomycetota bacterium | reverse complement strand
CCGCCAACGATGTCGAGCTGCGGCGCCGCGAGGTGCTCCAGGCGCTGGCCGTCGCCGAATTGGGCCGGCGAGGCGGGTTCCGGCGCGACGGCCACCGGTCGGTGGTCGCATGGTGCCGGGGCCACCTGCGCTGGTCCACGGCGCGGGCCACGAGAGCGCGCAGGCTCGGCGAGATGCTCGGCCTGATGCCCGAGGTGTGCGTCGAGGCCTGCGGCGGACGCCTTCCCATCGACCATCTCGACGAACTCGGCCGTGTCTACGCCAACGAGCGGGTACGAGATCACCTCGTCGAGGCCGACTCGATGTTCGCAGGGCTGATGCAGCGGCTGTTCCACTGGCAGTGGAGGCTGTCGCTGCAGCGCTGGCTGCAGCTGGCCGATGCCGATGGCGTGCAGCAGCGTCATGCCGATGCGCACGAGTCTCGTCGGGCAGCGGTGCACATGGTGGGCGAGCAGGCAGTGCTAGAGGCCCAGGGCGGCACGCTGCAGGGTGTCGTTATGCGCGAGGTGCTCGAGAGGTTCATCGAGGCCGAGTGGATGGCCGACTGCGACGAGGCGCGCCAACGGCTCGGCGTCGAACAGGTCACTGCCGCCGACCTCTCCCGAACCCACCGTCAGCGCACGTTCGACGCGCTCGTCGCGGTGTTCACCGCAGCGGCGTCGGCACCGTTCGTGGTGTCGGATCCCGATCCGCTCATCAACGTCGTCGTCGACGACGACACCGCCGATCGCCTGATGCGGCTTGTCGCAGGCGGCGACACCCGGTCGCGCATCCCCCTCGCCTTTCAGGAGCACCGCTGCGAGACGATCGACGGCGTGCCGCTGTCGGAGGCCGACGTGGCGGCGATGATGCTCGCTGGTCGGCTGCGGCGAGTGCTGCTGGCACCCGACGGTGTGGTGATCGACATGGGACGCACGCGGCGTCTCTTCACTGGCGGGGCTCGCGAGGCGGCAATGCTGACCGATCCCCGATGTCTCTGGCCCGGATGCGAGCGAAGTACAGGGCAGTGCGAGACAGACCATCTGCTCGAGTGGTCGCGGGGCGGGCCGACATCGCCACGCAATGCCGGACGTGCCTGCCGGCACCACAATCTGTTCCGCACAGCTCACGGCTATACGGCTCGACGCCACCACGACGGACGATGGGACGTGCGTCGCCCCGACGGCACGCCAGTGGGCGACGTGGGCGTGGCCGCCTGACTACTCGGGCAACGCTTCGGCCCGCGCGATCACCTCGCGCTCTTGCATCAGCACGCCGCCGATCACCAGTGCCGCCCCGCCGAGGTCGGCCCATGTGGGCACTTGGCTGAGCGCGACGAGGCCGACGATCATCGCCGTCACCGGCAGCAGGGCCAGCAGCAGGCTGAAGCGCCGCACCGGGATGCGTCGCAGCACGATCTGATCGATCGAGTAGCCCACTGCCGACGAGAACACGCCCACCAGGAAGCACAGCGCCAGCAGGCGGGGGGAGCCCAGCACCTCGCCTGCACTGCCGGCACCGAAGGGCACCAGCGCTGCCGCGCCGATCAGCAGGCCGACACCGAGGCCGTCGAGTCCGCGGTCGAGGGCGGCCACACGCCGGCCGAGCACGATGTACGTCGCCCACATCGCCGCAGCGCCGAAGATGTACAGCACGCCGAGCGCATCGCCGCCGATCTCGACACCCGAGAGAATCGCAACGCCCACGGCAGCCAGTGCCAGCGCAATGGTGTTGCGACGGGTGCGGGTGAACACGGCAGCCACCGCGATCGGGCCGAGGAACTCGATCACCACGCTCTTGCCGAGGGGCAGGCGGTCGATGGCCAGGTAGAAGAACAGGTTCATCGCCGCAGTGGCGAGGCCGAAGACGGCAGCCGCCTTCAGTTCGGCACGTGTCCACGGTCGGCGCCCGCGAGTCGAGAACGCAAGGATCGGCAGCGCGCCGAACAGGACGCGGAACAGGGTGACGGTGGTGGGCGGCAGTTCCTCGAACAGGTTGACGGCGATCGACGCACCCGTGTACTGCGACACACCCGAGATGACGAACAGCACCTCGGGCGGCACCGGCAGGGCCTTCACGGACGCGCTCAGTCGAACAGGTCGGGATCGGTGCGGCAGATCTCCTGCCAGAGCGGCTGGAAGCTCAGCCAGCCGGCGAAGTGCGAGGCCGTGTTGTCGCGCGTGTACACCGCGTCCTCGTGCGCGATCCGCTTGGGCGTACCCGCTGCCATCGCCAGCAGCTGCGCCTGGCAGCTGCGGTCCATGCTGAGGAACCAGAACGCCGCCTCGTCGACCGACTCGCCGACGGTGAACAGTCCGTGGTTCTGGTGGATGGCCGCCTTGCCCGTGGGGAAGTGCGTGGCCAGGTGCTTGCCGTCGTCGATGTCGAACACCACCTTGCCGCCGATGGCCGTGATGACAGTGTGATCCTCGTAGAAGACGCACGAGTCCTGCGTGATGGGGTCGAGCGGGATGCCGAGCGAGCTGAACGCCTTGCCGTGCACGCTGTGGCTGTGCGCTGCGGCGACGATGTCGGGCCGGGCCTGGTGCAGCGCCGAGTGGATGACGAACGCGGCTCGGTTGACCGGGCGCGAGCCGTAGACGACGTTGCCCTCGTGGTCGACGAGGATGAGGTCGCTGACGCGCATGTGCCGGAAGCTGACGGCGAACGGGTTCACCCAGAACAGGTCGGGGAACTCAGGGTCGCGCACGGTGATGTGGCCGGCGACGCCCTCGCCGAAGCCGACACGTCCGAAGATGCGCAGTGCGCCGGCGAGCTTCTGCTTGCGGTGCAGGCGCTCGTCGTCGACTGAGTCGAAGTCAGGCGGGCGGGGGATGTGCACGGGCTTCGGGGTGAGGTCGACCCCGTCGATCGAGCGGACTGCTGACTCGGTGGCGCTCATGGCCGAAGCCTACGCGGCACGGTGCCATGCTGGATGCCGTGAACCGAGCGCTCTCCCCGGCGTCGATGGCGCCGCCCGCCGCCAACTATGCCCATGCCGTGCTCACCGAGTCGGTGCCGGGTGCTCCGATGCGATGGCTGCACACCAGCGGCGTGGTGCCGATCGCAGCCGATGGCTCGGTTCCCGCCACCATCGCCGCCCAGGCCGAGGTGGTGTGGGCCAACCTGCTGACGCTGCTCGCTGAGGCAGGCATGGCGCCGTCCGACGTGGTGAGCGTCACCACCTATGTGGTGGTCGATCGCATGGCCGACCTGCCGGCCGTGATGGCGGCCCGCGACCGTGCGCTGGGCGGACACCGTGCCGCCAGCACGCTCGTCACCGTGCCGGCGCTCGCCCGCCCCGAGTGGCAGATGGAGATCGCTCTCGTCGCTGCCGACGTACGCTCAGGCACATGACCGAGCAGGGCGACGAGATTCGTACCGACAGCGGCATCGTGGTGCGGCCGCTCTACACGGCAGCCGATCTCGCCGGATGGGATGCCGAGGCCCAGCTGGGCGTGCCGGGCTCTGCGCCGTACACCCGCGGCGTCTACCCGACGATGTACCGCGGCAAGCTCTGGACGATGCGCCAGTACGCCGGCTTCGGCACGGCGGCCTCCACCAACGAGCGGTTCCGGTTCCTGCTCGACGCAGGCCAGACCGGACTCAGCTGTGCATTCGACCTGCCCACCCAGATGGGCTACGACAGCGACCATCCCCGTGCCGAGGGGGAGGTGGGCAAGGTGGGCGTGGCGATCGACTCGCTCGACGACATGCGCACGCTGCTGCACGGCCTGCCGCTCGACCGCGTGAGCACCTCGATGACCATCAACTCGACGGCGGCAATCCTGCTGCTGATGTACGAGCTCGTGGCCGAGGAGCAGGGCGTGCCGGCATCGGCGATCAGCGGCACGATCCAGAACGACCTGCTGAAGGAATACATCGCCCGTGGCACGTATGTGTATCCGCCCAAGCCCAGCATGCGGCTCATCACCAACATCTTCGAGTACTGCGCACAGCACGTGCCGAAGTGGAACACGATCAGCATCAGCGGGTACCACATCCGCGAGGCCGGCAGCACGGCGGTGCAGGAGATCGCCTTCACCATCGCCAACGGCATCGCCTACGTCGAGGCAGCCATCGCCGCAGGGCTCGACGTCGATGCGTTCGCGCCGCGACTCAGCTTCTTCTGGAATGCGCACAACAACTTCTTCGAAGAGGTCGCCAAGTTCCGCGCCTCGCGTCGCATCTGGCACCGGCTCATGACCGAGCGGTTCGGCGCAAAGAAAGAGGCGAGCAAGCTGCTGCGGTTCCACACCCAGACGGGTGGCAGCACGCTCACCGCGCAGCAGCCCGAGAACAACATCGTGCGCGTTGCCGTGCAGACCATGGCTGCGGTGATGGGTGGCACGCAGAGCCTGCACACCAACGGCTACGACGAGGCACTGAGCCTGCCCACCGAGCGGGCGGCGCGCATCGCCCTGCGCACGCAGCAGATCGTGGGCTACGAGAGCGGCATCGCCGACACGCCCGATCCGCTGGCTGGCAGCTACTTCGTCGAGGCGCTCACCGACGAGGTCGAGCGCCTGGCATGGGAGTACATCGAGCGCATCGATGCAATGGGCGGCGCAGTCGAGGCGATCGAGGCAGGCTTCCAGCAGGACGAGATCATGGATGCCGCGTACTCCTACACCAAGAGCATCGACGATGACGAGCGGGTGATCGTGGGTCTGAACCGGTTCACGGTCGACAGCGAGCCCGAACCCGAGGTCTTCCCGATCGATCCGTCGCTCGAGACCGGACAGAAGCAGCGCCTTGCTGCCTACAAGTCGGCACGCGACACCTCACTGCTGGCAGCGCGGCTCGACGATGTGCGCACCGCGGCACGCGGCCCGCAGAACCTGCTGTACCCGATGAAGGACGCCCTGCGCGCCGGGGCGACGCTCGGCGAGGTGAGCGACGCTCTGCGCGACGTCTTCGGCGTGCACCAGCCGCGCTGACCCATGGACCGCCGCGTCGCCGCTGCCGTCGTGGCACTCGTGGCCCTGATGCTGTTGGCCGGGTGCTCTGGAAGCGATCCCGAGTCGCTGCCGCCCGGCACGGTGGGTGCACTGCCCACTCCGCCCACCCCGCCGACGCTCTTGCCGGTGGTGACCGGCACCGACGTGGTCGCCACCGGCACCGTGCCGCCCAACACGCTGTTCGGCGGGAATCCGTGCAGTGCG
>JBEGVK010000082.1:0-6732 GCA_041178405.1 Actinomycetota bacterium | reverse complement strand
GCTTGCCGATGAGTGGCGGGCCCATCGCGCCGCTGCCACCAACGACGACATCGGCGACCGCGATGACGTCGGCGACGTTGGCACACCCGACACCCGTCGGTAGGTTCCGCCCGAGTAGTGCCCTCGGCACCAGCCCTTCCCCCGGTCGTCACCATCGCTCGGTTCGGGGGAAGTCATGTTCATCTGCTGGTCGGTGAAGGGCGGCAGCGGCACCACTGTGGTGTCGTGCGCTCTCGCCATGTCGCTCGGCCGCACACGGCCCACGCTGCTCGTCGATCTCGCCGGCGAGGTGCCGGCAGCGCTCGGCATCGGCGACCCAGCCGGCCCCGGCGCCGGCGACTGGGCCAGCAGTCCGATGGGCGATGGCGCCGCACTCGACCGACTCGCCGTCCCGGTGGCTGATGGCGTGCGCCTCATCGCTCGCGGCAGTGGCAGCGTGCCACCCGACCGGATGGCGCACCTACGACATGCACTCATGGCGAGCGACGGCGCCTGCGTGGTCGACGCCGGTCTCGGCGAACCCCCGCCGGAGTTCCGCGACGGCTGCACCTCGCTGCTCGTCATCCGGCCCTGCTACCTGGCCATCCGCCACGCCGTCTCATGTGGCGTGCAGCCCAGCGGCATCGTCGTCGTCAGCGAGCCGTCGCGTGCCCTCTCGGCAGCCGACATCTCCCGCGCACTTGGGGCGCCTGTCGTCGCCGCGATCCCGTTCGATCCTGCGATCTCACGCTCGGTCGATGCCGGACTGCTCGCCGCGCGGCTGCCACGCGCGTTCGACCACGCCTTCGACTACGTGGCCTGATCGATGGCCGATGCCGACATCGATCTCGTCGCCGAGCAGGCACTGCTCGGCGGGCTCGAGCGCTGGCTCGCCGACCCCGAGGTCGACGAGGTGATGGTGAACGGCGGCCGTGATGTGTGGATCGACCGCCGCGGCACGCTCACCAAGGTGGGCAGCATCCGCACCAGCACGCTGCTCGCTGCGGTCGAACGCCTGCTGTCGCCCACCGGCCGCCGAGTCGACCGATCGCAGCCGATGGTCGACGCACGCCTTGCCGACGGCTCCAGGCTGTGCGTCGCCATCGAGCCGGTCGCCGTCGATGGTCCGTGCGTGGCGATTCGCCGATTCGCGCCGCGGCAGATACCACTGCACCAGTTCGCCGACACGTCGACGACTGCCGTGCTGCACGAGGCGATCGCCCAGCGGTGCAACATCGTCGTCAGCGGCGCCACGTCGTCGGGCAAGACCACCCTGCTCGCCGCGCTCGCCGCACACATCGAGCGCACCTCTCGGCTCGTCGTGCTCGAAGACGTCGCCGAACTGCGCCTCGAGCACCCTCATGTCGTCCGCCTCGAAACAAGGGACGCCACGCCTGACGGCGTCGGTGCCCTCGGACTCGACGCGCTCCTGCGCACCGCCCTGCGGCTGCGTCCCGACCGCATGGTGGTCGGCGAGATCCGCGGCACCGAGGCGGTGCACCTCCTGCACGCACTCAACACCGGCCACGACGGTTCGATGTCGACCGTGCACGCCAACAGTGCCCTCGACGCACTGGCACGACTCGCCTCGCTGGTGCTGCAGTCGGCCCCCAACTGGCCGCTCGCCGCAGTGCGCGAGCACGTCGCCCGCGCCATCGACATCATCGTGCACGTCGAACGGGGTCACGACGGCCGCCGTCAGGTGGTCGAGATCGCCGAGGTGTGCCCGCCCGATGTCGACCACGGGGCCGTCCTGGCCACCCGTACGGTCTCGTCCGACCGACCCGATGCCGCCATCACCCGGCGTCGACGCACGGTGCGCCCATGAGCCTGCTCGCCACTGCTGCAGCGAGCACGGCCGTGCTGGTTGCCGGCGCGTGGTGGCGTGCCCGGCCAGCGGCAGTTCGCAACGACGGCAGGACACCCTGCGCTCGGGGCACAGCCGCATCCCCGAGTGCGCATGCCACGGCGACGGCTCACGAGTGGGCAGCGCTGCTCGACTCGCTCGCTGCCGAGGTGCGGGCCGGCAGTGCCCTCGGCACGGCATGGCAGCAGTCGCTCTGTCGGCATTCGCTGCGCGGTCGGGCCGTCTCGCCCGACCGTCCGCTCGACGAGACGCTCCGCATCGACGCTGGCTCGCGAGACGAGGCTGTCGTGCTGCAGGTTGTAGGCGCCGCTGCGGCGATGGGCGGCCCCATGGCACTCACCATCGACGCAGGTGCATCACTGCTGCGCGAGCGCGCTGCGTCACGTGCCGATGCCATCGCACACGCGGCGCAGGCGCGGCTGAGCGCCCGCGTCCTCACCGTCGTGCCGGTGGGATTCGCAGCGTGGAGCGCGCTGACCAGCGGGTCGTTCCGCACCGGCATCGCATCGGCTGCCGGTGCCGCAAGCGCAACGATTGGCGCTGTGCTGAACGGCATCGGCTGGTGGTGGATGCGGTCACTCGTCGCGAGGGCTGTGCCATGAGTGCGGCCGTTGCTGCTGGACTGCTGGCCGCTGCGGCTGTGGGACTGCTCGGTTGCGCGCTGCAGCCGCTGGTCCGACGACGGTTGCAGGCTGTCGCCGCAGCCGGACCAGCCGGGTCGCCACTGCGTCGCATCGCGCCTTCGCAGCGCAGCATTCCGATCATCACGACGCGACGTCAGCGGCAGATCACAGCACGCGCCGCTGCCGACCTGCCCGATGCGCTCGAGATGATCATCCTCGCTGTGCGCGCCGGCCACCTGCCGTCGGCCGCCATTCGCGCCTCGCTCGCCCACCTTCCCGACACCGTTCGTCCCGCGTTTGCCGGGGTGCTCGCACAGGTCGACAACGGGTGTCGCTTTGCGGATGCCATCGGCGAACTCACCCAGCGCCTCGGCGATGACGCACAGGTGCTCGTCGACTCGTTTGCCGCAGCCGACCGCTACGGACTGCCGCTCGCGCCAGTACTCGATCGACTCGCTGCCGAGGCGCGCCAGCAGCGAGCCCGCTGCACCGCCACGCTCGCCCGCCAGCTGCCGATCCGCCTCGCCGCACCGCTTGTCACCTGCACCCTGCCGTCGTTCGTCCTCCTCGCGGTCGTGCCCCTGCTGCTCGCCGCCCTGTCGTCGCTGCGCTGGTGAGCACCAGCCGGCGACCGCAACCAGACCACCAGCAGGGAGCTGCCATGACACCGATTCCATTCACCCGCCACACGCAGGCGCCGCCACCGCTCGGCCGCTGCCGCCGACTGCAGGCCCGGCTGCACGCCGCCGCGCTCGCCAACTCACCCGACCCGGTGTCGTGGCACCGGCAACGAGCCGCTGTGGCCCGACGCGACCCGGGCCAGGCCACCACCGAGTACGCACTCGTGCTGCTCGGCGCCGCACTGGTGGCGCTGCTGCTGGTGGCGTGGGCCTCGAGCGGGGGATCAGCAGGCCGAATCGGCCGGCTCTTCGACCGCGTCATCGACTCGATCATCCAGAAGCTGTGAGGTGCCGCCACGACGACCGCGGTCAGGCAGTGGTCGAGTTCGCGCTGGCGCTGCCGCTGGTCTGCGCCCTGGTGATGGGCGTGGTGCAGGTGGGCGTCGTGCTGCGCCACCAGCTGGCCGTGCAGGTGGCAGCACGGGCTGCCGCACGCGCCGCCTCGGTCTCGGCCGACGCCTCTGCAGCGGCAGTCGATGGAGCACACGGCGCCATGCATCTGCGGCCGATCTCGGTGGAGGTCGAGGTGTCGACACTGCGCACCGATGACACGTCCAGCGGTGCACGCCAGCGCACTGCGACGGCACAGATCGACATTGTCGCCGTCACCGTCGGCTACACGGATCCCACCGATGTGCCGCTCATCGGCCTGATCATCCCGTCGGTCGAGCTACGGGCAACGGTGACCATGGCGGTGGAGCCACCGTGACCGGCACCGATGACGCACAGGGCGTCAGTCGGCGCGACGCGGCCTGCGCACACCGCGACGGTCGAGCGACTTCTCGCGCGCCCGCTGCTCGTCTTCGATGGCGGCCTCCTCGGCTACCAGCCGCTTCATGCTGTCGAGTCGGCGCACATCCAGCGTGCCAGCGCCCACCGCCTCGTTCACCGCGCAGCCGGGCTCGGTGTCGTGCTTGCAGTCGCGGAACCGGCAGTGATCCATCAGTTCGAACACATCGGCAAAGGCGCGCTCGATGCCGTGTCCGCTGCTCCACAGGCTGACGGCGCGCACGCCCGGCGTGTCGATCAGCCATCCACCGCCGTCAAGCGCCACCAGTTCGGCTGCCGTGGTGGTGTGCCGGCCGCGCTGATCGCCTTCACGCACCACGGCGGTGGCCTGTCGGTGGTGGCCCACCAGCGAGTTCACGAGCGTGCTCTTGCCCACGCCGCTCGCGCCGAGCAGGGCGATCGTCGACCCGCCCGCTGCAAAGGCGCGCAGATGCTCGACACCCGTGCCGTCGGCGCCGCTGGCCGCCAGCACATCCACCCCCGGTGCCACATCGGCCAGCGATGCCACCGAGGCAGCCACCTCGCCCGCATCGACCAGATCCGACTTCGTCAGCACCACCACCGGCCGGGCACCGCTGTCCCACGCCAGTACCAGTTCGCGCTCGAGTCGGCGCTGGTTGGGAGGCGACGACAGCGAGTGCACGAGCATCACCACGTCGATGTTCGCCGCCAGCGTGTGCGACTCGGCCTTCATGCCGTCGAACGAGGCCCGGCGCACGAAGGCGCTGTGCCGGCGCAGCACGGTGGCCACCCGCTCGCCGTCGTCGCTCAGCACGGCGAAGTCGCCCACCGCCACGTCGGCGCCGATGTTGCGCACCCGTGCCGTGGCACCCGTCACGTCGAGCAGCACGGTGCTCCAGCCCCGGTCGAGACGGCCCACCCGCCCCACCGGCAGCGGACTGCCGATCTCGCGCCAGTGCCCGAGCGGCTCGGGAGGCCAGCCAAGTCCGAGGTCGACAGGAACTTCGATGGGGTCGAACGGTAGCGTTCGATCGGTCCGCATTCCCCCCGACGCGGATGAACGGAGGACCGGGCATGCTCGCCCGCTTGGCTCGATTCAGTTTCCGCCGACGCCGGCTGATGGTGTTCGGCATCTGGCTGCCCGTGATGCTGGCCCTCGGTGCTGTCGGCGGATCGGTCGGCGACTACCGCACCGAGTTCTCGCTGCCCAACAGCGAGGCCAAGGAGGTCGTCGACCTCATGGCCTCGGCGGGCCTGCAGGAATTCGGCGGCGACCGCGCCCAGATCGTGTTCACCGCCCCGCAGGGCACACAGGACCCCGAGGTGCGCGCCGCCATGGAGTCGCTGTTCGCCGACGTCGACGCCATCGAGGGCATCGACGTAGTGAGCCCGTACAGCGAGGAGGGCGCGTTCTTCAACAGCACCACTGCGCCCATCTCGTTCGCGCAGATCGCCTACGAGGTCACCAGCCAGTCCGAGCAGCTTGCGCTTGCCGGTCGCATCCAGGATCTCGGCGCCGGCATCGACGTGCCGGGCCTTGAGATCGAGTACGGCGGCCAGCTCTTCGCCGAGTTCGAGTTCCCGCCGAGCGAGGCCCTCGGATTCCTCGCCGCTGTCATCATCCTGCTGGTCGCCTTCGGCTCGGTGCTCGCCATGGGCCTTCCGCTCGGCACCGCCGTGTTCGGCCTCTTCAGCGGCATCGGCATCATCGGCCTCACCTCCACCGTGTTCCGCATGCCCGAGTTCGCCACGCAGATGGCAGCGATGATCGGTCTCGGCGTCGGCATCGACTACGCGCTCTTCATCGTCTCGCGCTACCGCGACAACCTGCATCAAGGGCTGGGCACCGAGGACAGCGCCGTGAGCGCCGTCGACACCTCGGGCCGCGCCGTGCTGTTCGCTGGCGTCACCGTGATGATCTCGCTGCTCGGCCTGTTCGTGGTGGGCCTGTCGTTCGTGCGCGGCCTCGCCGTTGCGGGCGCGATCGCCGTGCTGTCGATGATGGTCGCCTCCGTCACGCTGCTGCCGGCTCTGCTCGGCTTCGCCGGCGAGCGAGTCGAGCGCACCACCCGAGCCGCTGCAGCGGGTGTCGTGGTGTGGGTGGCCGCCTCGGTTGTCGGCGTCATCAGCCACAACTGGGCGCTGCTCGGCGCCGCCGTCGGCCTCGGCGTGCTGGTGTGGCTCACCCGCTTCCTTCCCTTCGCAGGCCCGATGCGCAGCCTGCTGCGCGAGCGCACCCCCAAGCCGCGCGAGCAGCAGTTCTGGTATCGCTGGAGCCGCTACGTGCAGCGCCGGCCGTGGCGCGCGTTTGCCGGCGGCAGCGCCATCCTCGTCGTGCTCGCCCTTCCGCTGTTCGACATCCGCCTCGGCTTCGGCGACACCGGCAACCTCCCCGCCGACTACACCGCACGCCGCGCCTACGACATGGTCTCCGACGGCTTCGGTCCCGGCTTCAATGCACCGCTCCTCCTCGTCACCGACGACCCGGCCGCCGACGAGGCCGGCATCGCCGCCGTCACCGAGGCCATCGCCGCCGACCCCGGCGTTGCACTGCCGCCCGCCCCGCAGGCACTGAGCGACACCATCACCATCTGGACGGTCTTCCCCACATCGAGCGCCCAGGACGAGGCCACCACCGATCTCGTCAACCGGCTGCGCAGCGAGGTGCTGCCCTCCACCGGGCTCGACGTGAAGGTGGGCGGCTTCAACGCCGCCTCGGTCGACTTCTCCGGCTATCTCGCTGGCCGCCTGCCGTACCTCATCGGCGGCGTGCTCGTGCTCAGCTTCCTCATCCTCATGCTCGTGTTCCGCAGCGTGCTGGTGCCGCTGAAGG
>JBEGVK010000081.1:0-12373 GCA_041178405.1 Actinomycetota bacterium | reverse complement strand
CAGGTCAACCGGCCGCGCGGTGGCGCAGGTTCGTCGACGAACGTCCGATCGCCAGCATCCTCCTGGTGGGCGTCATCGCCACACAGCTCGGCACCTACTTCGGGTATGTGTTCCCGGCAGTAGGCCTACCCACGCTTCCCTGGCCGCTGTACAACGGCCTCCTGGCGATCGGTGTCGCCGAGGGTGCCAATGGCGTCTTCGCCAACTTCGAGGCATTCGCGGGCAATCTCACCGGCTCGTTCTTCGCCGGCCAGATGCTCCACTTCATCAACGGCATCGTGTTCGCCGTGATGTATGGCGTCATCGCCCGTCACAGCCTGCCGTTCGACGGCAAGACCAACAGCGGCAACATCATGAAGGGGCTCACCTACGGCGTGATCATGACGATCATCAGCGCCGGCCTGCTCGTGCCGTATGCCTACGTGCAGAACAACGGCTACGGGCTGTTCCTCTTCGACGGACCCGACGGCTGGAAGCTGCCCGCCGGCATCTTGGTGTGGCACCTGATCTACGGCTACCTCCTCGGCCAGCTGTACCAGCCGAGCGACGAGGACTGACACCGGCGCGGCGCGTCACGCACCGCACGATCAACCGACACTGGGGCCCGGCCGAACGGCCGGGCCCCGTCGCGTCGGGACGTAGGATCTCGACGACGGGGAGGGGGTGCGGTGAGCACCGAGCAGCGGGTACGGCGGAGCGGGGCACACACGACAGCAGAGCTGCTGTCGGCCGCGCTCGACGTGATGGCCGAGCTCGGCCTCGACGCCACCTCGCTGCCGGCGATCGCCAAGCGCGCCAACGTGAGCACCGGCCCGCTCTACAACCGCTTCGACGGCACCGACGATGTCGTGCTGGCCGTCTGGCCGACCACGATTGCGCCTGCCTTCCGCCTGATCACCGAGCAACTCGCTGACTGGCTGACCGGCGATGGCAGTGCACCACCACCGGCGCTCTGTGCAACGCTTCGCCAGCCCGAGCCCGCTGTCGAGGCACTGGTCGAGACGATGTCGGCAGTGCGGCGATTCCCCTATGCCACCGACATCATCCGCGACGACTGCGCAGCCATCGTGCAGCGCTACACGCTTCGCACTGCCTCGATCCCACCGGCGCTGTCGCAGTATGCGCTCGCTGCGGTGCTCGGTGAGATGCTGATTGCGCGGGTCACACCACCCCGCCGTCGATCGTCACCCCAGCAGTTCCTCCAGACGGTTCGGGATCTCTCGCGTGCGACCGCACCACTTGTCGGTCGTGCTGACGACTTCGAGCCGCTGCAGATGCCCGTCGTCACCAGCGACTCAGCAACTACCGACGACTTCCTCAATGCCGCACTGGTCGTCATTGCCCGAGGCGGGTTCGACAGGGCGAGTGCGCATCGCATTGCCCGGCAGGCCGGCCACTCCGTGAGCCACTCGTACTCGCATTTCTCGTCGAAGCACAAGCTCGCCGCCGCGGCGCTCGGCGCGATCATCGACCAAGTGGTCGGGCCACGCGTGCTCGCCTTCATCGGCATCGACGAGGCTGCCGCTCAACGGCTGGTACTGATGGCGTCACGCGCCCTCTGCGACGACTCAACCCGCCAAGTTCGGCGACTACGGCTCGAGTGCGTCCTCGCCGCCCGCCACTACGACGACCTCCACACCACCTTCGCCGATGCTCTCGACAGGGCCGATTCCATGGTGGCTGCCCGACTCTCAGGCGAACTCGGCGTCACGCCCGCTCAGCTGCAGCGCCTGACTGGCCAGTGGCACATGATCCGAGCGTTCACCTTCGGCGCACTGGCACTCGACGAGGCAGCCGGCATCCTCTCGCCAGAGCTTGATTCGAGACCACTCGCCACCGCTATTCCGCGACTCTTCGCCGAGTACGCACGTTCCTCGGCATAGTCGAGGGGCCTCAGCGGACGGCGCTGTCTGCGCCGCCGTCAGACACCGCGGGCTGCGTTGCCGAACTTCGTGTACTGGCCGCGGAACACGAGGCGGGCGACTCCGATGGGACCGGATCGGTGCTTGGCGACGATGAGCTCGGCAGCGGCCTTGTCGGGGGAGTCGCGGTTGTAGACCTCGTCGCGGTAGAGGAACATCACCACGTCGGCGTCCTGCTCGAGGCTGCCCGACTCGCGGAGGTCGGCAAGCATCGGCCGCTTGTCGGCGCGCGACTCGAGACCGCGGCTCAGCTGGCTGAGGGCGAGGATCGGCACCTCGAGCTCGCGGGCAAGGATCTTCAGGCCACGGCTGATCTCGCTCACCTCGAGCTGGCGGTTCTCGGCCGATGATCCGCCGCTCATCAGCTGCAGGTAGTCGATCAGGATCATCGCCAGGCCACCATTGCGCGCCTTGAGGCGTCGCGCCTTGGCGCGGATCTCCATCACAGTGACCCGCGGATTGTCGTCGAGATAGAGCGGTACGCCGTCGAGGCGGCCGATCGCCCTGCCCACCTTCGACCAGTCGGCTTCCACCATCTTGCCGGTGCGGAACTTCTGCGACTCGACCTCGGCCTCTGACGAGATGATGCGCTGGGTGAGCTCGGCGTGACCCATCTCGAGCGAGAACACGAGCACCGGTTGATTGGTGGTCTTCGCCACGAAGGTGGCGATGCCGAGACCGAGCGCCGTCTTGCCCATTGCGGGACGGGCACCAACGATGTTGAGCGTCGACGGCTGCAGGCCGGCGAGGATCTCGTCGAGGTCGGCGAAGCCGGTTGGCAGCCCGGTGATTGTGGTGCCGCGTTCGTAAGTCTCCTGCAGGCTGTCCATTGCCGGCGTGATGAGGTCGCTGAGAATGCGCGTGCTGTCGACCACTCGCTGCTCGGCGATCGAGTACACACGGCTCTCGGCCTCGTCGAGCGCCTTCTGCACGTCGTCGGGCTCGCTGAACGCCACCTCGGTGATGTCGCCGGCCACTGCAATGAGGCGGCGGAGGAGCGCCGTGTTGACGACGATCTCGGCATACCGGAGCACATTCGAGATTGCCGGGGTTGCGTTCTGCAGCGTGAGCAGCGCCGCCGAGCCACCCACCTCGTCGAGGAGGCCGTTGCGGCGCAGTTCGTCGGCGACCGTGACGGTGTCGACCGGCATGCCCGAATGCATCAGGCCGCGGATGGCGGTGTAGATGTGCTGGTGGGCCGGCTTGTAGAAGTGGTCGACCTCGACGCCGAACTCGGCCACCTGGTTCACCGCATCACGCGACAGCAGCAGTGCGCCGAGAAGACTCTCCTCGGCATCGAGGTTGTGGGGTGGCACACGCGCGTCGAGGCGTCGCGGTACCGGCGAATCGGCGCGTCGGCCCCGATCGGTGCCTCGACGCGGTGTTCGATCGCTCCAGTTGTCGGTCATGAGGCTCTCACCTTGCCCCCAAAGGGCTGTGGATGGATAGACCCGATTACCTGTGGACGGGCTGTGGACAACACGGTGCGTGGGCAGCCGCCGCAGGGCGCGCGAGGTGACTGAAACTGGCAGACAGCACAGCCCCGACGCTCTTCAGAGGAAGGATCGTCGGGGCTGTGAACAACGGGGCGGGATCTGGCCGGCTGGCGCCGGACGAGTGCGGAATCAGCTCGCAACGACCTCGAGCGTGATCGTGCCCTCGATGTCGTGGTGCAGCGAGGCCACCACCTGGTGAGTGCCGGTCGTCTTGATGTGGTCGACGTGCACCTGCTTGCGGTCGAGCACGATCTTGGCCTGCGATTCGAGGGCCTTGACCACGTCGGCTGCGGTGACCGAGCCGAAGAGGCGCCCCTCGGTGCCGGCCTTCATCGTGATGGTGATCGTCTTCGATGCGAGGGCAGCGGCCACCGTGCGGGCAGCATCGCGATCGCCCGCCTCGCGCAGGTCGCGCGCACGGCGCATCGCTGCCGCCTGGGCGACGGCGCCGTCGCTGGCAGCGATGGCGAGTCCCTTGGGCAGCAGGTAATTGCGGGCATGGCCATCGGACACCTCGACGATGTCGCCGCGCTTGCCCTGGCCCTTGATGTCGGCTCGGAGGATCACCTTCATGTCACTCATCTCCCTCGGTGCTCACCGTCACGCCCTCGACGCCCTCGAGTTCGGTCTCGAGCGTGGTCTCCTCGACCTGGCTCTCACGAACCTGATCGTCCATCCGCTCGCGGCGGTCGCCGTCGCGAGGCGGGCGGGTGCGGGTCTGCGAGACGCGCTTGGTGTACGGCATGAGTGCCATCTCGCGAGAGTTCTTGATCGCCGTGGCGATGTCGCGCTGCTGCTGCACGTCGTTGCCCGTCACCCGGCGATTGCGGATCTTCGAGCGGTCGCTGACGAACCGCGTGAGCAGGTTGACGTCCTTGTAGTCGATGTACTCGACCTTGTCGGTGACGAGCACGCTCGTCTTCTTCTTGAACTTCTTCGGGTTGGCCCCTTCCTTCGGGGCTCGGACCTTGCTGTTCTTCTTGCTTGCCATTGGAGTATCCGTTTCGAATCGATCGTTATGGGGAAGGGATCAGAAGGGTTCTTCGTCGCCGTAGACGGGGTCGCCGCCACCACCGCCGCCGCTGCTACGTGCGCCGCCGGCCTGACTGGCGCCACCACCACCGCCGTAGTTGCCGCCACCGCCTGCACCGCCGCCGCCGTCACCGCGAGCGATGCGCTCGACCTCGGCGCGGGCCCAGCGCAGCGAGGGCCCGATCTCGTCGGCAATCACCTCGACGATGTTGCGCTTCTCGCCCTCCTTGGTCTCGTAGCTGCGCTGCTCGAGGCGTCCCGACACGATGACACGGGTGCCCTTCGCAAGGCTTGCGGCAGCGTTCTCGGCCAGCGAGCCCCACGCAACCACATTGAAGAACGAGGTCTGCTCCTGCCATTCGTTGTTGACCTGGTAGCGGCGGTTGACCGCGAGGCCGAACGACAGCTGTGCCCGTCCACCACTCGTGTAGCGGATCTCGGGCTCCTTGAGCAGGTTGCCAACGATCGTGACGCTGGAATCGGCCATGGAAGTGCTCCTGACTGCAGATGAAACGACGGTGGGGGGAACTAGGCGGCTGCCGTCATGCCGCGGCGGGCAGCCTCGGCATCGGGGAGGCGCAGCAACTTGTGGCGGACGACGTCGTCAGCAATGCGGAACGTCCGCTCGAGATCGTCGAGCGCACCGCCGGGGGCGAGGACGTTCAGCACGAGGTAGTAGCCGAAGTCCTTCTTGTTGATCTGATAGGCGAACTGCCGCTTGCCCCACCAGTCGGCCTTGCCGTGGACCTGGCCACCGGCCTTCACGATCTGGTCGGTGACGGTCTTCACCTTGCCGTGGGCAGTGTTCTCGTCGAGGTCACCGTCGAAGATGACCATGAGCTCATAGGCACGCATCATGCGTGTATTCCTCCCTTCGGACCCGGCGGACCGGGGCCCCGTGGTGGGGCAGGGCCAATATGACTCCGGCATGGTATCGGGCCGAGGGCACAAACTTCACCGGCACAGACCTCACCGGCACAGACTCCACCGGCACAGACCTCACGGACACGGGCTTCACGGGCACGCACGTCACGGTTCCGACCGTACGCAGGGGGTGTGACGCGGCCCCGCGAGCCACCCGTGCCGTCGGTGCCAGGCCCCGGAGGATCAGCGCTGGCGGTCCTGCCAGTCGCCGCTCGCAATGCGATGGCGCAGCAGGGCGTCGTCGCCGCACTGATAGGCCCACGCCATCACCCCCGCCGACGTCGGCACGGTGACCCGGTGGTACAGGCCGCGAACCGCTCCCTCCACGTCGTCGAGGTGGGCCAGCGCAGCGTCCAGCCGGTCGGCTGACAACTCGTACACCCGGCCGCGAATCGAGCCGACCGCCTCGCTGGCGCCGCCGTCATGGCTCGCCGCCGGGTCGGCGAACACCGCCGCCGGATAGTCGAGGCCGGTGTCGTACAGATCGCCGCGCACGGTGGAGTCGATCCCGTCGCCCACCACGAACGGCTCGAGGTGGTGCCAGCGAACCTCGCCCGGCCGAAGCGTGCCGTAGACAAAGAGGTGGCGGACTGCCGTGCCGGTCACGACGTGTGGCGCATCCGGCGCGGCGTGCGCCCGACCGGCAGCACGCGCAGTAGGTGATGCCACCTGCAACTCGTGCACGCTTCAACTACATAGGCGGTGAGCTCGTCGGGGCGTGCGTCGAGGGCCCGGAGCTCGTCGGCGGTACTGACGCAGCGACCGTGCGATGGAAGCCCACGGCCGAAGACATAGGTGACCAGGCGCAGTTCGCGGAGGTCGCAGATCGGACAGGCGATGCTCGCCGGCGTGCCCACGTTGCGGGCGGCCCGGATGAGCTCGGGATGTGCGTCGCACACCTGGTCCTGTCGAAGGCGACCGCGTCGGTACTCGTTGATGAGGTGCCGGCGCGCGAGACGGTGGTCGATCACCCCGCTCCCCCGCAGCGATCCCGCACCGAACGTCATCCGGCCGCAGGTTATCCCTCGCCAGAGGCCCCACGATTGCGAGAATGGGCCCATGAAGCTCTGGTACGGCCACCATGTCGCCGACGAGTCGGAGCTGCGACTGTGCGGTGAGGTTCGGGGCACCCGCGTGGTCGAGCTCGGCATCGGACCCGTTCCCAACAGCATCGCCATCGCCAAGGCGGGGGCGAAGGTGCTCGCCCTCGACCCAGACCCTGCGCGTATTCAGGCACTCCGACATGCAGCCGAGGCCGAGGAAGTGCGAGTCGAGTGCCACCGAGGCGACCTCGCCGACCTCGGCTTTGCAACGAGCGGATCCATCGACCTGGCGATCGCATCACATTCGCTCGGCAACGTCGACGACCTGCCCCGCCTGCTGCGCCAGGTGCACCGCGTGCTGAGGCCCGGCTGCCCCTTCGTGATGGCGATGCCGCATCCCGTGGCCGCGATGTTCGGCGCTGATCACTGCGCCCAGTACGCCTACGGCGCCACCAGCCCCACCTTCGCCGACCTCTACATGATGCTCGAGCGCAGCAACTTCCACATCGACCAGATGATCGACCTGCGCGACGACCGTGTCCGCGATCCGCTCACGCCGAGCGTGCTCGTGATCCGCGCCCGCAAGCAGGGCTCGTAGCGATCAGCGCGCCAGCTCGGGCCGGTTGCGGTACTGCTCGAGCGCCTCGGGGTTGGCAAGCGCCTCGGTGTTGCGGACCTCGCGCCCGTTCACCACGTCGTTCACGGCAAGCTCGCTGATCTTGTTGCTGCGCGTGCGCGGCACGTCGGTGACGGCGACGATCCGTGCGGGCACATGCCGCGGGCTCGCCTCGGTGCGCAGCTGCCGGCGAATCTGTGCCTCGAGGTCGTCAGTCAACGCTGCACCGGCAGCCAGCCGAACGAACAGCACGATGCGCGTGTCGCCATCCCACTCCTGGCCGACCGCCACCGACTCGACGATCTCGGGGAAGCGCTCCACCTGGGCGTAGATCTCTGCCGTGCCGATGCGAACACCGCCGGCATTGAGCGTCGCATCGCTGCGACCATGGATCACCATGCCGCCGTGCTCGGTCCATGAGGCGAAGTCGCCGTGCGCCCACACCCCGGGGAAGCGGTCGAAGTAGGCGGCGCTGAACTTGGTGCCCGAGGCGTCGTCGCCCCAGAAGCCGACGGGCACGCTCGGGAACGGCGACCGGCACACCAGCTCACCCTTCACGCCGGCCTCGGTCACCGGCTCGCCGCCGGCATCGAAGACAGCCATGTCGAGTCCCAGCATCGGGCCCTGGATCTCGCCGACATGCACGGGGAGTGTGGGATTCCCGCCGACGAAGCAGCCGCACAGATCGGTGCCCCCGCTGATCGACGAGAGATGCACATCGGCCTTCACCGACGAGTACACCCATCGGAATCCATCGTCGCCGAGCGGCGACCCGGTGCTCAGCACCGTTCGCAGCGACGAGAGATCGTGCGTGTCGATCGGCCGGAGACCAGCCTTGTTCGAGGCATCGATGAACTTCGCCGACACCCCGAACTGCGTGATCCGCTCGTCGCGGACCAGATCGAAGAGCACGCTCGGCGAGGGGTGGAACGGATTGCCGTCGAACAGCACGAGTGTGGCGCCACTGGCGAGCCCGCTCACGAGCCAGTTCCACATCATCCATCCGCAGGTCGTGAAGTAGAAAAAGTGGTCGCCCGGCCGAACATCGGTGTGAAGTCGCTGCTCCTTCAGGTGCATCAGCAGCACTCCAAGCGAGCGGTGAGTGATGCACTTCGGCTTCCCGGTCGTGCCACTCGAGTAGAGGATGTATGCGGGATGGTCGCCGGGCATCCTCGTGAACTCCAGAGCGGCCGAGCGGTGCGGGGCGAGGTAGTCGTGCCATGTCACTCCGGCAGTTGGTGAATCCGAGGCGGCCAGCGTTGATACAGCCGTGCCGATCACCGGCACCACCACGGTGCGTCGGATCGACGGCACCTGCGGCACGATCTCGGCCAATCGGCCCATACAGTCGAACTGCTTGCCGCCGTACTCATACCCGTCGGCCGCGACCAGCACCGAGGGCTGCGTCTGTCCGAATCGGTCGACGACACCAGCGGTGCCGAAGTCGCTTGAGGTCGACGTGAAGGTGGCACCAATCGAGTTCGCTGCCAGGAAGGCGACGATGGTCTCGATGACGTGCGGCATGTACGCCGCCACTCGGTCACCGCGTCCGACGCCGTCGGCGCGCAGTGCCGCCGCCAGCGCAGCAACCTCGTCGCGCAGCGCCGACCACGACATCACGCGGCGAGCGCCCGACTCGGTGCAGGCGATGACTGCTGTTGCGTTGGCGCCCGGGCGATCGGCAAGGAGGTTCTCGGCCATGCACAGCCGTGACTCTGGGAGGAAGCGACCCCGTCGCACCGAACCGTCGACGGGATCGAAGTCGATCTCGCCCGGGTCACCGATCACCCCGCCGAAGTCCCACACCTGTCGCCAGAACCGGCCGGGATTGTCGATCGACCATCGGTGCAGCGCCGCAGCGTCGAACTCCGCGTCCGACCGGCCTGCCGCCAACGCCACCTCGCGGCGGAAGCGGTCGAATTGAGTGGAGGCCACGTGGGCGCTGCTCGGTTGCCACAGCATCTCGCCCATTCGCACCGCTCCTCTCGCTCCGGCGGCTGCGCTGGTCGCTGCCGCAGCGGACGCTGCATCGCATCCTACGGGCCGCGGCTACCGTGACCGAATGGCGCTCATGGGCGGCGCTGACAGGAGACGGCGATGATCCGGCACGTGGTGGTGTTCAAGTGGAACGACGACGTCACGTCAGCGCACATCGATGCGATGAGCACCGCTGCTGCTGGGCTGCCCGAGGCAATCGACACGATCCGTGCATTCCGCTGCGGACGTGACGCTGGCATCAACCAGGGCAACTTCGATTTCGCAGTGTCGGCCGACTTCGACGACGAGGCGGGGTACATCGTCTATCGAGATCATCCAGCGCATCAGGCGCTGATCGCAGCCTTCATCGCCGGCCGCATCGCCCAGCGGGCAGCCGTGCAGTTCGAGATCGACTGACCCGCAGGCGATTGCCCGGTCAAGAAGTGTCACCTCGCTAAGGTGTTATGCGATCCACCCTGTAAGGATGCGGCTCATGAACCCCGATCGAGTCCTGAAAATCACACTCATGATTGCCGCACTTGCCAGTTTCGTGCTGAGCGTCGCCATCTACTTCGCAGCAGGTGACGACACCAACGGTCGCCTGAACGGCATCTACGTGGGTATCTGGGTGCCCTCGATCCTCGCCCTCGGCTCGTTCATCCTCGCCCAAGGAAAGCAGTCGAAGTGAGCCAGTCGGCCCTCTTTATCTCTGGGGCAATCGTTACGTTCGTCGTGTTCACCGGCGGCTTCTTCTACGCCATGCTGAGCTTCGGCCGCTGGGCCGACCGCAGCGTCGCCCCGAAGGCCACCGACTCGGCCTCCTGAGGGCAACCTCCGTGCTGACGGTGGCGTGGCTGCCGATCAGGGTGTCGCGGCAGCAGCCATCGACACCGACCTCCGGTTCGGCGTCACACACGTCGTGTCTGACTCCTGTACCCGGCGTCGTAGGTGGCGTCTCCAACTAGCCTGCATTCCCGCTAGGGACGGTGATGACGAGGGGCTTCGCTCTGAGTACTCCTCCGTCTCGATGCCCCTCGGCGGCGGAGCGAAACCCGGAGGGACTTTGGGGTTCTCGGATGCTCGGCCGGCAAGTTACGTGCCAGCGTCGATTGAGTTACGCGTGGCCCCATGAATTGCCGGTGCCGCGCCGCCGACCTCAGTCGGGTTTGAGTTCGGCAGCAAGTTGACATAGGTGGGTACAAGAGTGAGGGCCCCGCAGGGGGCCCTCAACCACGTCCGCACATAGCTTCGCGCCGACGCATCGGCCACGGGCGGATGGGCGTGCAGCCTTCGCCGTCTGCAAGCGCAGCCACCGAACCGTCCTGCCCAGAGGAGACGGTCCGATGGCTCACTGTTCAAGAGCGCATCGCCCGATCTCAGGGGCGACTACGCATGACAGTGGTCGGCCTTCCCGGTCGGGGCATGAGAGGCGAGCCTCCAAGCTCACTCAAGAACGGGTCTACCAGTTCGGTTTGAGGCCGCACATAGCGGCAGATAGGCGCTATGTCAGGGTGACTGGCGCACAGAGGTAGATCGAGCGCAACTTCGGATCGATGAAGCCCCGACACACGCGATACGTGCCGGCGTCGGCGCTATCGGGGGTCGCCACCGAGAGCGGGGTGTCAGGAGCCAGGCCGAGAGCGGGGATGGTAGGTGTCGGCTTGTCAGCTCCGAGTTCAAACGGAAGATCGCCCGCCGAGGAGTCGATGACCATCCACATCGACCGCCACGCTCCCTCGATGTTTCGGTCGAACGTCACGTCAGGGCCGCCCAGCCAATCGCCGCTCAAGTCGCCAACGACCGACAATGTCACGGCTGCTCCAGCCTCTGTGGTCTCGGGCGTGACCGTGAGCTGGAATGGCGCATCCTCCGTCGCTTCCGGTGCGGGTAGGCCGATGTCGCCGCCGGTGTTCTGTGAAGGCTGCGAGGTCGTGGCATCTGAGTCACTGCCACAGCCGACGATGCCGCAGATCCACAGTGCAGCCATCGCTGCCTTACCGCCCGCTTCCCAACGCATGTCCCCACGGTGGCGGACTCGTGGCCAGCACGTCAATAGATCAGACGAACTGAGGTCGTTTGAGGGGTCCGCTAGTAGCGCCTAATGCCCGCTATGTGCTCTGTTCGTCTAGGGTTTCCTCGATCGGAAAGCGGACACACGTTCCGAGACAGCGGCGAACGCCGGTGCGCCGAGCGGCCATTGATGGCAACGGTGCACTGGGACAAGGCGGTCCGCGGTCGGGCGATCGAGTCAATATGGGAACTGGCGCTCATGCCAATGATCGGCGTGTACGACAAGACCGGAAAGACCACCGAGACAGTGCCGCTCGGCAAGAAGTCGATCAACGGCCTCGCTACCGAGGTGTTCGCCCATCGCGGCGCCATATCCATCCGCGGAGTCGACGGCGAGTTCATCCCCCTGACGGGCAAGAAGCTCACCTACCAGCCGAACGCAGACGGCACCTGGCGTCCCTATTGCGACTACCTCGTGCCAGAGCACTCGAACTGCGACATCCGCCTGTGGGGCGGCACCTTCACCCACCGCATGACGTCGCGACGCGACTCGAGCGTCGTGTACGGGGAGCACATTCGAGCGCACGCTCCCGGCTCAGCCGAGTGGAAGGCCCTCTACGGCGCCCGCAGCCTGGCCGAGACGGTCAACTCGTGGATGAAGGACCAACTGCTTCCCGGCCAGCGCGCCCGGTCGCTCAACCAACGGCACCAGTGGATCGACCTGATGCTCATCCTGATGCTGCGCAACTACCGATCCCTCATGCTGTACCGACAGCGAACCCGGGCGACCCGAACGGCGTCACCGCCGGCGGCATAGCCGCCAGATCCCGTCTCGAACACGGCAGACCTACTCCCGCCGCGTCCCAACACGTGCAGCAAGCGGCAAGGCGCGCCGTCGAGGTCGGATAAATTTAGCCAGCGGTCTGCGACGCCCAGCGAGGTTCAGGGCCCACCCAACTAGCCTGCTGGATGCTGGCACGCGGTGTCGTCGGGGGCTTTCGCTCCGACTACGGCTCCGCCGCCATGCCCCTCTAGCTCAACGGCAGAGCAGCGGACTTTTAATCCGTTGGTTCAGGGTTCGAGCCCCTGGGGGGGCACACCTCTGGAAATCTCTACCTAGAGCTCGTCGATCAGCGCTTGGCGCTTGCGTTCGAACTCGGCGTCCGAGATCAGACCGTCACGGTGCAGTTGCGCGAGGTCGCGAAGTCGATCGGCGGCAGAGCGCTCGACGCTGCGTCCGAACGCCGAGCCGGCCGGCGGCACCGCAATCGGCTGCAGGGGCGCCGAGAGTGTCGATGCGGCTTCTTCGACTGCGCGGGTGATCTCGGCGACCAGTGGCTCGACCATGCCGAG
>JBEGVK010000080.1:0-7244 GCA_041178405.1 Actinomycetota bacterium | reverse complement strand
CGTGAGACGCCGACAGTCAGTCCGGTGTCTGACCGATGAACCTGAGCATCAGCTCGGCGAGCTGCGGCCCGCAGTCCTCCTGTACGAAGTGGCCGCCGCCCTCGACAGTGGTGTGCGGCTGACCGGCACAGCCCGGGACGGTGCGCAGGAACACGCGCTCGCCGCCGCGGGTCACCGGGTCGCCGTCGCTGAATGCGCACAGCACCGGCCGGTCGAAGCGGGCGAGCACGTCCCATGCGGCCACCTGGTCGGCATGTGCCGGATCGTCGGTCGACGTCGGCACGAGTGACGGCATCATCCGCGGGCCGGCGGTGTACGAGTCATCGGGGAACGGCGCGTCGTAGGCAGCGATCTCGGCAGGCGACAGGCTGCGCGTCGTGCCGCCGTTCACGATGGCGCCGATGGGGAACACGGGCGACGTCTGCGAGAACTGCTGCCACTTCAGGAACGCCTCCGTCGGCGAGGCCTCGCCCGTCGGCAGTCCGGTGTTCGACACGACGAGCCGGCTGAACCTGGCCGGGTCGGCAGTGACGAGGCGCAGTCCGATGAGGCCGCCCCAGTCCTGTCCGAAGAAGGTGATGTCGCGTAGGTCGAGCTGGTCGAACAGCGCCGCCCTCATCCACGCCACGTGACGCGCATAGGTGTGCACGTCGCGCTCGGCCGGCTTGTCGCTGCGGCCGAAGCCGACGAGGTCGGGCGCCACGACCCGGTGGCCGGCGGCGACGAGCGCGGGGATCATCGACCGGTACAGGAAGCACCAGCTCGGTTCGCCATGGACCAGCAGTACCGGTGCTGCATCCCGCGGCCCCTCGTCGAGGTAGTGCACGCGCAGCGTGTCGGTGGTGTTGCCGGCGCCATGCAGCGGATCGGCGGGCACGTCGACATAGTGCGGCGCGAACGGGAAGTCGGGAAGGCCGGCGAATCGCTCGTCGGGTGTGCGCAGCACGTGCATGCATGGTCCTCTCGGGTTGGTGGCCCCTGGTGGGGCCGTCGGGCGGTGGTGGCTCAGTCGGGTGCTCGCAGCAGTGCCGTGATCGCGGCTGTGAGGGTGGCTCGGGTTCGGCGCACGTCGAAGCCGTGGTCGGTGCGCATGATGTGCCAGCTCTCGAAGGTGCACAGCAGGTGCAGCGCCGTGACGGCGGCCTCGGCGGCCTTGGCCCCGACTGTCGTTCGTAGGACAGCCAGCTCGGGCGTGAACAGTTCTGCCACCTGGGCGCGGAACAGCAGTCGGCTGGCGGCGATGTTCTCGGCGAGCGCCGGATTGAACGGGGCGCGTACCCGCGACACGACCACGACATTCGCCTGCGACTCCCAGAGTCGCTCGCGCTCGTCGAGGAGGGCGCTGATCTTCGTCGCCGTCGGGTCGGCGGGCGCCGCAGCAACGGGCACCAGATGGGCCACATCGAGGAGCGCCTGGTCGAGCGCCGCCCGAGCGAGGTCGTCGACGTCGTCGAAGTACCTGAACACCGAGCGGGCCGACAGACCGGAGCGTGCGGCCACGTCCTCGGCCGACGGGTCGAGGTTGCCCTCGCGGTAGAGGCTGAGGAGCGCGGCGACCACTGCGTCGCGGTTGCGCTGGCGGCGCAGTCGCCGGCCGTCGACGCTGATTGCGCCGTCGACGTCGGCCGTGTCCGGTGACGGCGAGTCGGTGGCGAGCGGGGCAGGGGCACGATCCGGACTCGTCTGGCGTGCGGCGCCGCGGCGGGGCGGCGTGCTCGCTGGTCGCGGCGCTCGGTCGGCCATTGCCGCACGGTAGCAGGGCGGGGCAGTTGTTGACAGAGACTATGCCAATTGTTTAGGGTGACCCGATGGCAGACGGCAGCGTCCCCTCCGCCGGCGGTCCCACCGATGGGACCTCGAGCGTCCCGCCGGTCGCCCTTGTCGCCGACGCCGGCTTCTACGTCGGCCCGCCGCTCGCGCTGCTGCTCGCTCAACGCGGCTTTCGGCTCGTGGTCGGCGACCCCGACGCCGACACCATCGCCGCACTCGACGCGCTCGGCGCCGAGTACGAGGTCGTCACACGGGTTCGCAATCTCGCCAAGCCGGAGTCGGCGCCGCGCCTGGTGCAGGCCGCACTCGACCGCTTCGGCCGACTCGACTCCGCTGCCGCATTCTCGGGAATGGTCGTCACCGGCCGGTTCCTGCAGTCGAGCACCGACGACCTGCAGAAGGTCTACGACGGATGCATGGTGGCGCCCTACCGGTTCCTGCAGGCGGTCCTGCCGCCGATGATCGAGGCGGGCATCGGCCAGGTGCTCGTCATCACCAGTGCCAGCGGCGCCCGGCCCACACCCGGAGCGCCGCTGTATTCCGCCATGCGCGCGGGGGCCAACCACCTCGTGCGCAACGTCGCCAGCGAGGTGGCCCGCCACCACGTGCAGGTGAACGCCGTCGGCACCAACTTCATGGACTTCCCTGAGTTCCGTCGCGCCACCGGCGCCGACGACCCCGAGGTTCGCCGGCACATCGAGGCCCAGGTGCCGCTCGGCCGCCTCGGCACCGTCGACGAGTTCGCCCAGTTCTGCGCGCCGTTCATCGACGGCACCAGCCGCTTCGCCACCGGCCAGTACGTGTCGTTCGACGGCGGCTGGTCGTGAGCGCCGACCGCCCGGGCCCGGCACCGCGTGGCGCACATCCCGCCGAGCCGTCGTTCGGCGGCACGATCGGCGACACGCTTGCCGACTCGGCACCGTGGTGGCCGCCGTTGCCGTCGGGCACCGGGAAGCCCAACGTGGTGATGATCGTCCTCGACGACACCGGATTCGCCCACTTCGGGTGCTACGGCAGCACCCTCGCCACCCCGAACATCGACCGCCTCGCCGCCAACGGACTGCGCTACACCAACTTCCACACCACGGCACTGTGCTCGCCCACACGGGCGTGCCTGCTGAGCGGGCGCAACCACCACAGCGTCGGGATGCGAGGCGTCAGCAACTGGAACACGGGCTTCCCGCACATGCGCGGCGGCATCAGCCCGCACGCCGCCACCGTGCCAGAGGTGCTGCGCCCGCACGGGTACGCCACCTATGCCGCCGGGAAGTGGCACCTCGCGCCGATGGAGGAATGCTCGGCGGCAGGCCCGCACCACAACTGGCCGCTGCAGAAGGGCTTCGACCGCTACTACGGATTCCTGCAGGGCGAGACCGACCAGTTCGCGCCCGAACTCACCCACGACAACCACCATGTCGACCCACCACACGCCCACGATCCCGACGGCGGCCGGCCGTACCACGTGAGCGAGGACATCATCGACCGCAGCATCTCGTGGCTGCGCGATCTCGAGTCGGTGCGACCCGACCGCCCGTTCTTCCTCTATCTCGCCTTCGGAGCGATGCACGCACCGCACCAGGCGCCGCCCGAGTACCTGGCGCGCTGGCGCGGCGCGTTCGACGAGGGCTACGAGTCGTGGCGCGACCGGTGGTTCGAGCGTCAGGTGCAGATGGGCGTCGTGCCCGAGGGCACCGCACTGGCGCCGCGCAATCCCGGCGTGCCCGCATGGGAGGAACTCACACCGAACCAGCGAACGTTCGCCAACCGCCTCCAGGAGGCGTTCGCGGCAATGCTCGAGCACACCGACCACCAGATCGGCCGGCTCACCGCCTTCCTCGACGCCGAGGGACTCCTCGACGACACGCTGCTGATGGTGCTGAGCGACAACGGGGCCAGTCGCGAGGGCGGCCCCTACGGCGTGATGGACGAGTGGAGCTTCTTCAACGGGCTCTGGGAGGACATCGACTCGATCGTCGAGCACCGCCTCGACGACATCGGCGGTCCGCACTCGCACAGCAACTATCCGTGGGGGTGGGCGCAGGCCGGCAACAGCCCGCTTCGCTGGTACAAGCAGAACACCTATGGCGGCGGCGTGCGCGACCCGCTCGTGGTGCACTGGCCGGCCGGCATCCCCGCCGCCGAGCGGGGCGGGTTCCGACGCCAGTTCTGCCACGCCATCGACCTCGCCGCCACCGTGCTCGACATCACCGGCGCCGACATGCCGGACTCGTTCCATGGCGTCGAGCAGATGCCGGTGCACGGCGCCTCGCTCGCCAGCACCTTTGCCGGGGCAACGGCGCCTGCGCCGCGCAACGTGCAGTACTTCGAGCAGATCGGCCACCGCGGCATCTACGCCGACGGCTGGAAGGCGACCACCTACCACGAGGGCGGCCGCCCGTTCAGCGACGACACCTGGGGCCTGTACTGCCTCGACGACGACTTCAGCGAATGCCGCGACCGCGCCGGCGACGACCCCGACCGGCTGGCGGCGATGGTGGCGCTGTGGTGGCAGCAGGCCGACCAGCACGGCGTGCTGCCCCTCGACGATCGCACGATCGAGCTGTTCGGCGCCGCCCCGCGGCCGGGTACCCCGCACTTCGTACCGGAGGGATCGGGCGATCCCGTGTACACGTACCGGCCACCGATGTCGCACCTGCCGAGCGACGCCTCGCCGAACCTCGGCGGGCGCAACTGGGATGCCGAGGCCGCCTTCACGGTGACCGGTCCGGCACTGCCCTCTGGCGTGCTCTATGCGCGTGGCAGCCACAACGTCGGCCACTGCTGGTGGGTCGCCGATGGGATCGTGCACTTCGACTACAACGCCCTCGGCGCGCACTCCCGCGCCAGTGCGCCGCTTCCCTCGACGCTGACGGCGCCGGGCCGACACACGCTCGGCGTGCGCTTCCGGCGAGACGGCAAGGGCGGCACCGTCACGGTGCTGGCCGACGGGGCCGAGCTGGCCACCGCCGCCGTGCCGCGCATCGTGCGCATTCTCGGCTCGACCGGCGCCGACATCGGCCGCGGGCCGCTGAACCCTGTGGTCGACGACCTCGACGGGCCCGCCCCGTTCTCCCCGCCGCTCGAGACCCTCGTGTTCCGCGTGCTCAGCCGCCAGGCCGCCGCCGACACCGCCGCCGACACCGCCGCCACGGCGCGGGCCGAGATGAGCCGCGAATGAGCGGCCGCTGACACGACCTCCGTGCCCGCCCGACGCTGACGCGCAGCCGGGCAGCACACGATCCGCAGGTACCCGCATTCCTGCGAGCAGCGACTGGCCGGGGCGACCCGCATGCCCCGGCCAGTCGCCGCAGTCTCTCCGCCCGTCGGCACCCGGCGCGACGCCGTGTCGGCCCGTCCGACCGGGCGGTTCGGTCGGGGCCACCGGCCGGTAGCCTTGGCCCTTGTGCCTGCGGCCGGTTCCGGCCTGTCGGGCCGAGTCGAATAGCCCATCCACCGCCGACCGGCACGGTCAGCAGCACCAGACGAGCGAAGAGAGAACGAAGATGGCCAAGCGCGAATTTCCCCTCGAGCGCACCCGCAACATCGGCATCATGGCCCACATCGACGCGGGCAAGACCACGACGACCGAGCGCATCCTCTACTACACGGGCAAGAGCTACAAGATCGGCGAGGTGCACGACGGCGCCGCGACCATGGACCACATGGCGCAGGAGCAGGAGCGCGGTATCACCATCACCTCGGCTGCCACCACGTGCATCTGGAACAACCACCGGATCAACATCATCGACACGCCGGGCCACGTCGACT
This sequence comes from Actinomycetota bacterium, assembly GCA_041178405.1. Taxonomy (GTDB): domain Bacteria; phylum Actinomycetota; class Acidimicrobiia; order Acidimicrobiales; family Ilumatobacteraceae; genus UBA668. Next base: position 1,706 of record JBEGVK010000080.1, on the reverse strand, counting down.
TCACGATCGAAGTCGAGCGTTCGCTGCGCGTGCTCGACGGCGCCGTCACGGTGTTCGACTCGGTTGCCGGCGTCGAGCCGCAGACCGAGACGGTGTGGCGTCAGGCCAACAAGTACCGCGTGCCGCGCATGTGCTTCGTCAACAAGATGGACCGCATCGGCGCCAACTTCTACCGCACCGTCGACATGGTGAAGAGCCGCCTCGAGGCCGTCCCGGCCGTGCTGCACCTGCCCGTCGGCTCGGGCGGCCCCGAGAGCAACGAGCCGTTCATCGGTCTCATCGACCTCGTGAAGATGAAGGCCCTCATCTGGCGCGATGAGGAACTCGGCGCCAAGTGGGACGAGGTCGAGATCCCGGCGCACATGGCCGAGCAGGCCAAGAAGTACCGCGAGGAGTTGCTCGAGACCATCGCCACCAGCGACGACGAGCTGATGGAGAAGTACCTCGGTGGCGAGGAAGTCTCCGAGGACGAGATCAAGCGCGCCATCCGCAAGGGCACGCTCGCCTTCGACTTCGTGCCGATCTTGTGCGGCTCGGCGTTCAAGAACAAGGGCGTGCAGCCGATGCTCGACGCCGTCGTCGACTACCTGCCCAGCCCGCTCGACATCCCGCCGGCGCAGGGCATCAAGCCCAACAGCGAGGACGTCATCGAGCGCAAGGCCAGCGAGGGCGAGCCGTTCGCCGCCCTGGCGTTCAAGATCGTTGCCGACCCGTTCGGCAAGCTCACCTACTTCCGCGTCTACTCGGGCCAGATCAGCAAGGGCGACGAGGTCTACAACTCCACCAAGGAGCGCAAGGAGCGCCTCGGCCGCATTCTGCTGATGCATGCCAACCAGCGCGAAGACCTCGACGTCGCCCTCGCCGGCGACATCGTGGCCGGCCTCGGGTTCAAGGAGACCACCACGGGCGACACGCTGTGCGACCGCAGCAACCCGATCATCCTCGAGCGGATGGAGTTCCCCGACCCCGTCATCCACGTCGCCATCGAGCCCAAGACCAAGGACGACCAGGACAAGCTCGGCAAGGCACTGAAGTCGCTCAGCGACGAGGATCCCACCTTCCGGGTGCGCACCGACGAGGAGACCGGCCAGACCGTCATCTCCGGCATGGGCGAGCTGCACCTCGAGATCCTCGTCGACCGCATGCAGCGCGAGTTCAACGTGGTCGCCACGGTGGGCAAGCCGCAGGTGGCCTACCGCGAGACCATCACCCGCTCGGTCGAGTCGGTCGAGTACCGCCACGTCAAGCAGACCGGTGGCTCGGGCCAGTTCGCCGTCGTGAAGATCAGCCTCGAGCCGAACCCCGGCAAGGGCTACGAGTTCGTCGACAAGATCAGCGGCGGCCGCATCCCGCGCGAGTACATCCAGCCCACCAACCAGGGCATCCAGAGCGCACTCGACTCGGGCGTGCTCGCCGGCTACCCCACGGTCGACGTGAAGGCCATGCTGGTCGACGGCCAGTACCACGATGTCGACTCCTCGGAGATGGCGTTCAAGATCGCCGGCTCGATGGTGTTCAAGGAGGCCGCCCGCAAGGCGGCGCCGGCACTGCTCGAGCCGATCATGGCCGTCGAGGTCGTGACGCCCGAGGACTACATGGGCGACGTGTTCGGCGACCTCAACGCCCGACGCGGTCGGGTCGAGGGCTCCGAGCAGCGCGGCAACTCGATGGTCATCCGAGCGCAGGTGCCCCTGTCGGACATGTTC
>JBEGVK010000079.1:0-30072 GCA_041178405.1 Actinomycetota bacterium | reverse complement strand
CGATGAGGTCGAGCGTCAGCAAGCCGTCGTCACTGGCGATCGGCTGAATGCCCACCGGCGGAAGGGCGAGGTCGTCGATCCCGACGGTGCGCCCCTCGCAGTCGGTGAACGTACGGGTGCCCGGTACCACCGCCACCGGACATGCCGGCGAGCGATCGGCGGGATGGGCGAGGTAGACGGCCCAGCCGCGCTGCGGGTCGGCACCGGTGTGGTCGAGCACGATGCTCAGGTCGTCGCCCACGAGGTCGGGCAGCACGATCGGCCCGTCGGTGGCGATGGAGTCGGCGAAGGTGTCGGTACGCCCGAGGTCTTGGTACGTGGGGACGAGGATCTCCTCGGTCTGATCGGAGTTCCGCGAGGCGAGCGCTGCGACGCCCCACATGGCCAGACCGAGCACGGCGAAGAACACGATGCCGCCGAGCACCGGCGCGACGGCCCGGGCGAGGGGGGAGCGGAGGCGGGGGCGGCCCATCACCGACAGTCTGCCCGAGGGACGGCGGAATTGAGACGGCAGGCACCGGAGTCGTAGGGTCGCCGCTGTGAAACGGCCGTATCGGGTGGTGGTGGCGAAGCCAGGTCTCGACGGGCACGATCGCGGCGCCAAGACGATCACGCGTGCGCTGCGCGACCACGGATTCGAGGTCATCTACACGGGCCTGCACCAGACGCCCGAGCAGATCGCCGAGACGGCACTGCAGGAGGACGTCGACGCCGTCGGCCTGTCGCTGCTCAGCGGTGCGCACCTCACGCTCTTTCCCCGCGTCATGGAGGAACTCCGCTCGCGAGACCTCGGCGACCTGCTCGTGTTCGGCGGCGGCGTCATTCCTGATGCCGATGCGCGCACGCTGCGCGAGCAGGGCGTGGCCGAGATCTTCGGCCCTGGGAGTTCGTTGAAGGCGATCAGTCAGTGGCTCGAGTCGGCACTCGACGCCAGAGAGGAACACACCTGATGGACCTGTTCGAGTACCAGGGCAAGCAGTACTTCGCCCGCTTCGACATCCCGGTGAGCCCGGGCGACGTGGCGTACACCGTCGACGAAGCGGTGGCTGCCGCCGAGGCGGCCGGCTATCCGGTGGTGGTGAAGGCGCAGGTACAGGTCGGTGGTCGTGGCAAGGCCGGTGGCATCAAGCTCGCCGACAACGCCGACGAGGTGCGCCTGCACGCCGGCAACATCCTCGGCATGGACATCAAGGGCCACCTCGTGAAGCGGGTGTGGGTCGAGCACGCCAGCGACATCGAGAAGGAGTACTACGCCTCGTACTCACTTGATCGAGCCGCGAAGAAGCATCTCCTGATGCTGAGCGCCCAGGGAGGCGTCGAGATCGAAGCGGTCGCCGAGACTGACCCAGATGCCATCGTGATGCTGCACATCGACCCGGTCGACGGGATTGCCCTCGACACTGCACGCGAGGCGGCGACGCGGGCAAAGATCGACAGCGAGGCAGTCGATGGCGTCGCCGACATGCTGGTGCGGCTCTACCGCTGCTTCACCGAAGGCGATTGCGACCTCGCCGAGATCAACCCGCTCATCCTCAGGCCCGATGGCGGCGTGCACGCACTCGATGCCAAGGTGAGCCTCGACGGCAATGCGGCGTTTCGCCACCCCGAGTGGGACGAGTACCGGGCGACCGAGGAACTCGACGACCGCGAGCAGTTGGCGCGTACCCACGACCTGCAGTACATCGGCCTCGACGGATCCGTGGGCATCATCGCCAATGGCGCCGGCCTGGCGATGAGCACGCTCGACGTCGTCAACCAGGTGGGCGGCAGCGCTGCGAACTTCCTCGACATCGGCGGCGGCGCCAACGCCGACATGATGGCGGCGGCGCTCGAGGTGATCAACTTCGACCAGAACGTGCGCAGCATCTTCATCAACATCTTCGGCGGCATCACTCGTGGCGAGGAGGTCGCCAAGGGGATCGTCGAGGCAATGAGTCGCGTCGATCTTCGGGCACCGATCGTGATCCGGCTCGACGGCACGAATGCCGAGCAGGGCCGCGAGATCCTGGCCTCGGCCGGCATCCCCGAGTCGAAGCTGATGTCGAAGCCCACGATGCTCGAGGCCGCCCGCACTGCGGTGGCCATCGCGAACGGAGCGAACTGACATGGCCATCTTCGTCACTGCAGACACCAGAGTCGTGGTCCAGGGCCTCACGGGAGGACAGGGCAAGTATCACGGGCTGCGCAACCGCGCCTACGGCACGAAGGTGGTCGCCGGCGTGACGCCAGGCAAGGGCGGAAGCGACGTCGATGGCATCCCGGTGTTCGACACCGTTGCCGAGGCTGTCGCGGCGACCGGTGCCGATGCGTCATTCATCGCCGTGCCACCGCGGGCTGCCTCGTCGGCAGTCATCGAGGCAGCATCGGCAGGCATCGGCTTCGTGGTGTGCATCACCGAGGGCATCCCAGCCCAGGACGAGGCCCGCACCTACAACCGTCTCGTGCGCGACTTCCCGCGCACTCGGCTTCTCGGTCCGAACTGCCCGGGCATCATCAGTCCCGGAAAGTGCAACATCGGCATCACGGCCGGTGAGATCGCCCAGCCTCCGACCGCCGGCGGACCGAATGTCGGCATCGTCAGCAGGTCGGGCACGCTCACCTATCAGGCCCTCTACGAGCTCAAGCAGCGCGGCATCGGCGTGAGCACATGCGTCGGCATTGGCGGCGATCCGGTCCCCGGCACCAACTTCATCGACTGCCTCCGCGAGTTCCAGTCGGACCCCGAGACACACGCCATCATCATGATCGGCGAGATCGGTGGATCGGCCGAGGAAGAAGCAGCCGAGTTCATCTCGGCACATGTCACCAAGCCGATGAGCGCCTACATCGCCGGGGTGACGGCGCCGGAGGGAAAGAAGATGGGCCACGCCGGTGCCATCACGAGCGGAGGCAAGGGCACTGCGCAGGGCAAGATGGCGGCGCTACGCGACGCGGGAGTCCGCGTCGGCCAGAACCCGACAGAGGCCGGCGAGTTGATGAGCGACATCGTCGCCTCGCTTCGTCGCTGACGGTCAGCCTGCGGCAGCGACCGCTGCACTACGATCACGTCGCCCTATGTCGGAGCAGACCGAGACCCGAACTGGCTGGCTGTCGCGCGACGACCTCAACAACATCCGCGCCAACGTGCCGCTGGTCTACGTCGATGCCGTTCCGGTACGCGTGGACGAACTGGGCCGAGTGACCAAGGTCGGCATGCTCCTGCGGCAGGCCGCCGACGGCACCATCAGCCGCATGGTCGTGAGCGGCCGGGTGATGTACGGCGAGAGGGTCCGCGATGCGCTGCTTCGGCACCTCGAGAAGGACCTAGGGCCGGTCGCACTGCCGCGCATCCCGGCTGAGGTGGCACCGTTCACGGTCGTCGAGTACTTCCCGGATCCTGACGTGAGCGGGTTCCACGATCCGCGGCACCATGCGGTGAGCCTGGCCTTCGTCGTCCCGGTCGCGGGCGACTGCCAGCCGACCCAAGAGGCGCTCGATCTTCGGTGGTTCTCACCTGGCGAGGCGACGAGCGAGGTCGTGCGCCGAGAGATGACCGGGGGACACGACCGGCTGATCCGGCTGGCCCTGGCCCACGTCGGCTGCCTCCCGTAGGGCGGCTCGTTCAGCGACGGCGCTTCCGGGGACGGCGGGGGAAGGGATCCGGCCTCGGCTGGGGCGGGGCCACGACGTCGGTGTCGTCGTCGAGCGGCACCGTGATGCCGTCGGTGTCGATGTCGATCGGCTGGTCGCTGGCGGCAATGACGATCGGCGCCTCTTCCTTCACCCGCCGCCCGAGCACCTTGTCGATGCCGAGCATCCCGGCGGCAAGGATGGCGCCGCCGGTGCCGTATCGCCGTCGGGCGGTGGCCACCGGGTCGACGGCGGGCGGCAGGGGTGCGGTGGTCGCGACCCATCCGGGTCGAGACTCGTCGGGCTCGGCGTCGCCGGCATCGAGTTCGTCGGGCGGCATCGGCAGACCCGACTCGCGGTCCGTCGGCTCGGGCTCCATCGGCCGAACCCTATCCAGCGCGCGCTGCTGCCGGGGATCGCAGAGATCACGCGGGCGGATTCGCCGGTCGCGTACGCTGGAGCCGTGCCCGAGGGCGACACCATTCACCGCTCGGCGGCGGCGCTGCGGACAGCGCTGGTCGGCCGCCCCATCATGGTGTTCGACGCTCCTCGCCTCTACGGGCCTCGGCCCGCCATGGGACGGGTGATCGAGCGAGTAGAGAGCCACGGCAAGCATCTTGAGATCTTCTTCGACGATGGCATCGTGCTGCACACTCACATGCGCATGACCGGCTCATGGCACCTCTATCGCACCGGAGAGCGGTGGCGTCGATTCCGCGGCGAGACCCGAGTCGTCATCGAGGTGCCGGAGTGGGTGGCGGTGTGCTTCAACGCCCCCGATGTCGAGACATTCCGCGAGTTCGATCCGATGCGCCATCCGAGGTTCGGGCGACTCGGCCCAGACCTGTGCACCGCAACGAAGGATCAACTCGAGGAGTGCGTGCGCCGCCTCGTGCATTATCCCGAGCGCGACATGCCAGTCGCAGAGGTCTTGCTCGATCAGCATGTGATGTGCGGAGTCGGCAACGTCTATCGCAGCGAGATTCTCTGGGCCTGCGAGATCAGTCCCTTCGCGACGGTCGCCGATCTCGACGTGGCCGACTGGGTCCAGATCGTCAACGCCGCCACCCGGATGCTGCGCAGCAACCTGTCGCGTTCGGGTCGAGTCACGCAGCCCGACGTTCCCGGTGGACTCGCCGTGTACGGCCGCAATGGTCGACCCTGTGCGCGGTGCGGCCACACGGTCGAGGTCCGCCGCTCGGGCGACTATGCGAGGCTCGTGTACTTCTGTGGCGGCTGTCAGCGTCGCTACGAGCCTCCCGTGCGCTCGATGCCGCAGTCCACAGTGCGCGAGATGGATCCTCATCCCGCTGCGGCGATGTTCCTGTCCGAACTCCCCTGGCGTCGGGACGCAGCAGGCTGACGTTCAGACGCCGCGCAACTGGGCGAGCACGGTGGTCCACCCATCGCTCAGCGTCACGCTGGTGTCGTGCGCCGGATGGGCGATGCCGGCAACAGTCCGGTACACGGCGGTCGCAAGTGCAGTGGCGATGACGTCGCCCGCCCCACTGGCCCGCATCACGGCGGTCTCGGCGTGGGTGAGTGCCTGCTCGCGGAGGCCGAGCGCCGCGCACGACGATGCCCCGGCGATGCCTGCGAACACGTCGTCGAGATAGGTCGATACGTCGGAGTTGAGCACCGCATCAGCGAGTTCGTGGGCGCGCACATGCTCGCCGCTGCACGACCGAACGAGCGCCTCGGCAGCGTCGGCGAACGGGTGGGTTCCGTCGGTCTCGCGAGCGACCTGCTCGATGGCGACAGCGGCCAGTTCGGCGTCGCCGCGTTGCAGAAGGGCGACGGCACGCACGAGAAACGGCTCGCCCTGCTGTGCGCCGATTGCCGCAAGTGCGGAGATTGCACGGTCAGCAGCATCGATTGCGTCAGATGGATTGCCGCGGTGCATCGCTGCGCCAGCGAGGGCGATCAGCGGAACCGGCCCATTGCGGGCAACGCCGGCGATCGCAGCGAGCTCCTCGGTCGTGCGCAGTGCGGCGCCCATCCGCCCGGTCGCAATCTGCGCGCGGAGCAGCGGCGCCAGCGCCTGCGCAAGGCCGTAGTCGTCGCCGATCCGCTTGAACTGGGCGCGGGCGCGCTCAGACAGCTGCAGGGAGTCGTCGAGCTCTCCTCGCCACAGGGCCAGTTGGGCAAGGAGGGTGTCCATCATGCCGACAGCCCATCGGTCGCCGCGCAGGTCCGCCTCGCGGGCGACGCCGCGGGCGAGCGACTCCGCTCGGTCGAAGTGGCGCTCGTAGAACTCGACGAAGGCGAGCAGGCCAAACGCCCACCCCACGCCGTTCCGGTCTCCCATCTGGCCGAGTGCGGTAGCGGCTCGGTTGAGGCGCTCGCGGGCGGTGTCGAGCTCACCCGACAGGAAGGCGATCCAGGCTCGGTGCTGCTCGACGTACGCCATGCCCCGTTCGTCGCCGTTGGCCGCATAGATGCCGTCAGCCTCGCCGAGGAACCACTCGGCGTCGGCGAGCGATCCGCCGAACATCTCGATGAAACCTCGAAGGCGGAGGGCACCGGCGAGCAGATCGCGTCGGCTCGTGCCGCGGAGCAGGTCGATCGACCGGCCGAGTTCGCGGCGGGCGTCGTCGGAGCGCCCGCTGTTGTTGGCGAGCAGCCCGCGTAGCCGGTGCACTGTGGCAGCGAGGACGACGTCGTCGCCGGTATCGGCGAGGTGTTGCACCCTGTCGAGATCGCGTGTCGCTGTTGCTGCGTCACGTCGCTCGACCGCAGCACTGGCGCGCACGATGAGCAGTTGTGCCACCTGGCGGTGTGAGCTGCGGAGTTGACGCTGCGATTCCTCACCGTGGTAGTCGAGAAGGTCGAGCGCCCGCGACGAGAGACGTGAGGCGGCACGCAGGCTGCCGGTATCGAGTGCGCGCTCTGCAGCGCTGCCGAGGGCGCTGACAGCGGCGGGCTTGATGTCGCTGGCGACACCCTGGACTCGGCCGATCTCGTCGACGAGCTCGGCGGCGGCAGCGAGGTGGTGGGCTCGCTCATCTGCGAGCGACGGGGAGGCAGACATTGCGGCGGCCACCGCAGCGTGGCGCACGGCGCGGGCTGCCTTGGTGAGGGTCTGGTAGGCGGCATCGCGCACTGAGTCGCTGCAGAACTCCCACCGGTTTCCCTCGACGTCGAGCAGGCCCAGCTCGTCGAGTTCGTGCACGGTGTCGGCGGAGAAATCCTGGCCGAGGCCGGCAGCGAACTGCTCGAGGCCCGTCATGCGCCCCGACGTGCCGAGGACGGCAGCGTTCTCGAGTACCTGTCGCTGCTCTGGACTGAGCTGGTCGAGCCGGGCCGCGATGACGCTGCGGAGCGTGTCGGGCAGCTCACGGACTCCTGATGGGTCAGTCGGCCCCGCCGCGTCGGCGAATGCCGCGAGTTCGACGAGGAAGAGGGGGTTCCCGCCGCTGCGGTCGTAGAGGGCAGAGATGAACTGCTCATCGGGCACGTCGAGCAGCAGCCGGGCCAACTGTTCGGTGTCGGTCCGAGTGAGGGGCTGCAGCACCATCGTCAGCACGTTTGTCCGCTCGGTGGGAGGCGGCCAGTCGACGTCGGCGCCAGGTCGGGTCGTGGTGATGATCGCCAGATCGCATCGGGCCAGTGCTGCGACGAGATGGTGCAGGAGTTCGATGAGGTCGTGGTCTGCCCAGTGAAGGTCGTCGATGCTGAGGACCACGGGTCCCGACGCGGCGCGAGCCTCGAGCACCGCCGCGACCGCATCGTGCACGACGCTGCGCGCCGTAGCGGCGTCGAGCTTGTCGATCGGGGATGGGTGGCCGAAGAGATGGGCGAGCACATCGACAAGCCGGCTTCGGTCGGCCGGCGGAGCCGACGGGAGGAGCCCAGCTGCCCGCTCGTCGCCCACCTCGCGCAACACGGAGAGATCAGCGGCGGGATCGAGGTCGAGGTAGTTCGCGACGGCCGATGCGATGGGAAACCATCCATTCGACTCGCCGTACGGCACGCAGGCCCCCTCGAGGACTGCTACGTCTCGGCCGTCGCGGAGCCGGCGCACCACCTCGTCGACCAAGCGACTCTTGCCGATGCCGCTGTCGCCGACGACATGCATGAGGACCATCCGATGACTGGCCGACATCATGGCCAGTGACGCCTCGGCGAGGGCAAGTTCGGTATCGCGTCCGACAATGGGCACGGTGCGGCGGCGATGCCGCGCCCCGGGCGGCGCAATCGGCGCCCTCGCGATCCAGGCCTCGACGGATTGCTCGCGGCCCTTGGCGTGGAACTCGCCGATGGGCTCGTAGTCAAAGGTGTGCGAGGTGAGGCCGAAGGTGGTGGGTCCGACGAGCACTGCCCCGGGCGGTGACGCTGTCTGCAGTCGGGCGGCCGTGTTCACCACATCGCCCATTGCCGTGTAGTCGGTGCCGGCCAGTGTGCCGACGAGCACCTCGCCAGTGTTGATGCCGATTCGCATCTGGAATCCGGTGTCGCCGGGGAGCGACGTGCTGCGCGATGCGATGACCTCCTGCATGCGCAGGCCCGCCCGCACCGCTCTCTCGGGGTCGTCCTCGTGCGCGACCGGGGCACCGAAGAGGGCGAGCATCCCGTCGCCGAGCAGCTTGTCGACACTGCCGCCGTACTCGGTGACGACCTCGACGAGCTGTTCGAAGCATCTGTCGACGATGCGCATCACCTGTTCGGGGTCGAGGTGCTCGCTGAGGCTGGTGAAGCCGACCAGGTCGGCGAAGAGCACGGTGACGATCCGCCGTTCCTCGGCCTGGGCGCCGGTGACCGGGGTTCCGCACGACGGGCAGAACCGCGAGCCGGCGGGGGCCGAGGCACCGCAGGCCGGGCACAGGATCATGTATCGAGCGTATGCCATGGCCACGGGTGCCCCTCCAGCCACAAATCGGCTGGCGGGGGTGCAAAGCGGTGGTCCGGTCGCGAGACTGTCTCCCATGACTGACATGTCCGTCGCCCCGAACCGTTCCCGTACGGCCGCCGCCCGAGCCGTCGATGCGAGCAAGGTGTACGGGGGTGGCGACAGCGAGGTCCGCGCGCTCGACGGCATCACCGTCGATTTCGAGGCGGGTCGATTCACCGCAATCATGGGCCCATCGGGCTCGGGCAAGAGCACGCTGATGCACTGCATGGCGGGGCTCGACTCGCTCACGTCTGGCGAGGTGTTCATCGGCGAGACGCCGCTCGCAACGCTCAACGACCGGCAGCTCACCGAGCTTCGCCGTACGGCAGTCGGCTTCATCTTCCAGGCCTACAACCTCGTGCCGACGCTCACGGCGCTCGAGAACATCACGCTGCCCCTTCTGCTCGGCGGCAGTGAGGGCGACCGTCAGTGGGTCGACACGGTCATCGATACCGTCGGACTCCGCGACCGACTTGACCACCGGCCGAGCGAGCTGTCAGGCGGCCAGCAGCAGCGCGTGGCCGTTGCCCGGGCGCTCGCAAGCCAGCCGACGATCATCTTCGCCGACGAGCCCACCGGCAACCTCGACAGTCGCACAGGTGCCGAGATCCTCACCTTCATGCGCCGCGCTGTCAGCGACCTCGGCCAGACCATCGTGATGGTCACACACGACCCGGGCGCTGCGAGTTACTCGGATCGGGTCGTGTTCCTTGCTGATGGACGGATCGTCGACGAGATGCACGAGCCGACAGCAGAGCGAGTGCTCGACAAGATGAAGCACCTCGGAGAGTGATGCGGTGTTCCGACTCAGCCTGAGGAACGTGTGGAGTCGCAAGGGCCGGCTCGTCATCACAGCGATCGCAGTCGTGGCGGGTACAGCCTTTCTCAACGGCGTCTTCGTGCTCACCGGCACGATCCGCCAGTCGCTGTCGCAGGTGTTCGCTGACGCGTATGCCGACACCGATGCCTTCGTGCGGTCGTCTCGGGTCATCGAGGGCGACTTCGGCGAGGAGGCGCGCGATAGGATTCCGGTGGAGATCGTCGACACCGTGCGATCGGCCGACGGTGTGCTCGAGGCCGATGGCTACGTGGTTGGTGTCGCCGTGGTCACCTTCGAGGGCACGCCACTTGGCGTCGACGGTCCGCCGAAGTTCGGAGCCTCGTGGGTCGGCGGCGAGGTATCGCCATGGGACATCGATGAGGGGGCGCCCCCTGTCGCGCCAGGCGAGGTCGTCATCGATCGGGCATCAGCGCGGTTCGGCGGCGTCGAGATCGGCGACACGGTGACGATCACCACGGCCACCGGCTCTCAGGAGTTCACCGTGGTGGGTATCGCCACCTTCGCCGGCGCCGACAGCTTCGGCGGCGTCAACTGGTCGTTCTTTGAACTCTCGGTCGCCCAGCAGTTGCTCGCCGGCGCAACCGACGCCCTCGACGCCGTGCTCGTAGCCGGTGACGACGGCGTCGATGAGGTCGCACTTGCCGACAGCATCGATGCCGCGATCGGCGACTCCGAGGTCGAGGTACTGACCGGCACCGAGATCACCGAGGAGAGCCAGTCGGCCATCCAGCGGGCACTTGGCTTCATCACCATCTTCCTGTCGGTCTTCGCCCTCATCTCGCTGTTCGTCGGCAGCTTCATCATCTTCAACGTGTTCTCGATCAGCGCGGCCCAACGCCAGCGGGAGAATGCGCTGCTGCGGGCGATCGGTGCCACGCGCGGCCAGGTGACTCGATCGCTGTTCGTCGAGGCCGCCGTGGTGGGGTTCAGCGGATCGCTGGTAGGCGCCACCGCGGGGGTCGGTCTTGCCTGGGCTCTGCTGGCGCTGTTGAACGCCATCGGCTTCGGACCCGGCACGACCGACCTCGTCGTTGGCGTGCAGGGGTTCATCGGAACGATGTTCGTAGGCATCGGCGTGACGCTGGCCTGCGCCGTGGTGCCCGCCCTTCGCGCGGGCAGGGTGCCGCCGCTGGCGGCGATGCGCGACGTCGCCGTCGACCGCTCAGCAGCCTCGCGTCGTCGACTTGTCATCGGCGGAATCGCACTTGGGCTTGGTGTGCTGTCGGTGGCCGGCGGGTTCTCCGGATCATCGATGCTGCTCGGACTGGGTATCGCCCTCGTGTTCATCTCGATGGTGATCGTCGGCCCGTTCATCGCCGCACCCGTCGCCAAGTCGACGTCGCCGCTGCTCACCCGTCTTCGCGGGGCCGCCGGCACGATGTCGGCTCGAAATGCGGCACGCAACCCGAAGCGGACTGCAATCACCGCAATGGCGCTTGCCGTTGGCCTCTCGCTGATGATTGCCGTGGCGACCCTTGGTGCCTCGGCGAAGGCGAGCGCGCGGGTCATCATCGGTGAGGCGTTCACCGCTGACTACGTGGTGTCGGAGAAACTGCAAAGCGGCTTCGGCCTGCCGACTGCGGTGGCCGATGCACTCGACGGTGCAGGAGTCGGCGACGCGGTCGGCTTCGCCGGCGCGCAGTTGCAACTGAACGAGCAAGACGACAGCGGCGTACGAGACTGGAGAGCGAAGGCAGTCATCGCTGTGTCACCCCAGAATGCGGCAGCCGTGCTCGAGCTGGGATTCGTCGAAGGCGGGTTCGGCGATCTCACGCGCGACGGAATCCTCTACGCGCAGGACAAGGCACAGCGCGACGGGCTGGTACTCGGCGACACGGTGCGCGCCAAGCTGCTCGACGGCACTGAGGTGGATCTCACGGTGCAGGGCATCTACAGCGATGACACGTTCGGCAACCTGATGGTCGACCGCGCCCTGTTCGACGGGCAGGCATTCCCGCTGTTCGACTTCGCCGTCTTTGCCCGCACCGAGGGTGGCGTGAGCCCCGAGAACACCTCGGCGCTGCAGGCGGTACTCGACGAGTTCCCGTCGGCCAAGCTGCAGAGCCGCGACGAGTTCATCGACGCCCAGGACGATCAGGTCGACGGCTTCCTCAACTTCATCTACGGCCTGCTCGGCATGTCGATCTTCATCGCTGTCATCGGCATCGTGATCACGTTGTGGCTGGCGGTCTACGAGCGGCGACGCGAACTCGGCCTCCTTCGCGCGGTCGGCATGACGCGCAAGCAGGTGCGGACGAGCGTGCTGTGGGAGAGCCTCATCACCGGTGCGGTGGGGGTGGTGTTCGGGCTGGTGCTGGGTACCTCGCTCGGCTGGATCATCGTCCGGTCGTTCCGCGATGAAGGCCTTCGCGAGTTCGCTCTTCCAGCCTCGACCATCGCCACCGCATCCGTCGCGGTCCTGGTCTTCGCTGCGCTGGCCGCCTTCCTCCCGGCGCGCAAGGCGGCGAAGTCCGACATGCTCGATGCAATCGCCACGACCTGAGCGAGTCGGCATGAGTCAGTCACAGGGCGTCGTCCGACTCTCCGAGGCGCTACGCGGCTTTCTCGACGAACGGCATCTCGCCACGCTCGTGACGTTGCGCGCCGATGGATCACCGCATGCCGTGCCGGTCGGCTTCACGAGGTTGGAGACCGATGATGGCCTCGTGCTGCGGGTCATCACCTTCGCAGGCTCGGTGAAGGCGGCGAACGCCGCACGACGCGGACGTGCGGCCATCATGCAGGCCGACGGGGGCAGGTGGGTCACCTTCGAGGGAACGGTCGAACTGCAGAGCGACGACGCGTCGGTGGCCGGCGCCGTTGCCGCCTACGCAGCGAGGTACCGGCCACCGAAGGAGCGCGTCGACCGAGTGGTGGTCGCCGTGCGGATCGACCGCGTGATGTGCAGCGCGTCGTTGCGCTGATCTGTCAGCGCGGCTGCGGGAGCACTCGCAGGTACGGCTTGACCGTCTTCCAGCCCTGCGGGAACAGCTGCTTGGCCTCGTCGTCGGTCACTGCAGCGCCGATGATCACGTCGCCGCCGCTCTCCCAGTTGGCCGGGGTGGCGACCTTGAACTTGGCGGTGAGCTGGAGGCTGTCGATGACACGCAGGATCTCGTCGAAGTTGCGACCGGTGCTTGCGGGATAGGTGAGGGTGAGCTTCACCTTCTTGTCGGGCCCGATGACGAACACCGATCGAACGGTCAGCGTGTCGTTTGCGTTGGGGTGGATCATGTCGTAGAGGTCGGCGACCTTCCGATCCGGGTCGCCGATCATGGGAAAGTTCACGGCGGTGCCCTGGGTCTCCTCGATGTCACCCTCCCACTTCACGTGGCTGTCGACCGGGTCGACGCTGAGGCCGACGACCTTCACGTTCCGCTTGTCGAACTCGGGCTTGATCTTGGCCACGTAGCCGAGCTCGGTGGTGCAGACCGGGGTGAAGTCCTTCGGGTGGCTGAACAGCACGCCCCACGAGTCGCCGAGCCACTCGTGGAAGCGGATCTCGCCCTGGGTGGTGGGTGCGGTGAAATCGGGTGCGGTATCGCCGAGGCGGATCGCCATGGTGTCTCCTTGTCGCTGGGCTGCCGGCGGTGGGCCGACTGCGGGTGCGGTGAGGCTATCGGAAAAGCCGACCAAACGGGTCGGGAATATCGGACAGTGCGGCCCCCGGCTACCCGGGCCCCTGACGTGTGCTAGCCCGTGGGAGACAGCGAGCCGGAGGGCAGCCCATGAGCATCATCGTCGGAATCCCCGAACTGGCAGCGGCAGTGGCGCAGCGCCCGTGGGGCTACCTGCTCACGGTCGGTCCGGACCTGCGGGTGCACGCCCTCGCCGTCGTCGCCAGCTACGAGGGTGGCCGGTTCGAGATCACGGCCGGACGCAGCACGTGCTCGAACGCGACAGAGCGTCCGGATGTGACGATGCTGTTTCCGCCTCTCGACGAGGGCGGAATGAGCCTCATCGTCGATGGCACCGCCGAGGTCGAGGGTGCCACGGTGCTCGTCACGCCGACTGGCGCGGTGCTGCACCGCGCTGCACCGGTCTGACGGGCCCGTTCCTCACGCGCCTGCGGTCTCGACGGGCGCGACCTCGTCGAACCACACCGGATCGGCATCGAAGGCGCACGACACGCTGCGGGCGGTGTCGCCGTCGGTGAGCATCACGTCGAGCAGCTGCAGTCCCTGCGCCATGTGAGCCCGCCGTATGGCGTGGTACGCATCCCGGTGCTCGAGCGTCGGCGTGCACGCGGCCCGGCTCGTCTCGATCGACACCAGCAGTGTCTGGCAGAACGGTGCCTCGAGTCCAGGCAGTTCAACCCGGGCAGCGACCCCGACGAAGAGCCCGAGCTCGGGTGGCGGGTCGAGGAGGAGCGCAGTGACGCGGCGGTGCTCGTCGAGCAGCGTGAGCGACTCGCGGCGGACCGGCAGGCTGGTGATCTCCGTGGCGAGCACTGAGGCCTCGCCGACGCCGGCGACAACCAGAGGGTCGTCGGGATCGGGGAGGAAGATGCTCCACTGTTCGTGATGCCAGTCGAGCGCCAGGCGTGGGCGCCGGCGCGGCAGTCGAAATCTGGTGAACGGCACGCTGCCTCCCAGTCGGATGATCGATGACCGGGGGAAGCACGGCGGATTCCCCGCGTGATGGTGCTGTGCACATCACGCCGGGACGAGATGCAGAATGAGGCGGGCGCCGCGGCTCGCCGCGACTCAGAGCAGCGTGGCCAGGCGCTCGGCGATCTGCTCGGGCGTGGTCATTGGATCGAATCGCTCGATCACAGTGCCGTCGCGGCCGACAAGGAACTTCTCGAAGTTCCATGTGATGTCGGTGCCGCCGGTGGACTCGCGGAGCCACCGGTAGAGATCGCAGGCTCCGTCGCCGTTCACGTCGATCTTGGAGAACATCGGGAAGGTGACGCCGTACTTCGAGGTCGCGAACTCGAGGATCTCGGCGTCGGAGCCCGGCTCCTGGGCGCCGAACTGATTGCACGGAAAGGCAAGCACGGCGAATCCGTCAGCGGCGTACTGTTCGTGGAGCGTACGCAGACCTGCGTACTGGCCGGTAAGGCCTCAATTGCTGGCGACGTTGACGATGAGGCACACCGTGCCCCGGTAGTCGCCGAGAGACACCTCGTCACCGGTGATCGACGTCATGGTGAGGTCGTGCAATCCAGTCATGGCGCAGACGTTAGCCGTCGCCCCATCGGTGGGCGACACGCGATCCGAGGGCCAGCAGCGGCCAGGCGATGGCGATTGCTGCGAGCGCCGTGGCGTAGGCGGCCGGCGTCGTCGAGGGCAATTCGAACAGAGACCGGGCCGCAGGGATGGCAAATGCCAAGCCGAATCCCGATGCCATGGCGGCCACCAGCACGGCTCGGAGCGGAGTG
Organism: Actinomycetota bacterium; assembly: GCA_041178405.1. Taxonomy (GTDB): domain Bacteria; phylum Actinomycetota; class Acidimicrobiia; order Acidimicrobiales; family Ilumatobacteraceae; genus UBA668. The sequence continues at coordinate 15,348 of JBEGVK010000079.1, read as the reverse complement.
AGCGGCATCGCCGTCCGGCAGAGGTTCATGAGGGCGATCGCCCCTGCGACCAGCACTGCTGCGGTTCGCGCCTCGTCGGGATCGACCGACGGATCGAGCTGCACGATGCCGAAGACCGCCATCGTGAGTGTGGCAATGACGAGTCCGGCCGGCACTGCCCGGCCGAGCACCCTGCGCAGGAAGCCCGGTGCGACGCGCTGGTCGTTGGGGGCAAGGGCAAGGAAGAACGCCGGCATGCCGATCGTGAACCAGCTGAGGATCGACAGGTGGATGGGTCGCAGCGGATAGGCGAGTGCGAACACGCCGGTGAGCACCGAGAGCACGACGGAGTACGCCGTCTTGGCGAGGAACAGGCTGGCAACTCGCTCGATGTTGTTGATCACCCTGCGGCCCTCGGCGACCACGGCGGGAAGCGCAGCGAAGTTCGAGTCGAGCAGTACCAGCTGGGCGACGGCGCGTGTGGCCTCGCTGCCGCTGGCCATGGCGATGCCGCAATCTGCGTGCTTGAGCGCGAGCACGTCGTTCACGCCATCGCCGGTCATCGCCACGGTGTGTCCGCGGCCCTGCAGGGCGTCGACGAGGTCGCGCTTGAGATGCGGCGTGACCCGGCCGAACACGGTGGTGTGCTCGGCGGTGTCAGCGAAGTCATCGGTTCCCGCTGGGGGAAGGTCGCCTGCGTCCACGGCCACGTCGGCATCGAGCAGGCCGGCGCGACGGGCGACAGCTGCCACCGTGGCGGGACTGTCGCCGCTGATCACCTTGACCGTGACGCCTTGCTCGGCAAACCATGCCAGAGTCGAGGGCGCGTCGGGGCGTATGACGTCGTTGATGAGCACGAGCGCGCGTGGCTGCAGATCCGCCGGGATGCTGTCGCCGAGTGCGGCGTCGAGATGGTCGTCAGGCGCCGAGGCGAGCACGAGGACGCGCGTGCCGCCGGTGGCGTGGCGCTCGACCTCTTCATGCAGCCGACCATGTGCCGTGTGAAGTATCCGCTCGGGCGCACCAAGCACCCATCTGCCGAGTGGATCGAGCGTCATGGCGCTCCACTTGCGCTGCGACGAGAACGGCACGCGGTCGACGAGTCGCACGCTGTCGTTCGGGTCGCATGCGAGGAAGTCGGCCAGTGCGCGTGCAGTCGGGTTCGGGTCGGGATCGAGGCGCGCCATCGCACTGAGCACTCGCCGGACGAGTCGGGGATCGGTGTCGCCGAGTGGATCGACTGACGCAACGGCGAGTGCTCCGGCTGTGATCGTTCCGGTCTTGTCGGCACAGAGCACGTCGACTCTGGCGAGCACCTCGATGGCAGGAAGCTCCTGCACGAGGCACCGCTGGGATGCGAGTCGCACGACACCGACGGCGAACGCCACGCTCGTGAGCAGGACGAGGCCCTCGGGCACCATGCCGACGAGTCCGGCGACGGTGCTGACCACACTGGCCCTCCAGCCGTCGTCGCGGCGGACGAACTGGCTGGTGGCCAGGAGAATGCCGACCGGGATGATGGCAAGTCCGACGACGGTGACGATGCGGTTGATGTCGTTGCGAAGCGGCGAGTCGACGAGTGTGAAGCGGCGGGCCTCCTCGGCGAGCCGTGCTGCGTAGTGGTCGGCACCGATCTTGGTGACGGTCATGCGGCCCGTGCCGGCGACGACGGCGCTGCCGCTGAGTACGGTGTCGCCTGCGGTCCTGGGCACGGGGTCTGCCTCGCCGGTGAGGAGCGATTCGTCGACTTCGAGCCGATCGTCGACGACGATCTCGCCATCGGCGACCACCTGGTCGCCGCTCCGCAACTCGATGATGTCGTCGAGGACGAGTTCCGTGGCATGGAGGTCGATGACGTCGCCATCTCGGACGACCCGGGCACGGGGTGCGTTCAGCACGCTGAGCCGGTCGAGGACTCGCTTTGCGCGCAGTTCCTGGACGATGCCGATCACGCTGTTGGCGACGATGACCCCGCTGAACAGGGCATCCTTCGGTGAGCCGGCAGCGATGACGAGTCCGGCGAGGACGGCGATGATGATGTTGACCGGGGTGATGATGTTGCCCCGGAGGATGCCGAGCACGGTGCGGGTCGGGGCGGCCGGCACGTCGTTGACGAGTCCGCGTGCCCGGCGGTCGGCGACGGCGGCGGCGGTGAGGCCGGTGGCGGGGTCGGCGTGGGCCACGGGGAGACGATAATCCCTTGTCCAGCCGATTGAGTCGACGTAGAGTGGTCGGATGACCACGCATGAGAGCATCCTCGATATCGGACTCCTTGAGGATCTCGACCGCCGGCAGTTCATGCGTCGGACGGCACTTGCGCTCGGCGGAGCGGTGGTCGGCGGCACCATGCTGCGCTCGGCCCTCGTCCGGGCTGCGACGATCGTCGGCCCCGGCCCGTATGGGCCGCTGTCGTCGACGCCCGACGCCAACGGCATCCACCTGCCCGCCGGGTTCTCCAGTCGAGTCCTCGCCCGGTCGGGCCAGGCCGTGGCAGGCACCGCCCACGTCTGGCACTACGCACCCGACGGCGGGTGCTGCTTCCCGAGTGCAGGCGGCGGCTGGGTCTACGTGTCGAACGCCGAGGTCTCCTCTGGAGGCGGCGGGGTCGGCGCACTGAAATTCGACGCCTCGGGTGCTGTCACCGGCGCCTATCGCATCCTCTCAGGAACCAGTCGCAACTGCGCTGGCGGACCCACGGTCGCCGGTACCTGGCTGAGCTGCGAGGAGGTCTCGGCCGGAAAGGTCTACGAGTGCAATCCGCAGGCAGCCGGCCAGGGCGTGCTGCGCGCCGGTATGGGCACCTTCAACCATGAGGCGGCGATGGAGGACCCCGTGTCGCGGGCGGTCTTCCTCACCGAAGACTCCACCTCGGGCCGCCTCTACAAGTTCGTGCCCACCACGCCGGGCGACTTCTCGGCGGGCCAGCTGTATGCGGCATCGGTGAGTGCCGGCGTGATCTCGTGGGTGGCCACGCTGTCGACGACACCCGACCGCAGCGGCAGCACCACGGCCTTCAACGGCGGCGAGGGGCTGTGGATCGAGGGTCGGCGGATGTATTTCACCACCAAGGGCGACTCGAAGGTGTGGCTGGTCGATCTCGACACGAATGCCATCCGCGTGCTCTACGACGGCGTTGTCAGCAGCACGGCAGCGCTGCGCGGTGTCGACAACGTGACCGTGCACCAGCCGTCGGGCGACGTGTTCGTCTGCGAGGACGGCGGCAACATGGAGATCTGCCTGCTGGCCGAGCAGGCCAACGGTGACGTCGAGGTGGCGCCATTCCTGCGTGTCGCCAACCAGTCGGCGTCAGAACTGGCGGGCGTTGCCTTCTCTCCTGATCACACGAGGATGTACTTCTCGTCGCAGCGTGGCACCGATGGCGTCACGGGCATCACCTACGAGATCACCGGCCCCTTCCGCCGGGCAAGCTCGACGATCCCGGTCACCGACGATGCCCATGTGCGCGATGGCCGCTCCGCCACCCGCAACTTCGGCACCGCCACCACCGTCGAGGTGCAGAACTCGAGCGCCGGCAACAACCGCTGGCTGTTCATGAAAGTCGACACCGCTGCCCATACGGGCACCGTGTCGTCGGCAGTCCTTCGGCTGCAGCTGCAGGGTCGCAAGGGGGTGTCGACTGCTGTCGCCGCCTACGCAGTGGCCTCGACGTCGTGGACCGAGACCGGCATCACCTGGGGCACCAAGCCGGCGCTGGGCGCCGAGCTCGACCGGGTGACGGTGACGGGTGCCACTGCCGCCACGCACGACTTCGACCTCACCGACTATGTAGCCGCCGAGCGGGACGCTGGCCGAACGGTCATCGCCGTGGCGCTGTGTGCGCCAGTAGCGGGGTCGCTCGTCACGGGCGTCTCCTCCGAGTCGGCGACCCTGTCGGGGCGGCCCCGTCTGCTGATCGAACGCTGACGGGCCTTGACCGACTGGCCCTATCGGCGCCCGAGGGGGGCCGGTAGGCTCCGGGCCATGGACCTGCGGTGGCGGATCGCTGCGCTGAGCGTGGGAATGACCGGCGTGGTCGTGGCCTGCGGCGGCGGCGGCGGCGCCTCTGGCCTGTCGGCGCTTCCCGAGGGCATCTTCATCGGGGTCGTGTCGCCCACCGACAGCGACCAGGTGGCCGTCTCGCCGGGCTCGCCGCTGGTCGTGGCCCTGCAGGTCGATCCGCGCCTCATCGACACCAATTGCTCGATCGAGGTCACCATCGTCGTCAGTGACGATGCCGGCGAGTTCTCGCAGCGGCGTCTTGCCGTGATCGAGCCGCCGATCCGCACCGAACTGGTACAGGTCTCGCTCGGCTTCACCGTCGATGATCCATCCGCCCAGCCGACCGTGGGTGAGGAGTCCATCGAGGTGCCGGTCGACGTGCGCGATCCCGGCGAGTTCCTCGGCCTGGTGAACGCGGGCATCGTCGCGCCCGAGGCCGACGATCCCGCATCGAAGCTGTCGCAGTACGAGGTGTGCCGTACCAAGCTCGGCCTGGCGCCTGGCGCCGCCGAGGGCCTCGAGGCCAGCCGCTCGTTCTCGCTGCGGATCGAGGGCGCGGCGGCCACCACCACTGATGTGGCCGACACCGGTCCAGTCACCGTCGACACTTCGTCGACGAGCAGCGACGAGGCGACCACCACCGACTACTCGGGTGGCGGATGGCGCCCGCCGACCACGGTGAGGGGCACGACCACCACGGTGAAGGGCCCGACCACCACGACGAGGCCGTCGACCTCGACCACGACGACGACGATCTACGTCCCGCCGCCCACTACACCGCCACCGACGGATCCTCCGACGACGCCAGCACCGTGAGGTGAGCCGGAATCGGCCCTCGGCCGAGGTGGTGCCGGCACGCTCACGACAGTTCACGGCAGTTCACGCCGTCGGAGTGCGGGGCGCCACGCGATGACGCGACGAGGGGGCGGGCCGTGAGGCCCGCCCCCTCGCTCGTGTGGCTGCTGTTGCGATCACCGGCGGGCGCTCACCGCGCCGCCGGTGGTCGTGCCGGTCACACCGCCGTGTAGGTGGTGCAGTCGGTACCGCCGAAGATCGACGTCATCCAGGTGCCGTTCGCCAGCGTGAGGCCAGTGACGCAGAACCTGATCTGCGTGCCGGCCTTCACCTTCAGCGCACTCGACGAGATCGTCGCCACGCCGTTCACGTTGGTGAGCGCCGACCGCGTCGACAGTGCCCTCGTGCCGTTGTAGAAGGTGCCGGTGACCGAGGCGCCGTTCACGAGTGCCGAGTCGATGTCGCGGATGGTGACGCTGGCGGTGACGGTGACACCTGCCCGGGTGCGGACGCCGCTGGCCGACACGGCCGCCACGTCGATCTTGCGCAGCGGGGCAGTGACCACGATGGTGACCGACTTGGTGTTGCTGAGGTTGCGGTCATCGGTGACGGTCAGCGTCGCCGTGTAGGTGCCGGCTGTCGTGTAGGTGTAGCTCGGGTTCACCTCGGTGGACGTGTCGCCCGTGCCGAACGACCACGAGTAGCTCAACGTGGCGCCCTCAGGGTCGCTCGAGCCCGAGCCGGTGAAGTTCACCGTCAGCGGGTACTCGCCGTTCATCGACGAGACGCCGAGCACTGCTGTCGGCGCCTGACCATCGGGGCCGACGACCGTCGAGGTGAGGCGGTAGTGGCCGAGGCTGCCGTAGTCGGAGTAGCCCGTCGTCAGCGGATCGCCGGTACCGACACCGTCGATGAGCAGGGTGTAGGTGCCTGCCGTGAGCGTCGTCGAGATCGAGGCGCCGAGGCCGGTGGCACTGTCGCCATTGGTTGAACCCGATGCCGGGTCGTCGCTGGCGAGGAGGGTGCCGTCGCTGGCCAACAACTCGAGCTTGATGTCGAGATTCGGGCTGGTGGGCGCCGGAATCACGGTGAAGGTGGCCGGTCCGTCACTTGCATTCACCGTGAAGGCATCGACGTCGGTGCGGGTGCTGATGACGCCGTCGACCGTGGCGGGCGTGCCCTGCAGTGCGGTAGCGGTGCCGGCGGTGTTGCCGTGGTCGTCGGCACGCAGCGGCAGGCCATTGTTGCCGGCCACGACGAAGTCGTCCTCACGGTTCGTGGGATTGGCGTAGTCGCCGTTGCTCCACTGGACGATGGCGCGGTTGTAGCCGACGCCCATGATGGGCGCCCAGCTGCCCTGGCCGTAGTAGTAGCTCGAGGAGCCAGCGCCGTCGTGGTTGAGGCCGATGTTGTGGCCCACCTCGTGCGAGGCGGCCTCAGCGATGTTCTTGGCGCTGTTGCCGACGCCGTTCTGGAAGACGAAGGCCGGCTGGTAGTAGTCGTGGGTCGAGCCGGTCGAGTCGAACACACCGACATAGGCCACGCCGCCGCAGCTGCCGCAGGCATTCGTGTACATCGTGGCGCCGTCAGGGCATGGCGTACGGCTGTACGACACGACGAGGCGGGTGCCGAAGACGGTGTCGCTCGAACTGGCGCGGTTGATGGCGGCATAGCCGGGGTCCTGGGTGGTGACGTTCACGTCGAACATCGCGAAGTCCTCAGTGACGCGGCGCCAGACGCTGATGATGGTGTTGCGCTCGCTGTCGTTGAAGGTGGTTGGCGAGTTGTCGCCGTCGTAGGGATCGGCGTAGCAATCACCGCCAGCGCTGCTGTTCCAGGCGGTGCCGGACAGCATGTGGCCGTCGAAGTCGAGGTAGATGGTGCGCGTCGACTCGGGGCGACTGTTCAGCAGGAATGCATTCGCGGTGGGAATGGCGGCGTCGTACGGCGAGTCGGTGACCGCAGTGGGGCCGACGAACGCAGGCTCCACGTACAGCAGTCGGTCGGACGAGTCGACGTAGAGCGTCTCGTCCTCGGTGAGGTGCTCGCGCAGGTCGCCGGACTTCATGCCGTGCGCAGCGGCGACGGACGGCAGTCGTGCACCGAGTCGCTGGATCGCTTCCTCGCCGCGCCACCGGCCAGTCGAGTGTGTCGTGCCTCTGGCTTGCGCTCCTGCGGTCACCCCCTCTGCGGCGACGAGGCCGGCCAGGGCCAGTGCGGACATGGTGATGAGCAGGTGTTTGCGGATCATGGTGTGTGGTGTCTCCTTGAGCCATGCATCGGCACGGAGCGCGGTGGTCTTGAGCGAGTCGGGACTTTAGGCCCGGGTCGGCACGAGGTGCATGAACTGCGGGCCGCTACTGCTGGCGGCGGCCGCGAGGGCGTCGTGCAGGGCGGGCACGAGATCGGCTGCGTTATCGACGGTACGAGCAGCCCATCCGAAGCCGCGTGCGATGGCGGCCGGGTCGTGCGACGAGACGTCGACGCCCATCCGCACGGCATCGACATCGTCGAACGACTGGCGGATCTGGGCGTAGCCGCGGTTGTCCCACACCAGCAGGACGAGATTGCTGGCGAGGTCGTGGCCTGCGGCCATCTCGGCCACCGTGAACAGCCATCCCCCGTCGCCGGCGAGTGCCACCACGGGGCGGTCCGGAGCGGCGAGCGAGGCGCCGATGGCCATGGGAAGGGCGCACCCGAGCGTGCCGAATCCGTACGGGGCGAGCCACGAGCGCGGGCGTGCGGCGGGCAGCCATGTATGGGCGGCATAGCCGAGCTGCGTGCTGTCGAGCGCGACGATCGTGTCGGCGGTGAGGCACGACTCGATGGCCTCGAGCCACGGCACGAGGTCGGCCCGGGTGCCTGACCGCCAGACCGCCCGCAGCGCAGCGGCCCGCTCGGCACCCAGCGTGGAGGTCGCGTCTCGGCGCTCGACCCCCGTTGTCTTGAGCGCTGCGCTGAGCGTGCGCAGCGTTGCTGCAGCGTCGCCCACGAGCGTGACATCGGGAGACAGCCGCCGGACGGCCTGAGCAGGGTCGAGATCGATGCGCACCGTGCGGCCGGAGAACGACAGGGCCCTGCCGCCGTTGTAGAGGTCGGTGTCGGACAGTTCGCTGCCGACGATGAGCACGGTGTCGCATGCCTCGATGGCCCGCTGCACGTCGGGGAAGCCGAGCGCCGTGTCGGCGCAGAGCGGATGCTGCGAGGGCACGACGCCCTTGGCGTTGCCAGTGAGCACCACCGGGGCATCAAGCTGCTCGGCGATGCGGACGAGTGCGTCGCCCGCATCGATGGCGCCGCCGCCGGCGACGATGAGCGGGCTGTCGGCTGCGGCAAGCTGCCGCGCCGCCTGGTCGATGGCAGCGGGCTGGGCGACCGGCCGCGACGCCGTCGACGGCGCGGGCGACCACTGGTCGACCCACTGCTCGAGCACGTCGGTGGGGATGGCGAGGTGCACGGGCCGTGGCCGCGCTGCAGTGAAGACGTCCCACGCGCGGGCGATCAGCGTCGGCAGACTGGCCGGATCGAGCACGGTCTCGCTGAAGGCGCACACGGTGCGTGCCACTGCTGCCTGGTCGTCGAGGTCGTGCAGCGGGCCGATTCGCTGGCCGAGCGCGTCGGTGGGCGTGGTCGAGGCGAGCACGAGCATCGGCCGGGAGTCGTGGTAGGCCTGCGCCATCGGCGTGAGTGCGTTGGTGAGACCGGGGCCAGAGATGAGGACGCAGACGCCGGGCCGACCGGTGACGAGCGACCAGCCATCGGCCATGAAGCCCGCCCCCTGCTCGTGGCGCGGGGCGATCGTGCGGACTCCGGCGCGGTGCAGGCCTCGGAACAACTCGATGTTGTGCACGCCGGGGATGCCGAAGACGGTGTCGACGTCGTAGTGCCGCGTGAGGAGGTCGATGATCGCCTCGCCGACGCGGAGGCGTCCGCTCACCGCACGGCCGCCCGGTCGGCGACGAGCCGGTCGGCGAGCCGCCGGATGCGCCCGCAGGCCTCCAGCATCACCGCAGCATCGACGGTGAGCGCAACGCGTACGTGTCCGGCACCACCGGGGCCGAAGCTCTCGCCCGGCATCACCACGACGTCCTCCTCGCGCAGCAACTGCCATGCGAATTCCTCACCCGACAGGCCGGTGGCGCGCACGTCGACAAGGACGAACATGCCGCCCTCGGGCATCCGTGCCGACGCGGACTGCGACCCGCTGAATGCCTGTACCAGTGCCTCGGCGCGCCCGCGGAAGGTGTCGCGCAGGCGCACGACCTCGGGGTGCTGCTCGCTGAGCGCCACGGCGAGTGCGTCGGCGAGGAACGGCTGCGAGCCGAACAGCATCGTCTCCGATACCGACAGCACGCGGTGGGTTGCCTCGGGCGGGCAGGCGATCCAGCCGGTGCGGAAGCCCGGCAGCGCGTGCGACTTCGAGATGGAACTGGTGGCGAGCGTGCGACTGCGCAGTTGCGGCCGGTCGAAGGGCGAGGCAAATGGCGAGCCGAAGGTGAGATCGGCGTACACCTCGTCGCACACGATCCACAGGTCGTGACGAATGCACACCTCGCCGATGGCGTCGATTTCGTCGGCCGACAGCACCGCGCCCGTCGGGTTGCTCGGGGTGTTGAGCAGCAGCACCCTGCTGCGCGGCGTGATCCGCGACTCGATTGCCGCAGCGGTGACGTGGAATCCGTCCTCGGGCAGGGTGGGCACCGGCACGAAGGTGGCGCCAGTAGCCGCGACGACACCCTCGTAGGTGGCGTAGTAGGGATCGGGGACAAGCACCTCGTCGCCGTGCTCGGCAACGGTGAGCAGCGCCACCGACAGGCCGTTCTGCGTGCCGGCGACGCACACCACCTGGCCGGGGTCGACGTCGAGTCCCGACCGGCGGGTGAGATGCGCGGCGATGGCGCGGCGGGCGGCCGGCTCTCCCTGGCCGTCGGCGTACCGGGTGCGTCCGCCGGTGAGCGACTGCACGGCACGTTCGATGACGCTGGCGGGCGGTGGCAGGTCGGGCTCGCCGATCGAGAGAAACGTGACGGTGTCGCCGGCGACGCGGCGGCGCACGCCCTCGAGGTGGACGGCCCACTTGGCGGCCCCGAGGCCGTCGAGTCGGTCGGATAGTGAGGCGAATCGCATGTGCACAGAGCCCTTGTTGGTGGTCAGGGCAGCGTACTGGCCGACCTCGACCGGCGGGTGGGTGTCAGCCTGCGACGGGCAATCCGGGAATGTCCCACCACAGTGCCGCCAGTTCGCGGGGCGGCGGGTCGCGGTGCTCGAGGAAGTCGCGCACCTCGGCGTCTCGGTCGGCGGTGAGGCAGAGCCTGATGCGCATGTGCTCGACGTCGAGGTCGGTGACCGTGCCGCCGGCGCCGTCGGTGGAGGCGATTGTGAAGCGCTCGTGGCGCACGTCGAGCCCGGCCTCGGTGAGCACGTCGAGTGCGTCGTCGACGGTGGGCGTGGTTGGTCGCTCGAGCTGCCAGAAGCGCCGCCATGCATCGGAGAGGTGCGTGAGCGGATGCCGGACAGGCATCTCGATGACCACCCTGTGCCGGGCGTGCTGCGTGAGGGCGAGGGCGAACTCATCGAGACGGGCAACGTTGTAGAACACGTGGTGGCAGGTGACGACATCGCAGACGGGCGTGAGGCCGCTGACCTCGGGCCAGTCACCGAGCACGGTGCGGCACTCGACGCCTCGTGCTGCTGCCTCGGCGGTGAACACGTCGAGCATCGACTGCTGGTGGTCGACGCCCACTACGGCAGTTGCGGGAGGGACGAGCCCGAACGCAGCCCTGCCACCGCCGCAGCCGACGTCGAGCACCGTGGGGCGTCGACCTACGAGTGCCTCGAGCGCCCGGTGACGCGACGGCGTGTCGACGTGGACAGTGCCGCTCGGACGGAAACTGGCTACTGGATGGATCCAGGGCGACTGGGGCGCCTGACGGAGGATCTCGTCGGGAATTCCCCAGCCCTGCAGCGCGGCAGCCCAGCGTTCGACGGCGGCGGTCATCGGTGTCAGCCTTCGATGTCGAGGGCGACGTCGAGGTTGGGACTCGAGTTGGTGAGCCGTCCGATGCTGAGCATGTCGACCCCGGTGGCGGCGATGGCGGCGGCAGTGTCGGGACGGATGCCGCCGGATGCCTCGACGAGGACTCGCCGTCCCGTTCGCTGAGCATGGTCGCGCACGCGCTGCACGCCGACGCGCAGCTGGTCGAGGTCGAAGTTGTCGAGCATCACGACGTCGATGTCGAGAGTGAGGGCCTCGTCGAGCTGCTCGAGCGTGTCGACCTCGACCTCTATCTTCACGAGATGTCCGGCGTGCCGCTGGGCGGCATGCACTGCGGCAGTGATGCCGCCGGCAACGGCGATGTGGTTGTCCTTGATGAGCACGGCGTCGTCGAGGCCGAAGCGGTGGTTCGAGCCGCCGCCGAGCGTGACGGCCCACTTCTCGAGGGCGCGCAGCCCCGGCGTGGTCTTGCGCGTGTCGACGACGGATGCCCCCGTGCCGGCGATGGCGTCGACGACGGCGCGTGTGGCGGAGGCAATGCCCGACAGGTGGCAGACGATGTTGAGGCACGTGCGCTCGGCCGACAGTACGGCTCGGGCAGGCCCGCTGATCGATGCGACGCAGGTGCCGGCTTCGACGCGGTCGCCGTCGGCGACGTGCTGGACAACCGTGACCGACGGGTCGAGCAGGCCGAATGCGGCGGTGCCGATGGCGACGCCGGCGATCACGCCGGGTTCGCGGGCGATCATCTGTGCCGTGCACGATCGGCCGGGCGGCACGATCGAGTCGGTGGTGATGTCACCGGCGCGGCCCAGGTCGTCGAGCAGCCACTCGCGGACCTGCCCCTCCCACTGGATGCGGTTCATGAGCCGACGGCGGCGAGATCGGTGCGGCCCGCGCATTCGAACTCGGTTGCCGTGCCGGTGCCGGCGGCGGGCAGGCGGCAGTCGAGGTGGCAGGCCCACGACGGATCCGTGGCGGGATGGTCGAGGCGCTGGTGGGCGCCGCGGCTCTCGGTGCGCACGAGAGCGGCCTCGGCGATGAGCCGCGCTGCGAGCACCATGTTGCGCGCCTCGTGGGTGAGGTCGGGATGGTCGAGTGCGGCGAGCGCGTTGCAGGCGGAGCGCAGGCCGTCGCCGTCGCGGAGGATGCCGACGTGGCGCCACATCAGCTGCCGCAGTTCGGTGACGGCCGCGTGAGAGCGGTCGGCGTCGGGCGTGCGATTGGCGAAGTGCAGTTCGGGCCGCCGGTGGGTGAGGCGGGTGCGATGTGCCGGAGCCTCGAGGCGTGACAGGTCGGCAGCAGCATGGCCGGCGCGTGCGCCGAACACGAGTGCTTCGAGCAGGCTGTTGCTGGCGAGCCGGTTGGCGCCGTGGGTGCCGGTGGCGGCCGCCTCGCCGGCGGCGAACAGGCCGTCGATATCGGTGCGACCGTCGAGATCCGTGGCGATTCCGCCCATGTGGTAGTGCTGCGCCGGGCTGACCGGCATCGGCTCGTGACGCGGGTCGATGCCGTGAGCGAGGCACGACGCCAGCACGGTGGGAAAGTGCTCGGCGAAGCCGGCGCGCAGTTCGGTGCCGGCGTTCAGGAATGCCTGGTGCCCGTCGAGCCGGTGGCGGGTGATGGCCCTGGCAACGACATCTCGCGGCGCGAGCTCGCCGTCGGGATGCGAGTCAAAGACGAATCGCCGGCCGCTCTCGTCGATGATGTGGGCGCCCTCGCCGCGCAGCGCCTCGGTGAGCAGCGGGAGTGGATCGGCGCCGGCTGCGGCGAGCGCAGTGGGGTGGAATTGCACGAACTCGAGGTCGCGCAGTGTGGCACCGGCGCGCGCTGCCAGTGCGATGCCGTCGGCGGTGGCCTCGGCCGGATTCGTGGTGAACTCGTAGAGGCGGCCGATGCCGCCGGTGGCGAGCACGACGGTGCGAGCTGGGTACAGGGTGAGGTCGCCGTCGCCGTGGTCGACGAGCACGCCGGCGATGCTGCCGTCGACGACGTGCAGGTCGACCGCCATGGCATGCTCGACGACCGTGATGGCATCGCTGGCGATGACCGCCTCGCGGAGCGTGCGGATGATCTCGACGCCGGTGGCATCGGCCGCATGCAGGATTCGGCGTGTCGAGTGAGCCGCCTCGCGGGTGAGCGCAAGGTGCCCGTCGGCTGAGCGGTCGAAGCGGGCACCCCACGCCAGCAGTTCGCGTACCCGATCGGGCCCCTCGGTGGTGAGCACGCGGACAGCGTCGGCGTCGTTGAGCCCGACTCCGACGGCGATGGTGTCGGCGGCGTGCAGAGCGGGCGAGTCGCCCTCGGCGACGGCGGCGGCGACACCGCCCTGTGCCCACGGCGAGTTGCCCGAGCCGAGCACCGACTTGGTGAGCAGCGTCACACGCGATCCGGCGGCGGCGAGTGCCGCCGACTGTCCTGCGGCGCCGGAGCCGATGACGATGACGTCCGACTCGGGTGCGGGGCGGCTCATCTCGGTGCCGCCGCGATCGACTCGCCTCGGCCGACGGCGAGCATGCGGTCGAGTGCACGCCTCGCCCCCGCGATCACATCGTCGTCGACGTGCACCTCGTGCTGCATCGAGACGAGGGCGTCGCGGATGCCGGCGAGCGTGATGCGCTTCATGTGCGGGCACAGGTTGCATGGCTTCACCCACTCGATCTCGGGGTGGTCGACGGCGAGGTTGTCGGCCATCGAGCACTCGGTGATGAGGGCAACCCGACGGGGTGCGTTGGCAGTAAGCCAGCGTCCCATCGCTGAGGTGGAGCCGACAAAGTCGGCCTCGGCGGTGACGTCGGTGGGGCACTCCGGGTGGGCGACGACTGCGACGCCGTCGGGATAGTTGCTGCGCAGGCCGCGGATCTGCACCCCGGTGAACCGCTCGTGCACCTCGCAGGCCCCGGTCTCCCAGGTAATGATCTCGACGTCGGTCTGCTGGGCGACGTTGGCGGCAAGGAAGCGGTCCGGGAGGAGCATCACGGTCGGAGCGCCGAGTGACTCGACGACCTGCACGGCATTCGCCGAGGTGCAGCAGACGTCGCTGACGGCCTTCACCGCAGCGGTGGTATTGACGTAGGTGACGACGGGGACGCCCGGGTGCTGGGCGCGAAGTGCCAGCACGTCACCGGCGGTGATGGAACTGGCGAGGCTGCATCCCGCTCGCAGGTCGGGAATCAGCACGGTCTTGTCGGGCGAGAGGATCTTCGCTGTCTCTGCCATGAAGTGGACACCTGCCATCACGATGACGTCGGCGTCGGTGCGGGCACCCTCCTGTGCGAGGGCGAGGCTGTCGCCGCGGATGTCGGCCACCGTGTGGAAGATGTCGGGCGTCATGTAGTTGTGGGCGAGCACGACGGCGTTGCGCTGCCGCTTGAGGAGCTCAATCTCGGCGATCAGCGGCTCGAGCGCTGCCAGTTCCTCGGCGGGAAGTCCGTGTGGCGTCATCGGTGCTCTCCAATGGTGCGGGATGCGTGGTCGCCGTCCGGGTGGATCCGGTCGTGACGACTTATCATCACTCTGACTATAACTCGTACTCTATCGGAGCACAAGGGGCCTTCGCACCTCGGACGACACCGATCTCAGCGGCGTCCAGGGAGGTTCATGCCCGGTGCCGGGCGTTCGCGCAGCACCCCGCGGCGGAACCTGAACAGCTCGGCCGGTCGGCCGGTAAGGCCCTCCGCCCGACGACCGGTGCCCTCCACCAGCCCGGCACCCTCGACGAGGCGGCGGAAGTTCTGCTTGTGGAGCGTGACACCGGCGAGGGCCTCGACGACATGTTGCAGCTGCAGCAGGGTGAACGTGTCGGGCAGCAGTTCGAACACCACCGGCCGGTAGGTGAGCTTGCCGCGCACCCGGCCGAGGGCACTGGCGAGGATGCGGCGGTGGTCGAGTGCGGCGGCAACCCCGGTTGCTGCGCTGGTTGCCGGCATCGCTGCGCCTGATGCGGCTGCCTCGGCGACGAGACCTGCCTCGAAGAGCAACTCGTAGCGCTCGAGGCTTCGCACGGGATCCCATGGTGCCCCGCCGAGCGACCAGCACTGCTCGGCGCGGTCGAGCCGCGAGGGTCGTTCGTCGCCGTTGTCGCCGGCGGCGTCGGCACCGGACCAGGCTCGGATGGCCGACACCATCAGCTCGCCGAAGCCCGCCGCTTCGCCGTCGCGTCGGTCCTCCCACGGCAGCAGCTCGTAGACGTCCATCCACCGGGCTCCGGACGCAGCCGACGGCTCGGCGGCACCGGCCGCGACAAAGGCGAGATAGGCGATCGACAGCACCCGTGCGCCGCTGGCTGCCGCAACCGGATCGCGGCCGATGTCGCCGAAGGTGTACAGCTGCTCGACGAAGCCGAGCGACAGTCCGGTGAGGTCGGTGCCCCATCGGCGCATGGCTCTGTCGAGCGTGCGGTCGCCCACGGGATCGAACGGACCGGACGGCAGCGCAGGCCGCCCGTCGCGGTCGACCATCAGCACCCACGGCCGGTTGTCGTGTACCGCCACGATCACTGCGGTGAGTTCGACAGCCACCGCGGTCGTCGGCGGCGCCGCAGCGGGGGCGGGGACTGGAACGGGGGAGGTGGTGCTCAC
>JBEGVK010000078.1:0-12019 GCA_041178405.1 Actinomycetota bacterium | reverse complement strand
GTCGACTGGTGGCGAGCACAGGTCTCGAGATCCTGATCGGCTCACACCGCCGCGTACTCTCTCCTGCAGTGCCTCGAATGATTCGCTCCGGTTGGATTCGCTGGCTCGAGGTGGCGCTCATCATCGTCCTCGCCTACGCAGTGATGCTGGTAGTCGCTGGCACGGTGGCCGGATCGCTGTTCAGCGTGCTCGGCTTCGGGCCGCCCGACGCGATCGACACCGACGCAGTGCACGACTACCTGCGGCTGCCGTATCTCGTGCTCGGCGCCGTGCTCGCCGGCTGGACACTGACGATGCTCCAACTCGTCCGCCGCCCACTCCGCGATGGGGCGACGTGGGTCGTGCCCGTTCTGCTCCGGTCGCTCGCACTCTGGTTCACCCTCGACACCGGTATGTCGCTCGCGCTCGACTTCCCCACCCACGCCGCGTTCAACGTGCCCTTCGCCATCGCATTGGCCGTACCGCTCATCCGGTTGAGAACGGCACCGAACTCGATCGACACCTGACACAGCCTGTCCGGTTCGCAGACCTCTGCAACATCAGTGCCCGGGGAGGGGATCGAACCCTCACGATCCTTGCGGATCAGGGGGGTTTAAGCCCCCCGTGTCTGCCAGTTCCACCACCCGGGCGTGTTACTGACACTAAGCGGCGCGATGCGCTGCACGTGTCGTGAGAAACTCAAGTCTGCACGTCCGGCGCCGATAGAAGAACAACTCGCCGAGACGTCTCGACGAGACCGACCTGAGATTGGGGAAGCAATGCCTGCCCAGCGCGACATCGAGCACCTGCTGCGGCGCACCGAGTTCGTGGCCCGGCCGGCGAGGGTCGCCGAGCTGGTCGCCAAGCCGACGCTCGCCGACGCCGTCGCCGACATCCTCGCCGTGCCTGCAGATCCCGGCACCGCCACCTTCACACCCGGCATCACCGACTGGGACATCGGCAGCGAGTACGCCCGCTACTGGGTCGACCGCATGGTGTACAGCCCGAAGCCGATGCAGGAGCGGATGGCGCTCTTCTGGCACGGGCACTTCGTCTCGTCGCGGAGCAAGGTGAGCGTGTCGCTCGCCATGCGCGATCAGATCGACCTCTACCGGCGCGAGGGCCTCACCAATCTGCGCACGCTCGCCAAGAAGATGTCGCTCACCGTGGCGATGCTGAAGTACCTCGACAACAACGTGAATCGCAACACGTCGCCGAATCAGAACTTCGCCCGCGAGTTGATGGAGTTGTTCCTGCTCGGAGTCGGCAACTACACCGAGGCCGATGTCGAGTCCGCCAGTCGCGCTTGGACGGGGCACTCCTACGACTCGGCGACCTACACGTACCTGTGGCGGCCCACGTGGCACGACGGTGCCCGCAAGTCGTTCCTCGGCGTCACGATCAACCGCGGCAGCGACGCCACGCTGCACGGGCCCGAGACCATCGACGTGATGATGGGCAGCGGCATCGTGCCGTCGACGGCCACCAACGTCGCCAACCGCGGCCGCCGCACGCGTGAGGTGCTCGCCGAGCACATCTCGCGCAAGCTGTGGGCCGAGTTCGCCGGCACCACCGCCCCGGCAGCAGTGATCACCGCAATGCGCACAACGGCGATCTCGTCGAACTTCTCGCTGAAGCCGTGGATCACCACCATGCTCACCCGGCCCGAGTTCTACGCCGACGACGTGCGCAAGGGCCTCGTCCGCTCGCCGATCGCAGCCACCGTCGCCACGCTCGCGACCACGAACCTCCGCGGTGCCGACATCTCGCTGAGCACGCTCGAGGCTGCGGGGCAGCGTCCGCTGTTCCCCCCGAACGTGAGTGGCTGGCGCACGAACCGCTCGTGGCTCAACGCGGCCGCGATGACCGCCCGTGCCAGCATCGCCAGCAGCCTCGCGTGGAAGACGATGCCCGGCTACTCCACCGGCGACCTGCTCATCCACCTCGCCGGCGGCACGCTTTCGCGCACCGAGGTACGCGACACCTACCGCTACCAGCCGGTGCAGCTCGTGCAGCGGGTGCTCGACCTGATGCAGGTCACCGTGTCGCCCGAGACACGCGCTGCGCTCGACAACTACGCCACGACCGCCCCCTACTGGGACCGGCACCAACTCATCCGCCTGGTCATGCAGACCCCCGACCTCCACATGGCATAGGACACACCATGCTTGACAGCGACATCTCCACCGCCGACGCCCTGGCCCACCTCTCGGTGGCCGACCACGCCGACGACCGCGCCAGCCTCGACCGCCGGCGCTTCCTGCAGCTGATCGGCATGGGCCTCGGTGCCGGTGCCGTCGGCTCGGTGCTCGGCTCGCCCGTGCTCGACAAGTTCCTTCCCGGCTACGACGCCTCTGCGTGGGCTGCCGGCCCGATCGGTGCCAACGACGGCATCCTCGTCGTCATCGGCATGTACGGCGGCAACGACGGCCTCAACATGGTCGTGCCGGTGAGCGACCCGAACTACGCCACCCAGCATGGCAGCATCGCCCTCACCGCAGCGAACACGCTGCCGATCGATGCCGACACCGGACTGCACCCCAACCTCACCGAGATCAAGCGCCGCTGGGACCTCGGACAGGTGGCCATCGTCGAGGGCCTCGGCTACCCCACCCCCGACCTGTCGCACTTCACCTCGATGGCGAACTGGATGTCGGGTCGTCCCGGCACCACTCCCACGTCGGGCTGGATGGGACGCTGGCTCGACAACTACCTCGCCGGCAGCCGCGACCTCTTCGCTGGAGCCGCAATCGGCGGATCGGTGCCGCTCACCGTGATCGGTGCCTCGTCCGTCGCCACCGGTGTGCCGTCGTCGAAGCCCACCTTCGGCGCCGATGCCACGGAAGCCGAGGCATTGCGCTCGAACGCCATCAGGGCGATGTCGACGTCGAACCAGGGCGCTCTGCACCAGGCCGTGAGCAACGCCTTCGTCGATGCGCTCGATGTCGGCAAGGGACTCGCACCGGTGATCCCCGATCCGCTCGTCGCCACCGGCGCGCTCTCCAAGAGCATGGAGGTCGCCGCCCACCTGCTGAACGCCAACCTCGGGTTCCGGGTCCTCACCGTCGGCTGGGGCGACTTCGACAGCCACGCCAGCCAGACGTATATGCAGGGGCAGCGCATGCTCGAGCTCGACGAGGGCGTCCGCCGCTTCTACGAGGTGCTCGCCCCCGAATGGGGCAATCGCGTGACGGTGATGACGTTCTCCGAGTTCGGCCGCACCTCGTGGTCGAATTCCGGCGGCGGCACCGACCACGGCACGGCAGCGCCACACTTCGTGATCGGCCCGAACGTCAAGGGCGGCCGCTATGGCCAGCGCCCCAGCCTCGCCAACATCGCCCGCTGGCAGCGACTGCAGCACACGGTCGA
Organism: Actinomycetota bacterium; assembly: GCA_041178405.1. Classification (GTDB taxonomy): domain Bacteria; phylum Actinomycetota; class Acidimicrobiia; order Acidimicrobiales; family Ilumatobacteraceae; genus UBA668. The sequence goes on along the minus strand of JBEGVK010000078.1, from coordinate 8,671 downwards.
CCTGCGCTCGTACTACGCATCGGTCCTCGATGGCTGGATGGGCGGTGGCTCGTCGACCATCCTCGGCGGCACGTACGAGAACCTCGGCCTGTTCCGCGCCGGCCCCGGCCAGCCCGTCGCATAACCGCCTGCCGGCACTGCCGGAAGTACGCACACCACCACCCGCAGGCTCGCATCCACGCGCGACGCCGCATATGGTCGCCGCATGGCCATGCGACCGCAGCGGAACCTTCGAGTCGCAGCCGCAGCGGCCACCGTCGCACTCTCGATATCTGCCGCAGCATGCGCCACGGCCGGCACGGCTGACCGACCCCCGGCGTCCACCAACAAGCCAGCACCCGCGTCGACCGCTCCCGACGCCGACCCCGACAGCGTGGTCGCGGTACACGCAGGCGAGGAGTGGTTCCTCGGCACGGTGCCAGCCGCGCCGGTGGCCGCCGATGCGTCGCTCGAGCCCGTTCGCATCGGCATGATCAACCAGGAGCAAACGCCGCTCGGCTCGTATCCCGAGATGCGCGCTGCAGTCGAGGCCGCGGTCGCGTGGGTGAACGCCGAGCTCGGCGGCGTCGCCGGGAGGCCGATCGAGCTGGTCACCTGTGTCACCAGGTTCAGTCCCGACGAGTCTCGCGGGTGCGCTGAGAGTCTCGTCGCGCAGGGCGTCGTCGCCTTCGCCGGCGGCGTCGACGTGATGGGGAGCGCCTCGATCGCAGCGATCGAAGCCGCCGGACTCGTGCTCGTCGGCGGCATTCCCGTCAGCATCGAGGAACAGCGAAGCCGCAGCGCCTTCTACTTCTCGGGCGGCGACGCCGGCGCCCTCGCAGCCTTCGCCGCACACGCCGCCGAGCGCGGTGCGGCCGCGATCACGATTGCCTACGGCGAGGAGATCCCCGCCTTCGAGATCGCCGCACGCGACTACGGGGCAATCGTCGCCCGCCACCTTGGCCTCGAGGTCGACCTCGCGCCATTCTCGATCCTCGAGACCGACTTCGAGGCACTCGTCCGCAACGCCGCTGCCCGTGGATCCGACGGCGTCATGGTGCTCGCCGCCACCCAGTCGTGCGTTCCCGTGATGTCGGCCATGCGAGACCATGCGCCGTCACTCGCCCTCTATCTCACGGGTGCCTGCGCCGCTGCCGACACGCTGACCGCCGCCGGCACCGCCGCCGACGGAGTGGTCTTCAATGCCGAGGGCCCGGTCGACGGCGACGTCAGCGACGCGGATATCTACCTCGACGTGGTCACGCGCTACGCCGCAGAACCGGCGGGAGGTGCCGGCACCGTCGCGTTCCGGGGCTTCATGAACCTCTACTCGCTCATCCTCGACGCGGTCGACCGCGGCCAGGTGAGCGCTGCAGGCATTACCGAGCTCGCACGCAGTGCTGCCGACAGGTCGTCGTTCTGGGGACACCCCTTCACGTGCGATGGCGCGCAGGTGCCGGGCCTCGTCGCACTCTGCGCGCCGCAGCAGATCCTCTTCACGATCGGCCAGACACCCTCCGGATTCACGTCGATCACCGACTGGGTCGCCACCGACGAACTGTTCGCCGCTGCGGTCCGGTAGCGGCACCGTAGGCACTGCGATACGTTCGGCGAATGCGCCGCCAGACCACGCCGTTCGCGCTCGTGGCGGCCCTCGTCGCCGCAGTCGTCACTGCCGCATGTGCCAGCACATCGGTCGAACCCGATGCCGGGCCGGCAGCGTCGAGCACTGATGCGCCGCCAACGTCGCACTCGCCCGCCCCGGCGAGCACTGCAGCCACTGACGTGGTCGGTGCCGAACTTGCCGGCAGGTGGGCGCACTTCGACATCGTCGCCTACGAGGAGGACGTGCTGAAGACACAGATCATCAGCTACGGCTTCAACGACTTCTCGGTCGTCGACGGACGCATCGTCGACCAGGCCAGTTTCTGCTTCGCCGAGCAGCGCACCAACCAGCCGATCGAGACCTCGCTCTCCGACGCTGCCACGCAGGCCATCCAGCCGCCCAGCACGACGCTCGACGTCACCGTCGTCGACGGGCGACTGCGCATCAGCCGCGCCGCGACACCCACACCGGTGGGCATCAGCCTCGCCAACCCGGCCACCGAGTCACTGCCGAGCGAACCCGACGCAGCGCAGCTCGTCGATGCCGACAGCGACGGCAAGCCGGGCATCACCGTGACCATCCGCGTGACCGACGACCTGACCGGCGAGCTCTACATCGCCCGGCTCGAGATCTTCGCCTGGGAGGGATCGCTCGTCACCCCCGATCGCATCGAGGGACTCGTCACCGACACCTCGCAGCAGCTGGTGCTCGGCGCCAGTGATCCGATCTTCGCCACGGCCGGCTCGGGATGGGTGCAGCATGCCGACCTGACCGAGAGTCCGCTGCTGCTGGTCCGCGTCGACGACACATGGGACTGCGAACGGCTGCGACGCGAACGCGACCGGCTGTTCCCTCCGGTGCCGCCCATCGACTGGTAGCCGACAGCGGTCAGGCGACCTTGCGGTCGGGGCCGGCGTCGGCCACAACGCCCTCGGCGGCGACCGCTGCCCACATCGCCGTGCGCAGTCGATCGGACTCGGGCGGTGTGAGCCGGTTGACCACCACGACGCCCTCGATCATGTCGCCCACCACCACCATCCAGGGGCGCTCCTTCACCTGCACCGACACCACTGCCCCGGCACGGTGTCGGCGCAACGAGCGCTGCACCCCGACGATGCGCGGCGGGCACCGGAAACTCGGCGCCACGAGACCCTGCGACCGCGCCTCGCGACCCAGCACTCGGGCGGCACGGGCAAAGTCGAGGGAAGTCTGGCGAGCACTCATGAGCGCATGGTGCCAGAGGGGTGTCACGCACCCGGCCGCGCACCGGCTGACTAGCGTCGCCGCATGACCGACGGGCCGGCGCTCACCCCCACCCAGCAGCGACTGCTCGCGCTCATCCGCCGTGCCGGCGAGCCGCTCGAGTTCGATGCCGCCTTCGTCGAGCACCTGCAGCACCAGGCAGCCGAGGCGATCGCCGAGTTCTCGGCCCGGCTCGGCGGCGAGTCGCTGTGGGTGGCCAAGGGCTTCCTCTCGAGCGTGCACGGGTGCGAGGTGTCGCACCTGGCACCCGACGAGTTCGAGTGGCGCCCCTCCACGGCGGCCGGCTTCGTCGCCCACAAGGCGATCGAACTGGCGCTCAACTGGCGCGGCGAGCCGGTGCCGGCCGTCGTAGTCGACGAGGCCATCGCCCGCCTCGGCGACGAGACGAGCAACCGCGGCGGCTACGTGGCCGGCCTCACCGACGCCGACTACGCCGACCTGCGCAGCCGGGCAGTCGACCGCGTCACCAAGTTCCTGCAGGACTTCCCTCCCCTTCCGGCCGGTGCGCACCCGGTGCTCGAACCGTCGGCGCGCTGGAAGCCGCCGGGCACGATCGAGTTCAGCGGCAAGGCCGACCTCATCGTCGGCCGCACCGAGGGCAGCGAGAGCCGACTGCTGATCATCGACCTCAAGACTGGCGGCAGGTCGCCGCACCACCGTGCCGACCTGCGCTTCTATGCACTGCTCGAGACACTGCGCCGTGCCGTCCCCCCGCGCAAGCTCGCCACCTACTACCTCGACTACGCCGAGGCTGATGTCGAGGACGTCACCGAGGGACTGCTCGAGGCAGCGCTCGTGCGCGCCCTCCAGGGCATCGCCCGCCACATCGAACTCGTCGTCGACCGGCGAGAGCCAGTGAAACGGGTCGGCGTGGCATGCCGCTGGTGCCCGCTGCGCGACACGTGCCACGAGGGCCAGGCCTATCTCGGCGGCACCGACCCCGACGCCGGGATCGCCGACTGACCCAGCGCCTCCGGCTGGGACGGCATCACGAGATCACGCGCACCAGGTCGCCGATCGACAGCCAGTCCCAGATGCGCACCGCATCGTCGGGCAGGACGCGGATGCAGCCCGCCGACTCGCCGAAGTACGCCTGCGTTCCCACCGAGTCGAGCGGCTGCACCCAGCTGCCGTCGGAGTACTTGGGCACGCTGTGGAAGGCGATGCGAGCACCCTGGTACTTGCCGCGCGTGAACGCCACGAAGTGGGTCATCGTGCTGTACTCGCCCGACAGGTTGCTCGACGCATTGAGATCTCTCGCGTACACGTCGTACTCGCCGGGATCGGGCTGGCTACGCGCTGTCGTGATCGGGAAGCGATGGGTGATGACGCCGTTCTCGCACAGCGCACCCATCTGGTTGGCGCGGTCGACGATGGCCCCATGCGGCGATGACGGGCAGTCGGCATCGGCCATCTCGCGAGGCCCGGTGGGGCCGGTCCACGTGCCGATCGCCGTAGCCGTGCGGCGGCCGACGATGCCGTCGACCTCCAGCAGCAGCGCCGCCTGCATCTCGCGCACAGCGGCGTCGGTGGCTGCGTCGAACAGCGTGTCGGGAGCCACGGCGAGATATCCCGATGCCACGAGCCACTGCTCAAGGCACAGCACCGCCTCGCCCGACGAGCCCACCAGCAGCACCCCGGGAATCGCGCACACCACAGGGCCGGCCGGCGCCGACGTCACCGTCGGCAACGCTGCCGAGGACGGTGCGGCAGCCTGGGCTGCGGCCACCACCGAGTCGCCGGTCGGAGCACCCTGCACCTCGGCGCTTCCGCCGCCGATCAGCCGGGCGAGGCCCACGAGCCCCAGCATCACCACCAGCACCACGGCGAGGAAGCGATGCGATCGGGTCACGAGGGAGAATCCTACGGGTGCCGGATACCAGCGGTCAGTCAGGCTCTGACCACGCGGCCGCATCGCGCCGGCTCACGCCCAGTCAGGCATCAAGGCCGAGCTGCCACGAGAAGAACGCCAGCACGTCGGCTCCCTCGCTGATGCGCATGCTCGCGGGCTTGCCGACTCCGTGACCCGCCCGACCCGACTGCCACATCAGCACCGGTCGCTCGTCCTGCGAGGCGGCTGCCTCGGCCATCCGCGCCGCCATCTTGCGCGCGTGGCACGGATCCACCCGCGTGTCGCCCTCGGCCGTGGTGAACAGCACCGCCGGATACCGCTCGCCATCGCGGACGTGGTGGTAGGGCGAGTAGGCACGCACCCACTCGAACTCCTCGGCGATGTCCGGGTCGCCGTACTCGCTGGTCCACAGTCGGGCGATGAGGAACTGCGGGAAGCGGATCATGTCGAGCAGTGGCACCGCACACCACACGGCACGTGCGAGGTCGGGCCGCTGCGTCATCGCCACGCCCATCAGCAGGCCGCCGTTGCTGCCGCCGTGCAGCGCCATCAGCGAGCGGCTGGTGAACTCGTTGTCGACGAGCCAGTCGGCCGCAGCATGGAAATCGTCGAACACGCGCTGCTTGTGCTCGCGGCGCCCAGCGCGGTGCCACGACTCGCCGTACTCGTAGCCGCCGCGCAGGCCGGCGATGCAGTACACCCCTCCCTCGGCGCACCATGCCGCAAGGTTCGGCATCCACACGGGCGACTCGGCGATCGCGAACCCGCCGTACCCGGTGAGCACCAACGGCGTCGACGGCGACGGCAGCACATCAGCCCGGTGGGCGATGAACATCGGGATGAGCGTGCCGTCGGCCGACGGGTAGTGCACCTGCCGGACGGTGAGTTCGGGCAGCGCGCTGCGATCGTGCCCGTCGCCCCACGGCACAGCCGAGCCGCCAGATGCCGACGGCTCGATGCGCAGCAGCTGCACCGGGGCATCGAACGAGCCGCGTGCGGCGAAGGCCACCACCGTGCCATCCGATGCGACACCGGCATCGAGCGCCGCCACTGCTGCCACGCCCAGGTCGACGGTGCCCGAGCATGTGCCATGCAGCGCGCCGAGCGGATAGCGCTCGATGCGGTCGACGGCCACCTTGCTGGCCACCACCAGCACATCGTCGCCGGCGACGGCGAAGCTGCCCAGCACGGCATCGTCATGCTCGTCGACCACGGTGTGCCACACCACCGGGTCGTCGAGATCGACACGCACCACCCGACCGTGCGGCGCGTCCTTGGTGGTGACGCCGAACAGCGACGTGCCGTGCACCTCGAACGACGACTGCGATTCGTCGCCGACGATGATGTCGGCCCACACTCCCGAGCTGCGATCGAGCACGTGCACATCGACCCGCGTCCAACCCACCATCTGGTGGATGACCACGTACCGCCCATCGTGCGAGATCGACACGTCGGGCCACGACTCGGGTGTCGGGCGCCGGTCGAACTCGACGGTGTCGTCGGCGACGGCCGAGCTGAGCACGTGACGGCGGATGTGGCGGTTGTACTCGTCGCCCTCGGGGTAGCAGGCGTAGTAGAAGGCGGTGGCGTCGGGCTCCCACGCCACCGACGCTGCCCTCGTGCTGGGAATGCGCTCGTCGAGGACGCGTCGCGACACGACGTCCATCACGTGCAGCACGCTGTTCTCGGTGCCGCCCTCGCTGAGGCCGTAGGCGACGAGTGATCCGTCGGCCGAGGGCTGGAACCAGTCGATGGCCACTGCCGCATCGTCTGCCATCGCTGCCGGGTCGAGCAGCACCTCCACGGGCATCGTTGGGTCGGTCGAACTGCGCACCGCCAGCACGTGCTGGTCGGCCCCGCTCGGGCGCTCGAGCGTGAAGAGCCGGTCGCCGGCAACCTTCAGGGCAAGGACGGTGGGAAGGCCCATGAGCGCGGAGAGGCGCTCGTGCCAGCGAGCCCGAGCGGGCTGGGCATCGAGCGCCTCGCGAGTGCGCAGGTTGTGGGCGAAGGCCCATTCGGCGACCTCGGCCGAGGCGCCGTCTTCGAGCCAGCGAAACGGATCGTGCACCTCCACGCCGTGGAGCACGTCGACGTCGCTGCCGCGGCGGGCCACGGGGGCCGGCCGCAGGGGTGTGTCAGCCACGCCCCATGTTCGGGCGCTTGCCGTGGTTGGCCTTGCTGCGGCGCATGCGCGCCTTGCGCTTCTTGGTCTTCTTCGACATAGGGAGCCGAGCCTACCGGCCGGCCGGTGCAGCCCCCAACGGCCCGTCAATACGCCGGGCAACGGGCCGTGGCCGGCGCACGGTGCCAAGCAGCCCTGCTCCGGCAACGAGGGCTGCGATGCCCAGCGCCGCCGTCCACGCCTCGATCGACGAGCCGGCGACCGGCAGCGAGTCGGCATCTGCTTCGTCCGGCACCGTCGAGGCCGGCCCATCGGGCGCACGGGTCGTCGGGGTGGCCGGCACCTCGATCGAGGCCGTCGCCGTCAGCGGCTCGGGATCGCCGGCCGACACCAGCAGCTGCGCGCCGTTCGGCGTCGGTGTCGCCGGCGTGCCGCGATAGACCATGGCCGCTCCTGGTGCGTCGGTGGTCGCAGCCACGGTGACGGTGCCGGGCAGGAGGGGCACCGCCACCGTGGCTGAACCGTCCGCGCCCGTGGTGGCAGCATGCGGCGCGTCACCGCCGCTCACGAGCACGGCGACGTGCTGGCCGACCACCGGTTCGGTGCCGGCCATGAGGATGACGGTCGCCGTGCCCTCGGCGGGAGACTGGCCGACGGCGACCGTCAGGTCGAGGCGCCACTCGGGCACCTGATCACCGGCGAGGCGCTGTGCCTCGCCGAGCAGTTCGATGGCGCGGGCCTGGAGATCGGCGCGGCCCGTGGCATCGCCCAGCATGTCGAGCGACGGCACGAGCGCAGCCGAGGCATCGTCGGCACGGTGCTGGCCCGCGGCATCGCCGGCGAGATAGTGGAACACGGCCCACAGCGCTGCCGCAGTGAGATCGTCAGCTGTGTCGCGATAGCGCCACGCGAGGTAGCCGCTGAGACGGCCGCTGGCATCGCGCCCGAACGACTGCGGCACCGGATTCGACGGCGGGCCCGACAGCGGATGCTGACCGCTGTGATACGTGCACCATCCGGTTCGGAACAGACCCTCGTCGTCGGTGAACAGCCACTGCCCCGCCCACAGCGGTGATGGCGAGCGGTCGACTCCCGCCACGTGGTACTCGAGAGCGAGCCCCGCACAGCGATGGTCGCCCGGCACGTCGACCGAGCCGTCGAACGGCACGTGGTCGACGCAGTGCTCGGGCACGACTGCATCGGCCGGCGACAGCGTCGGGCCGCACGTCACCAGCGACAGCGATGCCGCCATCGCCGCCGCAGCACTGCCGCCAGCCATTCGACGAACTCCCATGCCGTCCTGTGCGCAGCACCCATCGCACATCGGCAGACACCGCACCGGCATCCGCAGCACGGGGCCTGGCGTCCACCGGCGGTAGCCTGCGGCACTCGCTATGGAACGCTTCGGCCTGGTCGGCCTCCCCAACGCTGGCAAGAGCTCGCTCTACAACGCCCTCACCGGCGGCGGCGCACTCGCCGCCCCCTATGCCTTCGCCACGAAGGATCCGAACATCGGCGTGGCCAAGGTGCCCGACGACCGGCTCGACCGGCTGTCAGCGATGTCGAAGAGCAAGAACACCGTGCACGCCGCCGTGCAGGTGGTCGACATCGGCGGCCTTGTCGAGGGTGCATCGAAGGGTGAGGGCCTCGGCAACAAGTTCCTCGCCAACATCCGCGAGGTCGATGCCATCGTGTTCGTGCTGCGGGCCTTCGTCGACGACGACGTTCCCGGCCCGAGCGATCCGCTCGAGCATCTCCGCGTTGTCGAGATCGAGCTCGCGCTCGCCGACCTCGAGACAGTCGAGAAGCGGTACACCCAGGCGCAGCGCCAGGCAAAGCTCGACAAGTC
>JBEGVK010000077.1:0-5984 GCA_041178405.1 Actinomycetota bacterium | reverse complement strand
AGGGCGGCCACAATGCCGGGCACACCGTCGTGGTCGGCACCGAGCGGTACGCCCTGCAGCTCATCCCGAGCGGCGTGCTCTATCCGCACGTAATTCCCGTGATCGGCAACGGCGTCGTGGTCGACCTCCCGACACTGTTCCGCGAGATCGACACTCTCGAGGGGCGCGGCGTCAGCTGCGCCCGCCTGCGCGTGAGCAACCAGGCTCACCTCATCTTCCCTTGGCATCAGGCCCTCGATGCGCTCTACGAGGCCGGTCGAGGCGACGAGAAGATCGGCACCACGCTGAAGGGCATCGGGCCCGCCTATGCCGACAAGGCCCGTCGCATCGGCATCCGTGCCGGCGAGGTGCTCGATCCACAGGCCTTTGCCGAGGCAGTTCGCTCGCAGTGCCACGCACACAACGCCGAAATCGCAGCGCTTGGCGGCGAGACCCTGCACGTCGATGGCGTTGTCGCCGACTGTGCGGCTCTGGGCGCCCTTCTTGCTCCCTACGTGTGCGACACGGTGCAACTGCTGCACGACGCACTCGATCGCAACGACGCGCTGCTCCTCGAGGGTGCACAGGCAACCTTTCTCGACCTCGACCACGGCACCTACCCGTTCGTGACATCGTCGAATCCCACCGCAGGGGGTGCTTGCGTCGGCACCGGCATCGGGCCGCGTTACCTGACCCGCATCGTCGGCATCACCAAGGCGTACGCCACGCGGGTTGGCAGCGGCCCGTTCGCCACCGAGCTCACCGACGAGCTCGGCGACCGCCTTGTCGATATCGGGCGCGAATTCGGCACAGTCACAGGGCGCAGGCGCCGCACCGGATGGCTCGATGTCGTCATGCTGCGCAAGGCGGTGCGCATCAACAGCCTCACCGAGCTTGCGCTTACGAAGCTCGACGTACTCGACACGTTCGACGAGGTGAAGGTCTGCACCTCATATGGCGCCGGTGGACAGCCGGAATATGCCGTGATGCCAGGGTGGCGCACCGACATCAGCTCGGTCACCACCGTCGACGGCCTGCCTGCTGCTGCACGGCACTTCATCGAGCTCGTCGAACGCGAGGTCGGCATTCCAATCCGAATCGTCGGCACCGGTGCCGAGCGCGACAGCTATGTGAGCTGGTCATGATCCCGCGCTACGCACTTCCCGAGATGCTCGCCATCTTCAGCGATACGGCACGCTTCGGGCGCTACCTCGAGATCGAGCTACTCGCCACCGAAGCTCATGCCGTGCTCGGCATCGTGCCCGCTGCTGATGCTGCCCGCTGCCGCGAGGCAGCGCCCATGGTCGACCGTGACTTCGTGGCCGCCGTCGAAGAACGCGAGCGGCGAACCGACCACGACGTGGCCGCGTTCGTCGACGTGGTGCAGGAGGCGATCGGCCAGCCCGCCGGCGCATGGATTCACTACGGCCTCACGAGCAGCGACGTCGTCGACACTGCGTGGTGCTGGATGATGCGTGATGCCTGCGACCTGCTCGACGAGACTGCCTCATTGCTGCTCGAGGTCCTGGCCCGGCTCGCCCGTCAGCATCGCCACACAGTGATGATCGGCCGAACGCATGGCGGTCACGCCGAGCCCACCACCTTCGGCGCCAAGCTCGCGCTGTGGGCGCTGCAGGTGCACCGCGACATCGAGCGAGTCCGCGAGGCTCGTGCAGCCGTGGCGGTGTGCAAGCTCAGTGGCGCCGTCGGCACCTACAGCAACATCGACCCTGCCGTCGAGGCCCACGTTGCCGCTGCGCTCGGGCTCACCGCAGTACCGGCAACGCAGGTCATCTCACGTGATCGGCATGCCCAGTTCCTATATGCCTGCGCCAGCATTGGCACGACGATGGAGATGGTCGCCGTCGAACTGCGCCATCTGCAACGCACCGAGGTGAGCGAAGTGCAGGAAGGCTTCAAGTCGGGCCAGAAGGGCTCGAGCGCCATGCCGCACAAGCGCAACCCGATCAGCGCCGAGACGATCACCGGCCTCAGCAGGGTGCTCCGCGGCAATCTGCAGGCCGGCCTCCAGGACGTAGCCCTCTGGCACGAGCGCGACATCTCGCACAGCTCGGTCGAGCGGATCGTGCTGCCCGACAGTGCCCTGCTGGCCTTCTACGTGCTGCGGCGGATGACGCAGTTGCTGGAGGGACTGCAGGTGTTCGCCGATCGGATGCGCGAGAACGTGTGGGCCAGCTACGGCTTGGTGTTCAGCCAGCCGGTGCTGCTGGCGCTGGTGCGCGGCGGCATGGCGCGCGACGATGCCTACCGGATCGTGCAGGAACTCGCCGCCCGGTCGTGGGACGAGCGAGTCTCGTTCAGGTCACTGCTCGAGGGCGACCCCCGCGTCACCGTCGGAGCCGACGCACTCGATGAAGCCTTCGACCTCAAGCGCAGTCTCGAGAACGCCGGTCGGGGCATCGACGCACTCGACGCGCTCGGCATCTGAGCGCCGGCCTGCAGGCCTATCAGCTGCCGCGGCCGATGCCTGCGGACTTCAGCACGGCCGGCGACACGCCGATCTCGCGCCAAGCGTGATAGGTGATGCCGGTGCGCTCGCTATAGCTGCGGGCCACCTTCACGAACGCCGACTCGATCTTCTTCATGTCGGTGGTGGCGCTCATGGCCTCGAGTTCAGCCTGCAGATCCATCCGCCGCTGGACGAGCTGCAACTCGCGCACCGGATCGGCCTCCATGATCTCCTTTGACACAGCAGCAAGTTGCGACTTCACCGTGTCGAGCGTCCGCTTCCGGCCCCGCTTTGGCTTGTTTGCCCGCAGCGCCTCGAGGTATTCGCGAACGACACGGCCCTCAGTGCGGCCCTTGGCCAGTGCGGCCTTGTGGGACTCGGACATTCCCTTTGCCTTGCTCTGCTTTGCTGCAGCCACGGTTTTCTCCCTTTCGTGGTGAAGTACACCATTTTGTATCGCGTGAGACTGGCGCATTCAAACCACCGGCCAGATTGCGAAGAATTTCCCAGCTTTGTCGTATCACCATGAACAGTGAATTACCGGTCACTTTCATGTTTCATGTTTCACATCTCCACAACAGTCGGCGAGGGCCGTTCGGCACCTGGGCACAGCCGATCGGCCCATCGGGCAAGATTGCACCCATGTCGCTTGACCGTCTCGCCGATCGCATCAACTCCGTCAGCCGCCTCACCGGCACCTTCACACTCCGCTCAGGGCAGATCGCCACTGAGTATTTCGACAAGTACCGGTTCGAGGCGCTGCCCGATCTCCTCGGTGAAATCGCCGATGCAATGGTGCCACTGGTGCCCGCTGGCACCGAGGTGCTGGCAGGCCTCGAGATGGGTGGCATCCCGATCGCCACGGCGCTGTCGATGCGCACCGGCCTGCCCACCGCCTTCGTCCGCAAGGAGGCCAAGAAGTACGGCACCGCGCAGCTGGCCGAGGGGGCCGATGTGGCGGGACGACAGGTGACCGTGGTGGAGGACGTGATCACCACCGGCGGACAGGTGGTGATCAGCAGCAACGAGCTGCGGAGCCTCGGCGCCCGAGTCGCTCACGTGGTGTGCGTCATCGACCGCAGCGCCGACGGCGGCGCAGCGCTCGCCGCCGAGGGCCTCGCCATGCACGCCCTGCTCACGCGTGCGCAACTCGACGCGGCAGAAGCACGCCGGGGTTAAGCAGCCCGTAAGGGTCGAGGGCTTCTTTCACCGCACGCAGCACACCGAGGTGTGCATCGCCGTGCAGCCGTTCCATCCAATCGACTTTCGCCACGCCGATGCCATGCTCGGCGCTGATCGTTCCACCGAGTTCGATGGCGGCCTCCAGCACCGCTGATCGCACGGCAGCACGGGCAAGTGCATCGTCGGGGCCATCGAGCCCGAGCACGTTCACGTGCAGATTCCCCTCGGCGAGGTGCCCGAACACGACGAGCCGCGCGCGCGGAGCATGCTGTGCGAGGGTGGTGCCGATTCTCCTGACCAGTCGGTCGAGCTCGAGCACCGGCACAGCGACATCGAGCTTCAGAGGCGAGCCGAGCGCTCCGAGCGCGATCGTCACGTGGTCGCGGATTCGATAGAGCTCGTCGCGCTGGGCACCGACGGCCAGCACGCCGTCGAGTTGATGGAGGAGTGCTGCGAGTTCGTCGGTCGGATCATGGTTGGCCGCACAGTCGACCATCACGAATGCACCGGCTGACGCAGGGGCGAGCGGTGGACGGATGTCGAGGTGGCGGCACGCGATGTCAAGAGCCTCGGGCATGAGCAGCTCGACGGCGTCGAGCGACTCCAGCGCTCGCAGCGCGGGCAGCAGCGACACGGCATGCAGCAGCGACTCGCACGGCACCAGTGCGGCCGCTGTGTGCCGATAGTGCGGCACCAGGCGCAGGCGGGCAGCAGTGACGACAGCGAGCGTGCCCTCGCTGCCGCACAGCAGCGACGGCAGATGCGGCCCAGCGGTCTGCTTCGGCAGGCCATGCAGGTCGTCCACCAGCGTGCCATCGGCGAAGACGGCCTGCAGGCCCATCACCTGGCTGCGCATCGTGCCGAACCGCACCACACGCGAGCCGCCTGCATTGGTGCTCACGGCGCCGCCCACCGTGGCCGATGATCGAGCACCCCAGTCGACTGCCATGTCGAGACCCGCCGCCCGAGCGTGCTGCTGCAGTCGCTCGATGGTGACCCCGGCTCCGGCAGTGACCTGACGGGATCGCTCGTCGACCGGCCCGATCGAGTCGAGGCGGCGTGTGCTCAGCAGTACCTCGCCGCCCCGCGGCACGCTGCCGCCGACCAGCCCTGTGTTCCCGCCCTGAGGCACGATCGCCACGCCCGCAGCAGCGCAGTGGCGAACCACCGCAGCGGTTTCGTCGGCCGAGCCGGGTCGCACCACGAGCAGGGCCTCGCCACCCCACTGTCGCAGCCAGTCGGTCTCGTAGCCAGCGCGGAGATCGGCATCGACGAGCACGTGCTCGGTGCCGACAACCGCTCGGAGGCCGTCGACCAGGTCGCCGGGTGCTGCGCCGTCGGCCATCGGTCAGGTGATGATCTCGGCGCCCGCGGGCAGTTCGCGCAGCAGCGGGTCGCTCACCCAGCAGCGTGTGAGGTGCAGCGTGCTGTGAATGCGCACCACCCGCTTGGGCTGGTCGAAGGCGCGACCGCACATGCTGAGCGCAGCCTTGATGCAGTCGTCGTCGGTGGGCAGCACCATCGGCATGCGGCTGCGGCGCACGCCAGCGATGCCCGCCGTGAAGCAGTTGACGTAGGTCTTGTACCAGTCGATCTGTCTGGCCAGCGACACCGGAATGAAGTCGGCGAAGCCGATGCCCAGCGCATTGCCGGCCGAGATCTCGGTGAGTCCGAGCAGCACGATGGTGCTGACATCGGGTGAGCCCGGTTCATCGAGACCATGTACGTAGAAGCGGCCGGTGACATTGGGATCGATGGTGGTACCGCTGATGTCCTTGCCGCCCTTCTCGACGATGAGCACGTCGATCTGTGGAAACGGAAGCGGCGGCACGAGTTCGCGTGCGCGGTCGGTGAGACGCAGCTCGCCGGATGCGCCGACCTCGGCACCGGTGAGGGCGTGAACCTCGACCACCTCGCCGCTGGCCGACTCGATCGATCCGAGGCCGCCGAGCACCCTGCCCGTGGCGGTGAGGGCGGCGATTCCGTCGAGGATGCGGTTGCGCATCTCGACCGGTCCACAGGCATGGATCTGCGCCGCACCAGGCTGCTTGCCGAATCCCACGACCGCCATCTTGGTGATGCCGCTCTCGATGGGTCCCTTGAAGCACGTGTGCGGCTTGATTCGGTTGACGGGGAAGATGTAGTCGGCAGAGGCCGCGTGGCGGTCGAGGTAGAGCGGCATTCCCGATGCCGTGTGGGCAACCTCGACGGTGTCCATCGTCGAGCGGATCTCGGCGCCGACAGAGTCCTCGGTGATGCCGAGGCTGGCGAGCATGGCGGACTGTCCCTCGGCCGTCGCGCCGCCGTGGCTGCCCATGGCCGGCACGACGAATGGCTGGGCGCCGGCATCGCG